>LNEO01000222.1 GCA_001465015.1 Deltaproteobacteria bacterium Ga0077539 | reverse complement strand
CGACGAACGCGAGCGGCGCTGTGCACGAGCACGCAGAGCACCTCCCGTTCGGCGAGGGCTGGGTGCAGCAATCGAGCGGAACGGACGTGGGCTCGCACAGGTTCCACGGCCACCAGCTCGATGGAGAGACGGGCCTGCACTACGTGGGCGCGAGGTACTACGACCCGAGGACCACGCGCTGGTTGAGCGCGGATCCGGCGCTTCCCGAGTACGTCGCGGGCGACGGAGTGGGTGATCCGAGAAACCTGGTCACGTATGGGTACGTGTTCAACTCGCCAGGGAATTATCGGGACCCGAACGGGCGGATGGCGGTGCCCACGGGCGGGAAGAATCTCGCCGTGTTTGAGCCTCTGCTTTGGGCGGAGTTCGTTGAACGGTGTGCGGTCGCGGTGAGGTCCGGAACGGTGCTGGACGCTCTTGCCGCGGGCCCTGTCGGCGCTGCGACAGACGTTGCCGCGACGGCCGTAGCAGCGGCACTGGTGGTCGGAGCGGCTGTCGTTGCCGTGGGCGGCGCTGTTGGTGTGGTTCATACGGGCCTCGTGACGAACCTGCCGAATACGTCCTATATGGGCAACGGCGACCGGTCCGGCGTGCCGACGGATGCGACGGCGCCGGTGGCCCTGAACTTTCCAGACCGCGGGATCACAACGCCGGAGCAGCAAATCGAGCGAATCGAGCTCGCGAATGAAGCCGAGCGGCCCGGCAGCGGCACGGGCGGAAGTGGCGGACCTGAGGGTGGCGGTGGAGGTCCGAGTCCCAGCGACATCATCAATGGAATCGCTGCGACTGCGGTGATTGCTGGGCAAGCACTGCCTCGGCAGGGAGCCCAGCCTGGCCTGGCGAATGCGCCGGTGCCGTCGCAGCGTCCACTGAGTGGACCGGCGAATCAGCCGATGTTCCCCAACACGGAGCACTACCAGCCCGTGGCAGGCTGGCGGCCAACGTGGGGAATTTCCGTTCCTACCCCGGTGAGACGGCCCCGATTCGTGCCGAATCCAGCGCACAATCCATCGCGCCCGGAGTTCGATCGGCGAAAACAGCATGAGCCCCCGGACTCTGAGTTGGTGTTCAACGAGTCGATTCCCGCAGGCCGTAACTTCTGGTATGGGCGCTCAGCTGACGGAGAAATCTATCGCTTCTCGCCGGATGGACTCCCAGGCGGAGGCGCTCACTTCAGCGGATCGACGGGCTTTACCGGCGGGTCGACTCGAACTTTGAGGTTGGACGATATCCCAATCGGGGTGCGGCGAGCTCTGGGAAGAATGCGATGATGCCGACGATCATTGGTGAAAAACTGCGATTCGCGATCGAATACGCTGTCGACTCCGTTCAATCCAAAGAGAATCACCAGCGATTTCGGTTTGGCGAAATTCGGTTCTGGCTTGGTGGAAACTCGATCGGCGACGATTGTGGCCCAACGTCGCTTGGGAGCGTCGCCGCCCATCTTCGAGCCGCTATCGACGATCGCACCTTGCGTTGGGCGAGTCCGGCTCTTTGTGCGCTTACGACGAGTCAATTGTTCGAAGAGCTCGACGACGGCGTTTACGCGACGCACCGAACGGACTTGCTAACTCAGGACCCTCGGGAGGAGCTGTATCGCGCTTTCTTCGTTCATCCGCCGGTGGATGTCTTTGATCGCTCGAAGATCGTTGTGGTCGACTGTGTTTATTTCCAGCGTATGATCGGTCGATTGAGTGACAATCGCCTTGTTGAGGTACGGCTCGCACTGGGCGAATTCGAACGTGTTGCGCAAGAGTTTTGTGACTCGATCGGCCGTTCGAGCATTGTACAGTGAGCGCTGCCTGAGGCGCATCACCGCCGTCGAGCGCGACGTCGAGACGGCAGGGGCAACGTGGTCGAGCGCTGCCAGTCGCTTTCGGCCAGGGGCTGGCCGCGCGTTGCGTTCACCGCGGCCACTGACGCTCGCGCTTGATCGCCTCGCGCAACGCCTCGAGCTCGCTCAGCGACATCGACTCGAGAGACTCGCGCTGCGCTGCGGTGCTCTCGATGCCCAGCACTTCGCACAGGTCCACGATCGCCGAGCGAAGCGCTGCGCTGCGCCCCCGCGCTTCGCCTCGCGCTTCGCCGCGTGCTTCTCCCTCGATACGCCCCTCCTCGCGCACGGCGTCGAGGTCCATCTTCCAGGTGATCTCCGCGAGCAGTCGCTGCTCTGCGAGCCTGCGCGCGACCGGATCTGCGCTCACTTGCTCCAAAACGCGTCGCGCCTTCTCGATCGCGGCGTCTTTCATGCTCGCCTCCTTCATCTCTTCGTCGCTCCTGGCCGCGAAGAACTTCGTCCACGCCAACAGCTTCCCTTCGTCTCGCTGCTCTTCGATCGTCGCGCGGTCGAGCTTGCTGAGCTCGATGACATGAAGCTCCATCGCGTCCGTGAATCGCTCGTGGTCGTGCACTTCGAGCAAGCGAAAGATCGAGTGCACCCGATCTCCCTTCAGCTCGCGATAGCCCACAAAGAGCACCGAAATCGCCGGCCGAATGCCGTCATACCCGCTGCCTCGCACGAGATCGGCGCCGAACATCCGCGCCCAGTAGTACAGCGCTCGCTCCCGAAACGACGGCCGACGATCGCACTGCATCTCGATGTCGATTCGCCGGTCGTCGTCCAGCTCGGCGAGGATGTCGAGCACCGTGCCGTGCTCTGTGAGCGCCTCGCGAGGAATCTCGGGGTTGCGCACGGTGACCTTCTTGAACGGCTTCTTCGGCCGCAGCACCGCTGAGAGCAACGCGATCAACAACTCGTTGCTCTCGGGGCGGCTCGTGAAGAGCAGCTTGAACACCACGTCGAGCGACGGATCCAAGGTGCTCAGCTTGCTCACGGATTCAACGTAGCAGCCGGGCTCCATGCGTTCAACGTCGAGCTGGTCCTCTGCGCGACACCCTCGACGCCGCACACATTCCCGATCGCGGCGTATGATCTGTTCGGCGATGTCACGGAGCATGCCGAGCAGCTCGTGCGATCGAACGGGCTGTTCACGCACGATGACGGATCGCAGCGGCGCTTCTCGCTGGAAATGCGCTACGACATCAGCGGTCGCACGCAGCAGATGAACCAAC
>LNEO01000221.1 GCA_001465015.1 Deltaproteobacteria bacterium Ga0077539 | reverse complement strand
TCCAGGCAGAACACGATCGACGCATTCCCGGGAGCCAAGGGGCCCGGCAACAGCGCACCTGCGGTGCGTAGCGCAGCGGGCTCGCGCCCGCAGCTACCCCTTCGATGCTCGAGCGCAACGTCGTCAGCTCGCACGCGGTCCACACCCGTGACACGGTGCTCGACACGTTGGATCTGCGATTCTCCAGGCATTCGCTGCGGCACGCGAGTCCAGACGCAGGTGGCGAACGGTGACCGCGTGCGAGTCGATCGCCTCGAGTCCCTGCGCATAGGGTAGCTGCGGGCGCGAGCCCGCTGCGCTACGCACCGCAGGTGCGCTGTTGCCGGGCCCCTTGGCTCCCGGGAATGCGTCGATCGTGTTCTGGCTGGACTTTTCCTCATACAGTTTGGGTCACGATGAGAGGCGAGAGGGGGCCTGAACGGTTACCGGGGCATCGGTGCGGGTCGCGGTTCGATCACCACGTTGACGAAATCTTGATCGAGGGCGCGCTCGTGGATCGAGCCACTATTCAAGTGGCTCCGCGCGCCGTGCTCGGTGCACGCGTCCGCCTCGGCGAGGATGCGTCGCTTGTACGGTCTCGAACACACCGCTGAACGTGCGTCGCCGCGCCTTCGGAACGACCTCGGTCGGCGCCACAGGGCGGTCTTTTCGGGGCCATCCCCATGATCCATCCACCATTCGCCCTGCTCGGTAAACCCGGAGGAGCTCGCTGTCTCAGCTACGTTGGCAGACAGGGCCGTACCGTCACAGGAGCGGGCGGACTCGCTCGGCGTCGCCGCGCAGAAACCGCAGCGCCTCTTGAAAATGTGGGATCAGCAGCGGCTTCGCGCTGCCCCACTCGTTCGCGGTGGAGAGCAGTCCTTGCGCGACGCGAGCGAGGCGCGATCGCTTCCCGACCTGGATCGGCGGCACGTTCGCCAACGACTCTAGACACAGGCCGAACACCTCACGCAGCACCCGCGCCGCTGCGTGCTTTCGGCACAGATCCGAGAGCGCTCGACCCGTCTGTCGCTCGTGCTCGGTGTAGCTCGAGAGCTCCTTGCTCAACACCTGAAGCCCGAGCGCAGCGAAGAGCTTCGGCGCGACTTGAAGAAGGTAGTCGTCCTCCGCGGTCAGCGCAGAGGGGGCCTCGGTGTCGTTCGCTCCTGGCGAAGGAAACACCGCGGGGCGATCGGGCTCCCACGAGACGGACATCGAGAGCAAAAGCTCCTTCAATCGTTGGAGCGTGGGATCATCGTCGACGCCGCCGGCGCACGGCGAGAGCGCGAAGCTCATGCACGTCGCGAGCGTGCGCAGGTACGGATGCGGCCCCTGCGCGACCGAATCCAGGAGCCCGCGTAGCCGACCGCGAACCTCGATCGAAGTGAAATAGATCTGCGGCTCTGCGAGCCATTTGCTGTGCAGCTGACCAAACGATTCTGGGACCTCCGAGTTGGGAACCGGGATCCGAAACAGCGGATCGATCGGGCGCTGGCCGACGAACGGTCGCTCAGCGGTCCACGACGGCAGCAAGAGCAACAAGACCGTCGTCGGTCCGAACTCTCCGCGAGAGCGGGCAACGTCTTCGGCGATCGTCCACGCGATGCGGGACTTGTCCGCGTCCGGGGCAGCGAGCGCGCCGACCGCGAGCTTCACCATCTCGTGGCATACGTCCGTGTGCATTCTGAGTGTCTCTCGCTGCGCCCATTCGTGCGCGAACAGGCTCCTCGCCTCGGCGCTCGCGGTGTCGAGCAGGAGCCGCAAGATCGCCTTGTGAAGAACGACCTGAATGGCCCATCGTCGCTTCGGCTCGAGCAGGATCCGCAGGACCGCGACCACCTTGTCCATGGGAACCCACGCGTGCAGGTTGGTCAGGATCGACGCGGTCGTCCGCTGCGAGGTCGCGATCACGTCGGGGCTCAGCAGGTACGCCAGCACGAACCACGCTGCGTCTGTCTGAAACACGCAGAGGATCACGGTCTCGAGCAAGAGCTCCCGCGCGTCGTCCGGCGTCGACTCGGGCTTTGTCTCGGCCGAACTCTTCTCTGCGACTGGATTCAACTGCAGAAGCCGTCGGAGCAGCTCGATGACCTCGACGTGACTGGACGCCGGCGACTGCACGAAGTCCGCGACGTGCTTCGAGCGAATCTGCGGGCTGAGCTCGACGGTGAGCGCCGACTCGAGCGCATCGACGGTGTACGTCCGCATGGTCCGTCCGTTGAGCGTCGGCCAGACGTTCGACGGAACCGCGAGGGGCGCTCGCGTGCGCGCATCCGCGTCGCTCGACACGACGGTGTTGCCGGCAGGGTCGAAGACGCCGCGCAGTTCACCGCGCGTCTTCCACGTGTACTCGAGCAGCAGGTCGTCGCGAAGCGAGACGAGGTCGTCCTTGATGAGGTACGCGGCGCTCGGTGTTTGCTCGAGCAGGACGCGCGCGATCGCGCAGCGGCGCTCGGACTGCGAGCCAGACTGCGAGCCAGATTGCGAGCCAGACTCGAGCACGTCGGCGCTGCGGACCGCTCCCTCTGCGATGAGATAGTGGGCCTGCGCGACGCTCAGCTCGCTGCCGATCGGCGTGCGCCCCTGCCCGCTGCGAAGCTCGACCCAGAGGGGGTAGATCCGCATCGCCGCGTCGGACAGCGAGAGTCGGATCGAGGCGCGCAGCAGCCGGTCGCACGCCCGCGCGAGCAGCGGGAGCTCGTACCAGAGAGATCCCTGCGGATACTGCGCACGAACGGCTTCGAACAGCGCGATCACCGGACGAAGCTGGCTCGCTTGGAGCCCAGGCTCATCGAGCGACTCGACCATCGCCTCGAAGAAGCGCGCGAGGCGAGGCACCTCGGACCACTGCGTCCGCGCGAAGGCAAAGAGCGCCAACGCTCGTCGAAGCAGCGTCGAATCCGCGCTCGCGCTCGCGGGAAAAGCCTTCGCGTTCGCGAGCTCGTCCTTCGCGCGCTGCGGCGAAGCGGCGCCCGATCGAGCGACGGCGTCGAGCGCTTCGACGAGGAGATCCACTGCCTGAGCGACCTCGAAGCGAGCCGCGGACCCAGCCTCGCGCTGGTGTCGCCGCGTGTAGAGTCCGATCCTGAGCTCGTCCAAGCGGCTCTGCCCTGCGCGAAAGTGTGCGCGAAGAAAGGGCAGATACTGCTCGAGCCACTCCTCGGGGACCGTTCGCTCGCGAGGCATCGCGCAGCCTTGCAGAGGCCAGACGAACGACTGCGAGCCCTCGTCGCCGTGCAGCGTTCGCACGACGATCCAGTCCAGGAGGACGCCGCACGTGACCCAGCGGCGGCGCGCTTCGACGACTGCTCGAGCGCCATCGAAGGTCAGCGCGCTCGAAAGGATCGTCGCTGCGATGCTTCGAAACGCGTTCTTGGCGACGGAGTCGCGCTTGGAGACGTCGTCGCGCAGCATCTTCTCGAGCGCCTCGCAGAGCACGTTGATGTCTTCGAGCGCCTGCGCACCCCGATCCTCCGCGGCCTTCTCGAGCGAGCGCGTGACGATGGCGGTCATGCGTTCGATGAGCCATTGGTACACGAGGGGCCGATGGAGTCCGGCCTCGTTGCGGATCCGCCTTCCCACGTAGGCGACGGAAGTCGCGAGCGCGTCGAGCTGGTGCTGCGAGCGCTCGAGCAACGTGATGTGGGCTTGAATGCGAAGGGCGGCGTCGCGGTCGGTGGTCGCGTCTTCGAGCAGCGCCCGCACCGCAGGGACCGCGATGTCCCCGTACTTGAGCAGGTATTTTTCGCGCACGGGAGCAGCAGGAGGATCGCGATCGATCACCTCCATCAGCCACCCCACGCGGGCGAAGGAGTCCGCCGCTGCGTCGAACTCGTTCGCCTTCAAGAGCGCGGCGCCCACATCGACGAGCGCCGGCTTCTCTGTCGCGACCACGCTCGGCGGGAGCGACAAGCACTCGAGCAAGTACTCGTTGAACTTCTTCTCGCTGCGCTTCGGTAGCTTTTCGCCGTATTTCTCTCGCTTGTAGAGGGTCCAGACGCGGGACGACAGCTCGACGTCGCGCTCGCGGGCTCCGCAGGACGCTCGCAGGGACGTCAGGAGGGAGAGGGCGGTTGCAGACCAGAGCTTGTGCGCCTCGAGGTTGAAGAAGATAAACGCCTTCTTCTTGTGCCGATTGACCGACTCGACGAACCCGAGGCGAGCTGCGCCCGTCGGCACCTTCACGCGCTCGAAGAGATCGCTGCAGAACTCCAGAAGCGCTGATTTCAGCGCAGAAAAGTGCGCGAGGTGCTGCAGAGCACAGACCCGCGTGAGCGCGGGCGTCAGCTGACTGTGCTGCGACGCGGTGACGTAGCCCTCGCGCGCTGGGTCGAACACCAGGTGCGTAGAGACTCTTCGCAACGCAGCGACGAGCATGGTCTCGAGAGACGCGCGCACCGACGCGACCGCCCGCGCGCCCACGGAGCGATCGTCGTCGGCGAGCTCGCGCGCGGCGCGATCGAAGAGCTCTCGCGTGGCGTCCGCGAGATCCGCGGCGAAGGCGAGGTGCACCGCTGGATCACACTGCTGGCCTGGGGCGCACAGGACCGACTGGATGTGATCCACGAGGATCTTCAGGTAGGGCACGTACGACGTGATCGTCGAGCGCGCGGCCCGAGGGCTGCATCGGTTGAGCGACGACGTCGCCCTCCTCGCGACAGACTTCGCCTGGTCGATGACCCGTCCGAGCGCGTGGCGCGTCCAGAGCGTCCAGAGCTCGGCTGCGCTCTTCCGTCCCTCGAAGCGCGCGATGACAGCGGCGGTGGGAGTCGTGCGCCGGTGCAGCGAGAGCCACGCCTCGACCGCCTCGATCGCGAGGCGGTTGTGCGACCACCGACCGAGATCGAGAAAGGCGTCGAACGATTGAAACGTCTTCTGCGCCGCGTCGTCGGCAGCGGTCGTCCGAAGATCCCAGAGCGCCTCTTCGGACAGGGCTTCTAGCGCTTCGCAGGCGAGGTTCGTAAAGAGCTGCTGTGAAGAGAGCCTCGCGACGCGCTGCGAGAGCAGCGTCTCGCACAGGCTTCGGTGCGTCTCGATGAAGGCCCAACCGCGGGGGCTCTTCGCGAGGTTCGCCCGCAGCAGCGCGATTCTGTCCTCGCCGCTCAGAAGATGAAGCAGCCGCGCGCAGGGAAGCGAGAGCGTGACGCCCTCGTAGGGTCCGGCCCACGCTCCGCGCCGAGAGGTCTCTTCGAGGTAGGAGCGCACCTCGGGGCCGACGGTGGGAGCGATCTCGAGCGGCTGGTGCTCTTCGCAGAGCGCGACGAGCGCTCTGACGTCCGCAGAGCGCAGCTCGTGGGCGTGGGACTCGAACGCGCGAAAGACCTTTCCTTTGCGGATGGGGTCGTTTGCGTTGGCCTCGAGTTGTCGTCGTAGATGGGCGAGATACACCGGGCCGAGCTGCGACCAGCCTCTGAATCCGAGGGACTCGAACTCGGAGATCTCCGTCGCCGTTCCGGTCGAGAGCAACGCCGCAACGACCTCGGGATTCGCGAAGTAGAGCATCGAGAGCGGCGCGAGCTTCTTCTCGATCAGCCGACCCACGAAGCGCTGGCGATGGGGAGCGCGCTTGCAGCGCTCCAAGATGGCCTTTCTCGACGCGTCGACGGCGCTGATGAACACCGCTTCGAGCTCGGCGTCCGTGAAGACCGGCGAGGCGACCATGGCGTCGAGAAACGCTCGAAACAGCACCGTGCTGCTGGTGCGCTGGTAGCTGTGAAACAGCTCGACGCCGAGGCGGTCGAGTCGAGGCAGGGCCACCACCAACAAGCGAACGAGGTAGTAGCGCTCGGGGTCGAGCTGGCGGCTCGCTTCGCCGCTCAATGAATCGAGGATCGGCTCGGCCCCAGAAGCGCCTTCGGGCGCTCGGGTCGCGCTGAAGCACGAGTCGAAGAGCCCGCGCACCAGTCGGTCGCGCGACGGACTCTCGCAGAGCACCTTCAGGACGAACTCGATCCGTCCCGAAAACGGCAGCGTCTCGAGGACCGCGACGACCTGAGAGACGTCCACGGAGTCGGACTGCGATCCGCGGAGCTGCTCGGCGAGCATCGACGCCTGCGAGCGCTTGCGCTCGTCGCCTGCGAAGCCCCCGAGCAGACCGAAGGCGTTGGGAGCGGACTCGATCATCATTGTTTCTCCTGCGCTTGCGCGCCGGGATGATCGTGGGTCTCGGGCTGCGAAACAAGGAGGCGATCGACAGAGCGCGGCGGGGACTGCCACTGCGCCAGATCCGGTGTGGCGCGTGCCGTCCGGGGCCTCGCACTGCTACAGTGTTCGCTGCGAGTCGGAGCGATGATCGAGCACGTCGAGATCGAGAACTACAAGTGCATCAAGAAGGTCGCTGTGGACCTGGGAATGTTCAACGTGCTCATCGGGCCGAACGACTCGGGCAAGAGCGCGTTTCTGCAGTCACTGTCGCTGCTGTACCAACGAACGAGGACTCCGACCGCGCTGCCGACGACCACGAGCGTGCGCGTTCAATGGACCGACTGCTTCGTGTCGATTCGAGAGAATAGCCTCGAGAGCAACGTCGGCATGAATCACCAGTTCGCTGAGGGTCACTCCGTGAGCTCGCCGCTTCGATTCGATCCCGACGCCGTCTTGTCTGTCGCGCACAGCCAGCAGAAGTCTTTGCAACACATCGTGGCCAATCGCGGCATAGGTACGGCGGCGCAGCTCGCTTCGTTGGCGCTCGGGGATCGCGGACGATTCGACGCGATTCAACAAGGGCTGCGCTCTGCGACGAACGAGCGAGTCCAAGAGTGCGTCGTGATCGACAAAGGCGCCGGGCAGTACGCGCTCCACTACCGCCTTCACGACGGGAGCGTCGTAGACGGACGAGAGGTCTCGCAAGGAATCGTGCTCTTCACGGCGTACCTCGCGCTCGTACATCGAGAGGACACCCCGAAGACGCTCCTGATCGAGGAGCCAGAGAACGGAGTTCATCCCCGGCGTGTTCACGAGGTGCTGCAGCTGCTTCGAGCGCTCAACGAGCGCGGGGTGCAGATCCTCTTGACGACGCACTCACCGGACTTGTTGAGCGCGTGCACGCCCGAAGAGGTGCTGGTGTTTCGCAGGCCAGGTCGAGATTCGCCGACCGAGATCCACCGGCTCCCGCCGAACATCGGGCGAAGGCTCGCGCGCGAGTCGCTCGGTGAACTGTGGGCCGCGACGGGAGAAGAAGGACTTCTCGATCTTCCGAGAGCGATCAAAGTCGCAGGAGGGGGAGAGCTTGGCGCTCATGGAGCGGCCGAACCGTGAAGAAGCGACTCGTCATCATCGGCGAAGGATCGCAGGACATCGGGCGTCGAGCGTGGTTCGAGTGGCAGGACGAAGCGTTCAAGGGTGATATCCCGTCGCTGCTCGAGCGACTGCACGAGCTGAACGGTGTTCGCTATCCGGTCCCGTTCGTGTCGATCACACTCGAGGAAACGCAAAGACAGATCGCATCGTTTGGTCGCTCGGGTCGCGCGGGAAAGCTCGGGCGCATGATGCGAGATGGCGCGGTGCGCGCGGCGCGGGGCGATTTCGTCTTCGACGGTGAGCGCGTCGACCCGCTCGCGGTGGTGATGATCGTCGATGCGACGAAGGATCAATTTCAGTATGTGATTGCTGCGGCCAATGACGCAGCGCTTGAATGCGCCTCGCAGAGCACGATCGTGCCTGTCGTGATCGGTGTCGCCGTTCACGAGATCGAAGCGTGGCTCCTCGCGGATGAGCTCAGTCGTATCGCCGCGTTCGGCGACGAGATCGGCAAGAGACCGTTGCCCGGATCACCAGAAGAGCTAAGCGACCCGAAATCCGTCTGGCGTTCGCTGCACGGGCAGACTCGCAGCGATCCCGACGAAGACGCGCGCGATTACTGGCTTCGGCGACGGGCGGCGTGGCTCACACTACGTCGGGAGGTCGCCCGCTCGCGGTGTCCACAGTTCGCAGCGTTCGAGAGCGGGTACGAAGGTCGCGTCGTGAAAATTTTGTAGGGTCGAGCCGGTCCTGTCCTCGGGCAGCGCCTCACGCCAACGAGTTAGTCTCGCCAGCGAAGACAGCGGACGATCACGGGACGGGTCGATTCGCGGCGCCACGAGCATGCACGCTCACGACGTACGTGCAGAGCGTCGACGCAGTCGATCACCTCATTCACGAGGTCTCGGTTGTGGCGATCGCGAGGTTCGCGGCGATCGACAGGAGCTTCGTGGCCTTCTTCTTCGGTCCGCGATCGATCGCGGCTCGCACGATCCGAGAGAGCTCTTCGCGCGGGTGTCGCCAGCCCGAGCGCGCGCCACTCGACGAGCCTTCCACTGAACGATGGGACTTTGGCGCTCGCGCAGTGGCAGTAGATCGCCGCGCCGATGGGCTGCGCAGGATCGAGCCGCGAGTCTCGCGCCTTGCGGTCCCACACGATCGCGTACTCGCGGATCGACGACCATACGTGGTGGATGGGGCAGAGGGCTCGGAGCCGAAGATACGGAGCGGTGCTGTGCATAGCTCCGGGCCCCGACTCGTACGCGAGCACACGGACGCGCGGTCGCCCCTTGGGGTCGCGAATCTGCTCGATCGTCACGGGGTTCTTCGGCGCCTTGCGGTTGGCGTCGCGCTCGGCGGCGAAGCGATGCTCGAGCCTCGCGCGGATCGCCTCGACGTCGGGGATCGCGCGCCGCGCGTGGTTGATGACGCACTCGACGCTCTCAGGATTGATTTCTGCGCCGCATTTCAAATCGACGTAATCTCCAGGCGCTTCGAGGACCGCGAACGCCAGCGGCCCGTCGATCACCGCTCCGCAGCGGGCGCACACGAGCTTCGACTGCACGTTCGCGAGCGAAAACGAGACCATCGCGCGCCAGTGTCCTGGTCGCGCGAGCGCACCGTCAACGGCGCTTCACGCGGTGATGATGCGCGCCCGTCGTCGCGGTAGGCGCGGCGCGCCTCGGGAGCGTCGATCTGCCACCCCTTGGCCGCATCGCTTCGCAGCCGCTTGCGGTACGCGATCGACAGCGCGTCCGCGCCCAGAGCGCTCTGCAGCCCGCGAAGCGGAAGAAAGCCCCGAAACCCTGGCGTAGAGCGCGAGGGCATATCTGCCCTCTTTCGGGCAGATCTGCCCTTTGCGCGAGGATCACCCGCCGTCGAGCCCGAGCGCCGCGTCTCGAAGCGGCGACGCAACGCCGGCGGGTCGGCGCCGACGTCGAGCGGTCGAGGCGATCGATCGCAGCATCGCCACGCTCGACGCTTGCGCAGAGCGACAGTCGGCGCTCTGTTCGGTGAGCGCCGAGAGCTCGCCGATCAACGTCGTCGACGCAGAGTCGTAGTCGTCGTTGGTCCACTGGGGATCCGGGCTTCCAGAAGCGCCGTCGAAAGCGCCGTCCGCCGCTCCGCCATCGATGGGCGCGGCGTCGGACACCGATCCGTCCGCGCGCGCGAGGCTCCTCGCGACCGCCGCGTCGCGCGCTCTCAAGCGGAGCACCGTCGCGTCCAACCAGCCGCGCACGAAGTCGAGCGGACGCGTGTTGCACGCTGCGCGTCGCTCGGCCTCGGGCGGACAGGTCTCGGACTGACATTGGATGTCGAAGCTCGACGCCCGATCGAGCGTAAACGCGTCGTCGGTGTACGCCGACGCGGCCGACAGCAGCGTGGCGTCGTCGACGATGCGCGTGCGAGGCCAGCGCCAATCGGGCGGCCGGTAGAGCGACGCCGGCAACATCACGCGGACGGTGTAGTCCCACAGCGCGTAATAGATGGCGCGACCCTCGCCGCGATCGGTGTTGTCGAGGTCGGTCCGCTCGAGCGTGTAGCGAAGGTCGGGCGTCGCGTGGACGAGCAGCGCAGCGCGCAGCGACTCGAGCACGGGATGGACGCGCACCGCGACGGGCGGCGCAGCGTCCTCCCACGCGTCGCTCGCCGCGTCTTCGCCGCGAGCGTCGAGCGTAGGCGCCGAACGGACTCGCTCGGTCGGCGGAGGTTCGAGCGGCCGAGGCGCGAACGCGTCGATCACCGCGGCCGCGCGCGGCTGCGGCTGCGGACCGTTGCAGCTCGCGATGTGCACGAGCGTGAGCGCGAGAGCGCGAGCGCGGACCATGCGTGAACGGGAGGTCTACTACGACTCGCGGCGATCGCGTGTTCGTCTCGGGACTCGCGTACTCCTTTCAAAGCCGCCCGAAGACGGCGGTCGTTACCGACAGGCTCGTGCGCGGAAGAGAAGCGCACTTCTTCGATACGCTCGACTCACCGAAGCTCGGCGCGCTGCTCGATCCCGGCTGGTTCTCGAACTACTTCACCGTCTTTCGCTCCTGCAGATTCAGCGCTGTACGCCGAACCTAACCTGTCGCGGTTGAAGCTTACGACCGCCGAGCAGCGCGCGCAGCACCCCGAGACGCCGAAGACGCATCCGCTCGCTGCTTTGGCAGTCAGAGATGGGTGCATCTACTCCCATACGACGACAGCCTCGGCGCGGCAGCGAGGGACGACAGCGGCGGCGCGGCAGCGAGCTGCCGCGCATAGTGCCTCGAAGAC
>LNEO01000220.1 GCA_001465015.1 Deltaproteobacteria bacterium Ga0077539 | reverse complement strand
CCGTTGCTGCGCCCTCTGACGGTGGTCGCGCGAAGCGCACCTTCCGCCGTGAGTCTTCGAACGGCGCCCGACACGGGGTTTGTTAACCCCGTGCGAGACTCCCCTCTTTTCAAGTGAGCCCGTTGCCCGCTGCCCGCTGCCCGTTGCCCGTCGCTCGACTGCGCTCGTGGCGTGTCTTCTTCCAACCGGGCGTCGAGAGACACACAGCGGGACACTTCTCGCCTCGGGTGTGCGAGCATAGCCCCGCTTGTGCAGGAGTCGCCGCTGATGACCGAGGTTCGCCCGCGTGCTTCGCGGCTGCCGCCCGAGCCCGCTTCCAAACGCTTCAAGCTCAGCTATCGCGTCTCGCTGACCATCGCGATCCCCACGCTCGTCGTGGCGGTCGGTTTGATCACCGCCGTGCGCGGATATCTTCGGACCCGCACCGCCGTTCACACGCTCAGCGAGTCGGTGTTCAGCCAGGTGGCGCAGCAGGCCGCCGTCACCACGCGAAGCTACCTCGACCGCGCTGTTCCCGCGCTGGACGTGATGGTCTCGATGAGCGAGCCCGAGCAGCGCGCGGGCGCCCACGACTCGGCGCTGGGCGGGCGGCTCTTCGCGATGCTCAGGGCCCACCAGGGCTTCACCTGGGTGAGCTACGGCGACGAGCGCGGTGAATTCTCCGGAGCATTTCGCCCCGAGCCCGGGCGCATGCGCTTCAACCACAGCGTCATCGGCGAGGACCAGCGGACCACCCTCGAAGAGCACGACCTGCGCGAGGACGGGACTCGGCCGAGGCATACACATCTATTCAACACGGGCTACGACCCGCGCAGGCGCCCCTGGTACAGCGCCGCGCAAGGCGCGAGCGTTCATGCGTGGACGGCCCCGTACATCTTCTTCAACCGGCACGTCCCTGGGATCTCTTGCGTCCGCGCGCTGCGCTCGGGCGCGCGCGTGCACGGCGTGTACTCGGTGGACTTCGAGCTCGACGCGCTCTCGCGCTTCGTCGCGCAGCTCAAGCCCAGCGCCAACAGCGTCGTGTTCGTGTACACGCGCGAGGGCGAGGTCGTGGCGCACCCGACGCTCTCGGTCGTTTCGCACGGAGCCGAGCCGCGCCTCGTGCGGCTCTCGGACGTGCGCGACGCGGACCTCTCCTCGTTTCGCGCCGCGCTCGGAGGCCGCGACGTCGACGCCGCTGGCCATCGGCACTTTCGGTTCGAGTCCGTCGGACGACCGTTTCTCGGGAGCGTCGCGCGCCTGCCGATCGAAGGCTCGCTCGAGTGGCGCGTGGGCGTCCTGGCGCCCGAGAGCGAATTCATGGGTGACCTCGAGCGCGAAAATCGCGCAACGCTGGCGTTTGGATCGGTCAGCGTCGTGATCGCCGTGCTGTTTGGGTTGTGGCTCGCGTCGCGCGTGTCCAAGCCCGTCGCTGAGCTGCGCGAAGAGATGGAGCGCGTCGGAGACTTCACGCTCGAAGAGAGACCGCCGATCCGCTCGGTGTTCACCGAGATCGACGCGATGGGCCGAGCGCTGGCGCAGATGAAGTCGGGCCTCGCGAGCTTCGCGAGGTTTGTTCCCAGGGACGTCGTGCGAAAGATGCTCGCGTCGGGGCGCGAGGCCGAGCTCGGCGGCGAGGTCCGCACGCTCACCGTGGTGTTCTCGGACCTCGCGGGCTTCACGACGCTCGCAGAATCGATGGGCCCCGACGCGCTCGTTCGAACGCTGGGCGGCTACCTCGAGGCGATGACCGACAGCCTCACCGACGGCGGCGGCACCGTCGACAAGTTCATCGGCGACGGGATCATGTCCTTTTGGAACGCCCCGCTCGAAGACAAAGCGCACGCCACCCGCGCCTGCCTCGCCGCGCTCGCGTGTCAAAAGGCGCTCGTCGCGCTCGCCAAGGACCGCGATCACGCGTGGGTCGCGGGCACCAAGACCCGCATCGGGATCGCGTCGGGGCCCGTGGTCGTTGGCAACGTCGGGACGCCCGACCGCATGAACTACACCGCGATGGGCGACGCGGTGAACCTCTCGGCGCGCCTCGAGAGCCTCAACAAGCAGTACGGCACCACGCTCATGGTCGCAGACAGCACCGTGGCGCTCATGGATGACGCGCTCGTCGTGCGCCCGATCGACGTCGTCGCGGTGCAGGGCAAGGCGATTGGCGTGAAGGTGTACGAGCTGCTCGCGGCGAGCAAGGACGCCACCGACGAGCAGCGGACGCTGGCGCGGCTCTGCGCCGAGGCGCTCGATCGGTATCTGCGCCGTGATTTTCAGGGCGCGATCTCACGCTGGAGCGCGGCGATCGAGCTCGCTCCCGACGACGCGGTGGCGAAGCTCATGCTCGCGCGCGCAGAGGGATACCTCGCGGACCCGCCGCCCGCGGACTGGACCGGCGTCTACGTCGCCAAGGGAAAGTGAACACGAATTCATGGACACCATCGACCGCATCGCGCCCACCCGTCGCCCCAGCGGGATGCACATCATGTATCAGCGCTGGGAAGAGCTCTTGTTTCTGCACTGGGAGGTCGACGCCGCGATGCTGCGGACGCTGATCCCCGAGGAGCTCGAGCTCGACACGTTTCAGGGACGGGCGTTCGTCGGGCTCGTGCCGTTCACGATGACCGGCGTTCGACCGCGGTTCGTCCCGCCTTTTCCGCCGCTGAGCGACTTTCACGAGACCAACGTTCGCACGTACGTTCACTACAAGGGGCGCGACCCGGGCGTGTGGTTCTTCTCGCTCGACGCGGCGCAGTCGATCGCCGTTCGCATCGCGAGGGCCTGGTACAAGCTGCCGTACCACTACGCGACCATGTCGTTCGAGCGCGACGTGCGCAACGTGATCTCGTACCGAAGCGAGCGCCACTGGCCGGACCCTGTTCCCGCCACGATCCGCGCGCGCTACAAAGTGACGGGTCCGATCGAGCCGGCCAAGCCCGGGACGCTCGAGCACTTTCTCGCAGAGCGCTACGTGCTCTACGCCAAGGCCGAGGGAGAGATCTATCTCGGCCGCGTTCACCATGTGCCGTATCCCCTTCAAGCGGCAGAGCTCTACGAGCTCGACGAGTCGCTCTTGCGCGCGGCGAAGATTCGTCGCCCCGACGGACCGCCGCCGCTCGTCCACTACGCCTCGGGCGTCGACGTCGATGTGTGGAACCTCGAGCGCGTGTAGCGCGCCGGTCTGCCCCGGATGAATTCGGGGCGAACCCTGCGATCACGGGGTGTGGTTCCCATCCTGCTCACGAGCGTAGGAGGTGCCCGGATCTTTCAGAGGCACCGAAGACCGCACGGCTGACACGGCGATCGGCGCAGTGTTGAAGCCCCCACCCGCGCTGCCGCGCGCCCAATGAGCAGAACGCCGGTAGGCGCAGTGCTGAAGCCCCCACCCGCGCTGCCGCGCGCGAGCGAGTGAAACGGCAGTGGGCGCAGTGCTGAAGCCCCCACCCGCGCTGCCGCGCCGAATGAGCAGAACGACGGTAGACGCAGTGCTGAAGCCCCCACCCGCGCTGCCGCGCGCGAGCGAGTGCAACGACAGTGGGCGCAGTGCTGAAGCCCCCACCCGCGCTGCCGCGCGCCCCG
>LNEO01000219.1 GCA_001465015.1 Deltaproteobacteria bacterium Ga0077539 | reverse complement strand
AACGATGAGGGCGCGACCTCTGGCTGTGAGGCGAGCGAGCGTCTGCGTTGTTCCCTCACGAATACCAGGGCTGTCGCGCCCAAATCCGGTTCCCTGCTGAGGGGTTCGACCGCTGTTTTCGTGCTGAATCATGGCGCGAGAGCCGCCCCGCGACGACGGCCTCATTCGGCCGCTGAAACGACGCGGCGCCGATGCTCGATCGCGATTCGCTGGGCCCCCGCGTCGGCCCGTCGAGCTGCCGAACGATGCAAGCGCGTCGCACACCTCGAGCACTTCCGCCTGATCTGCTGCCGATTTTGCTACGCCGGTCAGCCATGCACCTTCGCTTTGCACTTCGTGTTCGATCGCAGCGCATGGTCGTGCGCTCGCGCGGCACCGATCGACGCCTCGGTGAGCTTGCACTCGCCGAGCGCCATACGCGCCAAGAGCTTGACTCGCGCTGTGTCCCCAGTTCGACCCCGTTAGCCGGCCCACACCCATAGCGGCTCCGCCTTCCGTTGGCTACACGCAACGCAAGATTGCCTGGATACTTCCTAGGAGATTGCTCGTGGCGTGTAGTGCTTCCAACGGGGCGTCGCGATAGACCTGGTCGAACGCCTCTCCCGTGGCGGCGAAGCGCGAGAGATGCTCCGACGATCTCGTGGGGACAGCTCGCCAGACGCTCAGCGAGAAGAGGCCTTTTGCAGCGTGCGAAGCGCGCGGCGACCGGCGCGTGGGTCGAGGTCCGCAGGACGCTGTCGCGAGTGGTAGTCGGTGACCTTTCCGATCGTGCGCGCTCGCGCGTAGAGCGCCAAGGCTTCTTCTCTCCGTCCGAGCAGCTCGAACGCCGCCGACCGCCAGTACGAGAACTCTCCCCGCGTCGGAAAGAGCTCCGCGAGCGCCGCGAGCCACGTCTCTACGCGCAAGAGCGCCGCGCGATCTCCGTCGCTCAGCGGTTCGGCGACCTCCTTGATCAATAGTCCGAACACCTCGACGCCGGGACGATCCATGGCACCGATCGCGAGCTCGGCCAACGCCCGCGCCTCGTCGCGATCCCCCGCGTCGAGCGACCGTACCACTTCGTCGAAGGGCGCTGCGCGCTCGGGGGACGAAGGCCCGATCAATCGCGCAGCGTGCGCTCGCTGCGCGGTGCGATCGCCGCGGGACACCGCGTCCTCGAGGTCCTCGAGGATCGACGCGACGAGCACGTCGCGAAAGCCGTTGTACGCGCGGTGCACGGCGATCGCATGGCGAATCGCGGCTTCGGATACGCCGGTCTCCGAGCGGTCTTGGCCTGGTTGGTGAACCGGTGTTCCAACGCCGGAGCTGCTCTGGTGATCGCGACGAAAGCCGCCTTCGGCGCTGTAGCTCGTGGTCGTGACGGTCGAGGCGGACCACGCGTTGTCGTTGTACCCAGCGACAGTGCGCGCGACGCGGCCGCGTCGGAGCTCGCTGATCACGAAATCAACGTACGCTTTCGAGAGAAAGAACCGTGCATCGAACGATGGGATCATTGTCGCGATCGACCTGAGAATCGAGCGCGAGTGTGACACAACACGGCAGGCGCTGGAGCGGTTGATCCCCTCGGCCGCTGCGGGTTCACAAGCGACGGCGATGCCGATCTTGCGTGTCTGTTGGTCGAACACGCCTCAGCCCGCGCGCGGAGTGCGCATCGGCGCGCTGAGCAGCGGTCGATCGCTCACATCGGGCGGGGGAGGATCACGGGCCTCGGCGTGACGATCGCGCGCGAGCGTGGGTCCATCGTGACGCGCTGGCCCGCTTGCCCGTTCGCGTTGCGACCCCAGCACCACACGACGTTCGCGGAGTCGACGGCGCACGCGTGTCCAGCGCCCGCGTGAATCGTGCGACACGGCGCGGTGAACGCCCGCGGAAACTCGATCGATCGTACAAGGGTCCGCGGCGGCGAGACTTCGCCCGACGTCGCTTGGGTCCCGAACGCGCACGCGCCTTCGGCGTTGGATCCCCAGCAGTAGACCAAGCCGTTTCGCCCGAGCGCGAGCCCGAAGTCGTCCCCGAGCGCAATCGATGCGATGGGTGCTCCGACGGCGACTCGCTGGGGCGAAGTGTAGGTGCTCGGATCGCCCATGACCGGAAACCGCCCGAGCACACCGGACGGTCGATGCTCGCCCCAACACCGGCTGTCCGCGCCGGACGCCCTGCAAGCAAAGGAGCTGCTAAACGAGAAATCTGCGGTCGCGAGGCTCGGCGAGATCGCGGTCGGAAACGGCACCAACTCCCCTGCGGCGCTGATGGCGCCGAACCGATGGCCGGTGTTGAAGCCGAAGCAGCGTGTTCGAGCTTCAGCATGAACACAGGCGCCGCGGCGTCGGGCGACTGGATCGCTCAGATCAGCGGCAGACGCAAGACGCGCGGGCGCGACTGCGGGCGCGGTTGCGCCAATCCCGAGGGCGCTGTCCGCGTTGGTTCCCCACGCGAACAAGTCGCGACCGACCTGCGCATAGGACGACTCGCGACCGAGCGCGAGCGCCGTGGGCGCTGCGACGACTGGCAGCGTGACGGCCTCTGGCGTCGACACGCTGTCGCCCATCGCCGTTGGAATCATCGCGCGGTTCGGATTCGCGCCCCAACAGAGCAGTCGTTGGCTTCCGGCTGGGCCCGACGTCGCGCACGCGTGCTCGTATCCGGCAGCGACGAGCGAGGACGACTCGACGCCGAGCACGAACGCTGCGTTGTGCAGACCCAACGAGCCGTCGGGCATGCGCGGCGTGAGCGTCCCGCGGCCGAGCTGGCCCTTGTCGTTGGCGCCCCAGCACGTGACCTGTCCCGTCGTGAGACGCGCGCACGAAAAGTCGTGTCCGGTCACGAGCTGTTGCACCGGCGGACATCCGCGCGGATCGCAAAGCGCAATCTCTCCGCTGTCAGCGACCACCACGTCGGTCGCAGCGTCGAGCGCCGCGTCGGTCGCAGCGTCCACCGCGACGTCCATGACCGCGACGCCGCTGTCGAGGGAGCCATCGCGCATCGCGACATCGAGCGGCGCGACGGAGTCCGGTGCAGAGCCGTCGAGCACCGATCCGTCGAGCGGCGTGCCCGACACCGGATCGACGCGGACGACTCCCGAAGGCTGATCGATCGAGTAGCAGCGAGCTCCTTCGCCGCAGGTGAAATCGGTCGGACAGAAGACGCCTTCACAATCGCGCCGAAGAAACATCGGCAGTCGCAGCGTGTAGCCGGCGATGAATCGCAGACGCGCTGTCTGAGAGACGAGCGTGGCGCCGCTGACGGGGTCGGTGCCTCGAACGGCTTCGACCGTGATTTCTGCGGGTTGATCGTCGCCTCGTCCGGGCGTTGGCACGAGCAAGAGCGACAACGGGACACAAAACCGCGCGCTGTCCCGCTGATCGACGCAGCCTGTCGAGCCGGTTCCGCTGAGCACGATCGGCTGGACGGTCGTGCCTCCATTGCGGGGGTCGTGGACGCGCACACGCAGCGAGCCAACGATCGACGGAACGGGATAGTCGGTGTCGATCGCAACGACGATCTGGGTCCGAGGCGAACGACAGCAAGCCACGCTCAGCGCGCACAGCAACGCTGCGCACCAACGCCCTTGTCCCGCTGAATCGACTCGCCAGAAACTCACGTGAGTAGATGCAACAGCATCCTCCCTCACTCGTTGGTTGTCGAACCCATCCAGGATGGTTTTGCGCCGCATGCGCTCCTGCTTTCGGCTCCCGACCCGATGATCGTCATCGTTGGAGCGCGAGGACCTCCATCACCCGTCGGCTTGTCGCGCCGCGCCTCGCGGCGAGGCGTTCTCTCCCGTGTCTCGGTCGCACTCGTGGGCCGGAATCTGCCGCGGCGCGCGCTGCTCGTCGCGCGTCACGATGCGATCGTCCGGTGCTTTCACAGCGAATGCTACGTTGGTCGAGTCGCCCTCTCTCGGCGCGTGGCGAGACCACGTCGGCCGGATCGCTGCGACGCCGGCGACGCGAACGTCGTCGCGGTCAGTTCTCGCGTTGGCAGCGCGTCGTCGCGGAGGCGTAGCCGACTCTGCGCGCAGCGGCGTCAGGCGTCGCGCAGTCGCAGCGGACTGGGCGATCACTTGCAGCCTGGATGCTGCCGGTCCCAGGCGTAGCGCATCACGGTGCATTCGGCCGAACCCGCTCCGAAGGGGCCGTACGGGACCATCTCGATGTGGGGCGTGATGGCCGCTGTTTGTGCTCTCGAGGAGCACGATGCGGCTCAGCCATCGACGCGAACGCCCGCGCAACAGGAGCCCGTTGACACTTAGTTGCCAAGTGAACATAACCGCTGCTATGCGATCGAAGACGGGTGCTCGCGACGACGCGCCGCGAACGGAGGAGGGGGGGCGAGCGCGCTTCGTGGCGTTTGTTCTGCTGTCGAACTGGCTGAGGGCGTTCGATCGCTATCGTCAGCGGTGGGACAAGACGCAGATCGCTGCGTCCCGGTATCCGGACTCGATGTACATGCACCGCGTCGGTGAATCGTGTGAGGTCGGCCTCGCGAAGGCTCGCTCTCTCGTCGCGCGCCTCGGCATCGCAGGCGACTCGGTCGTGGCGATCGAGGCGCTCTTGCCGGTGGGGCCTGGAGCGATGGAGCCGAACCGTACGACCGGCACAGGCGTGGGTTGGCGTTGGCCTGCGCCCTTTGTCGACATCACCGCGGTTGCCTGGGTAGGGGACGACGGAGCGCTCGCATCCACGACGCACGAGGAGATCACCGCAAGAGCCTACGCGATCGAAGACGCATCGCTGGCGCCGTGGTCGTCGCTGGCGCCGCGCTCGCTTTCGGTGCTTCCGATCGCACGCGCGTGCCAGGCTCGATGCGCGTTCTGCTTTTCGAAGGGCAGCGTGTCGGAGATCGCGCGGCAAGCTCACCTCGATCTCGCGTCGATCGAGGCGTGGGCTGAGCACGCGGCTTCGCGCGGCGCCGAGCGCGCCGTCGTGACGGGCGGCGGAGAGCCGACGCTGCTCGACGAGGCTCGCTTGCTCTCGGTCGTGCGTGCGCTGCGCGAGCGACTGGGTCGAGTCACGCTGATCACCAACGGCGCACGGCTGGACGTCCCCAAGCTGCGAGCGCTCGCGGAAGCTGGACTCGATGTCCTGGCGTGCAGTCGGCACGGCGCGAGCGCCGAGGACGACGCGCGGATCATGGGCATCGACGCTGGCTCGTCGCGACTGTGTTTGCCCGCGCGCGAGCTCGGCGTGCGCACCCGCTCGGTGTGCGTGCTCTCGCAGGACGGAGTGCGCGACGCGGACGGCGCGCTCGCGTATCTCGCGCGCTGCGCGGACGATGGCTTCGACGAGGTGTGCTTCAAAGAGCTCTACGTCGCGAGCGTGAGCGAGAGCCCGTGGGCTCCGAGCGCGATCAACGCCTACGCCCGCGACCATCAGGTGCCGCTCGCGATGGTGCTCGATGTCCTTGCGAGCTGCGGGTTTCGCCCGGTCGCCGCCCTGCCGTGGGGCGCCCCGGTGTTCGAGGGGCGCATGCGCGGCCGGACGCTGCGCGTCGCTGCCTACACTGAACCCTCCGTCGGCTGGGAGCGCGCCCACGGCCTCGCCCGCTCATGGAACCTCCTCGCTGACGGCCGCTGCTTCGCCTCGCTCGAAGACCCAGCCTCGCTCCTCTCGCTCCCCAGCGCGCTCGAGCTGGCGCCGCGCGCTCGGAAGCTCCTTCCGGTGAGTCAATGACCTACGAAGCGTATCAACGGCGTCGAAGCGAGCTGCGCGCCGCGAGACCCGAGCTCGTCGATCTCGGCGAACTCGATGTCTATCGCAGCCTCGGCCCTTCGTTCGCTCCCATCGAGCCATCGACCGACGCGCAAGCGCAGCATCGCTGCCACCTGGCCGAGCGGTTTCTCGATCGGCTCGGGCTCGACCCGTCGCTCAAGCCTCGCACGCTGGTCACGCACGGCGTGCGCCGCTCGCTCGCCGCGCTGTTCTCGACGTTCAGGTCGCTCGGCGAGCGCGTCGCGATTCCGCGCGACGTGTACCCAACGTACCTCTCGCTCGCCGAGCGCGCGGGACTCGTGCCGACGACGTACGAAGCGCGTCGAGGCCTCCCTGCGCCCGCTGCGCTCTCGGCGATCGACGTGTTGTTGGTGTGCAGCCCCCTCAAACCATGGGGAGGAGACGGAGAGATCCTTCGCGCGATCGAGTGGGCTCGCGACGATCGTCGGCGCGTGCTCGTGGTGGACGGGGTCTACGCCACGCCGCCGTCGCCAGAGATCCTCGCCGCAGCGTCGTGCGGTGGGCTCGTGTTGCTTACGTCGCTCAGCAAGGGCTGGCTCGCTCCAGAGCACGTTGGGCTCTGCCTCGTGCCCGAGTCACTCACGTCGAAGACGCGCGAGGCGTTCGCCGCGCTCGAGAAGGACGTCGCGAAGCTGCGCGTTGGCTTCGAAGCGCTCACCGGCGAGCGAACCCGACCCGAGCGAGTCGCCGCGCTGCTTCGCGACCGCGCTGACCGTCTCGACGCGTTGACTCGGTCGAGGCCCGAGCTCGGGGCGCAGGCTTGCGAGGGCTACTTCGCAGTCTCGACGCGCAGCGCCGACGAGCTGCTCTCGCTCGGGGTCATCGCGACGCCTGGCGATGTCTTCGGTGGTCCCGCTTCGATGAGCGTGCTCTCGAGCCTCGCGCCCGCGCCGCGGCGATGAGCGACGTATCGCTCTGCGTCGCGATGTGATCCGCCGCTGGTTTTTCAGGTGATCTCGCGGTCCTCACCGCTCGTCGCTCGCGGGTCGTCGCGGTCAGTGCACGAAGCGACGGTAGTAGATAGCCTCGTCGCGACGGCGGTACGCGACGTGAACACTCATCGCGTCGCTCACGCTGCTGCAGAACATCCCGCCTTCGACGTCATCGTCGACGATCTGCGAGCGCATCGCGCCCGAAGGGTCGATACGGATGAGGCGAATCGCCGTCGCGGTGACGGGCATTCCGACGGGCTCATAGATGAAGAGGCTGACCGTTCCGTTTGCCGAGGCCGAGGCGCACCAGTTGTCGGCCGCAGAGCGCATCGGACCGATCGTCTGCAGCGACCAATCTGCGCCGCGCTGGCGAAAGACGCGGTAGTTCGTGGGCGACCCGAAGCGACCATCGTTGTCGGAGGTGATCGCGACGAGCCCGTCGATCACGCGCAAGACGTCTGCGCCCCACGCTTCGGTGAGCGATGATCCGAGATCGGGAAAGCTCCCGATCACCGCCGTGCTCGCGCTGGTTCCTGTGCGCGTGGTCATGTGCGCTTGCGTCGTCGCCCCGCTGGTGTCGTCTTCGACTGTGAAGAGCGAGAGCGATGGCTCTGCGTGGATCGCGGCGGCGATGCGTCCGATGGCGATTCCAAAGGACGATCCCGCGAGCCTCGGGGCGATCATCTCGTCGACTGCTCGGCCAGCGACGCGCGCGAGGTGGCGGACTTGCGTCGCCATGGCGGTGGCGGTCGTGAGTGGAATCACCGCGTGAACATCGCCCCCTGCGGTGACGAAGAAATCCGGACGAACGGCGGTGTTGTGATTGACGCTGTGATCAGCGAGGCGCATCGGCGTCCACGAGGAGCTCGCTGTCGGCGCGGTCGCTGCGTTGACACCGAAGCCGTAGCCGACGCCGCCGGAGCGAAGATGCTCAGCGTAGCCGACGTGTCGTGCGCCGGTTGCGTCGTGCCCGTACGCGACGCGAGCGACCGCGCCGCGAAGCGTCGCGACCTGCTCGTGGGTCCAGCCCGCGCCGCCGCGGGTGGAGACGGTAAGGGCGTAGGTCGTTCCCGTGAGCGTTCCGTAGGCGATCGAGGGATTGCCGGCGCGATCGAGGGTGATCGCGTTGATTCCGCCTGCGGCCATCGACACGCGCTCCATGGCAGCGGGAGGACCGGCGTCGACGACGTCTCGAACGTCGATCGTCGTCGCGTCGATCGTCGTCGCGTCGATCGTCGTCGCGTCGATCACGGCGACGTCGCTGGCGTCGTGCTCGACGACGTCGATCGAGCTGCGGACGTCCTCCGGCAGCGCGACGTCCAGCGTGTCTTCCAACCGTGCGTCCGCGCCGCTCTCGACGGCGGCGTCCACAGGCGAGGGTTGTGCCGAGCACGCTGAGCCGATCAACGCAGCGGCGATGATCGTCGAGGCAATTCCGGTGTTCATCATGCGTCCGCGTCGTCGCATGTCCTGGACGCTGAGTCCATGCGGCCGATCGCTCGTTCGCGTCGAGCGAGGACACACGGCGCTATCCGCGGCGGGCCAGTCGGACGACGAACGCGATCCCCACAACTGCGAGGGAAGAGAGCCGCGAAATGACGGCTCGGAGGCGTGTGCTCAGCCGCGTTCGCGGTCGTACGTTGGCAGCGCGCCGTCCACAGCAAGCACGACCGAACCGATGATCACGTCGTAGCGCCTGGCGTGTTGCAGGTCACGGTGCGGCTCGAGCCAGCGCATGTGCGTGAGCACCTTTCCCGTCCCCGTGAGGTAGTTCGGAACGACTTGCTGATCCGAAAAAATGGGCTTGCCCTTGCCCTCTGCCGAGATCCGGTAGCCCTTGCCCTTGCCGACGTACACGTTGGTGTCGATCGCGGCATCGGCGAAGAATCGCTGCTCACCCTCGATGCGAGCGTGGAGCATCGGCTCGAGCAGCCGCAGCACCTCGGGGCCCTTCTCGCCCTCGAGCAGCAGATACTCCGGTGGAAGCCTCGGGGAGACCTTCTCGCCGAGCGCGTCGATCACCCTCGAACGCAGCTCGACGTAGGGAACGCCTTCGGCGTTGATGACCGCGCGGACCGCGTCGGAGTGGGCCGTGTCCAGCGCGAGCTTCGCGCTCTGGAACACCAGCGTTGCAGCGGGCTGTTTCTTCATCGCCGCGGACGGTCGCACAACCTCGAACGTCGACCAACTGCGGCGTTGGCGGGCCGCTCGCGACGGCGACGGTCGCGGCGCCGAGCACTCGAACGACGGCGCTCGATGTCCTGTCCCTTCAGTACTTCGCGATCGAGGGGACGAACCCTGCCAACGGATGGAGCGCAGACTCGGGAGACGATGCTGCGCGCGGGGTGATCACTTGTTTGCTGATATCTCGAGTAAGCTCGTGGACCCTTGAGGGACTTCTCCTCGATTCCGAAGGACCGATGGCTCGTGGAGAACGAGCTCGCCTTCGCCATCGAGGACGGGTTTCCGGTCACGCCCGGACACACGTTGGTGATCGCGAAGCGCGTCGTCGCGACCTGGTTCGACGCCACGACGGAAGAGCAGACCGCGCTCATGGCGCTCGTTGCGGTCGTTCGGGATCGACTCGACCAGCGCTCGCCGAAACCCGATGGGTACAACGTCGGGTTCAATGCTGGCGAAGCCGCCGGACAGACGGTGATGCACCTGCATGTGCACGTCATCCCGCGGTATCGCGGGGACATGGACGATCCGCGCGGCGGCGTGCGGCACGTGATTCCGAGCAAGGGAAACTACAAGCTGGCGACGCAGCCGCTCGCCACAGGCGGAGTGAAGGACCCGTTTTCGAGCCACATTCTGCCGCTGTTCGATCGAGCGCACGAGATCGCGATCGTGGCAGCGTTCGTTCAAGAGAGCGGCGTGTTGCGCCTACGGCCTTCGCTGCGCGAGGCGCTCGCGCGTGGGGCGCACGTGCGGTTGCTCACGGGGGACTACCTCGACATCACCTCCGCGGCAGGCCTCGAGCTGCTGCTCGACCTGCAGCAGAGCTCGGAGCTGCTCGGTTCGGTGACGACGCGCGTCGTGGAGGTGCACGAACTCGAGGGAACCAAGGTGTTTCATCCGAAGGCCTGGCGGTTCGAAGCACCGGGGTTCGGAGTCGCGTTCGTCGGGAGCAGCAACCTCTCCCGCTCCGCGCTCGAGTCGGGCATCGAGTGGAATCTGCGCGTCGATCGCGATCGCGATCGCGATGCCTACGAACAGATTCGCGCGGCGTTCGAGGACCTCTGGGGCCGCGCGCGCAGGCTCGATACCGCGTGGCTCGCGGACTACGCCCGAAGGGCGCAGGTCACCACGTCCTCGCGCGCGATCGTCGGTGAGAGGGCCGAAGAGAACCTCGAGCGAGCGCCGAATCCGCATCAGGTGCAGCTCGAGGCGCTCGAGAAGCTACGTGACACGCGAAGGCAGGGGTTCAAGCGTGGGCTGGTCGTGTTGGCTACGGGTCTCGGAAAGACCTGGCTCGCGGCGTTCGACTACTGGCAATTGAAGGAGGAGTTGGGCGAGCGACCGCGGCTGTTGTTTCTCGCTCATCGCGACGAGCTGCTGAACCAAGCGGCGCTGACGTTTCGGCGGCTTCTACGGACACACGGCGAGGTCACGAAGGTGACCTGGTGTCGCGGCGCCGAGGGCGATCTCTCCGGCGACGCGGTCTTCGCCTCGGTTGCGAAGCTCGCGCGCAACGATCAGCTCGAGACGCTCGCAACGCAGCAGTTCGACTACGTAGTCGTCGACGAAGTGCACCACGCGGCCGCAAGATCGTATCGCGCCATCCTCGAGCGCTTGGAGCCGCGGTTTCTGCTCGGCCTTACTGCGACGCCCGATCGCGCGGATGCGCGCGACATTCTCGGGCTGTTCGAAGACAACGAGGTCTACCGCGCGGACATCGGTCGCGGCGTGAGCGACAAGCGCCTCGTTCCGTTTCGCTACTTCGGCGTGAAGGACGACGTCGATTACGCCCACATTCCGTGGCGCAACAAGAAGTTCGATCCCGACGAGCTCGCGCAGGCGGTGCAGACCGACGCGCGCATGACGACGCTCTGGCGAGCCTGGTCGGAGCATCGCGGGAGCCGCACGCTGATCTTCTGCTGCAGCATCGCGCACGCGCTGTTCGTTCGCGATTGGTTGCGCAAGCACGACGTCGCGGTGAACGCGGTGTTCTCCGCGGAGGGATCGGATCCTCGCGAGCTGTCCCTGAGAGACCTCGCGACAGGAAGACTCCACGCGGTCTGCGCGGTGGATCTCTTCAACGAGGGCCTGGACGTTCCATCGATCGACCGGGTGATCATGCTGCGTCCGACCGAGTCGAGCGTGGTCTTCCTACAGCAGCTCGGCCGCGGGCTCCGCGCGAGCCCCGGCAAAGACGCGGTCACCGTGATCGACTTCGTCGGCAATCACAGAGTCTTCCTCGAGCGCGTGCGTACGCTGCTCTCTCTTGGCGGTGCGCGCGCCGCGAAAGTGCGCCCGTTTCTCGACGATAACGAACCAGCGAACCTGCCCGAAGGGTGCTCCGTCGAGCTCGAACTTGAGGCCAAAGCGCTGCTCGCGAGCCTCTACAAATCGGGCGGCGCGGACGAGGTCGAGCGTGCGTACCGCGAGCTGCGCGACGAGCAAGAAGATCGCCCGACCGCCGGTCAAATGCAGCGCGCGGGCTATCTGCCGACGATTCTTCGCGAGCGATACGGAAGCTGGTTCGAGTTTGTGCGCTCCGAGGGCGATCTCACGAGCGACGAAGTCGCCGCGCTCGCCGCAGCGAAGACGTTGCTTCGTGACGTCGAGACGACGGCGATGACGGCCAGCTTCAAGATGATCACGCTCGAGGCGCTGATCGAGAGTGGCGCGCTGTTCTCGGGTTCGCCGCTGCGCGATCTCGCGTTGCGCTCGCGCGCCGTTCTGCGAAGGGACCCTGTGCTCTTCAACGATGTCGCCGAGGTCGAGCGCGAAGAACCCATCGACGAGAAGCGATGGGTCGCGTATTGGCGCAAGAACCCGATCGCTGCCTGGACGACGGAGAGCGCGAACCGCCGCAGCTGGTTTCGCGTCGAAGCCGAGCGCTTCGAGCTCGCCGTGGCGTTTGCTCCAGAGCTTCACGAACCGCTGACCGCCATGGTCCGCGAGCTCGTCGACTACCGACTAGCGCAGTACCGCGCGCGGAAGCGCAGCGGACTCACGGAAGATGGATTTCTCTGCAAGGTCACTTGGAACAAGCGCGATCCCATCCTGAAACTGCCCGGGAAGCATCGCGAGGGTGAGATCGACGTTCGGCTGACGAACGGCGCGGTGTGGCAGTTTCGCTTCACCAAGGAGTTCTGCAACGTCGCGCGCCCCGCCGGGACCGATAGAAACCAACTTCCCGATCTCCTCCGGCGTTGGTTTGGTCCGCGCGCTGGTCAGCCCGGAACGAGCTTCGAGGTCCGGTTTTTCGCGAGCCCTGACGGCTTGTGGATCGAGCCAGTCCAATCGGCGCTCGTGCAGCTCCCGCGTCGCCAGATCGTCGCGTTTCCCGATCTACGCGCCGCGGCCGGATTCGCGCAGGTCGATCAGGACGCGCCCGATGGCGAGCCGATCTACTTGCCGATCGACAAGGTCGATGCGGATCTGTTTGCGGTGCGCGTGTCGGGCTCGTCGATGGACGGAGGAGAAACGCCGCTTCGTGATGGCGACTGGGCGGTGATGCGGTTCACCCGCGGCGCATCGGCGGACGCGATGATCAATCGAGTCGCGCTCGTGCAATCGCCGGGAGACGTCGGCGGTGCGTACCAGATCAAGCGACTGCGTCACCGCGACGGCCAGTGGTGGCTGACCTCGGACAACCCCGATGGACCGACGCTGCCCGCGACGAAGCAAGTCCTGCCGATCGCACGCCTCGAACGTTGCGTCCGTCCCGAGGATCTGGCGCCACCCGTGGGCACTGTGATCTCGAATCTCTCCGAGGCGTTCGGCCTCGAGTTGACGAGCACATCGGGCGTACATGCCGGTCACCTGTTCGTGTTCATCGATCGAGCCGGAATGCTCGAAGCGCCGGACCGCGTGCGATTCGTTCCTGACCGTCATCGCCCGAGCGAAACTGCTTACGTTCTCGCCCGCACCGAGTCTGGTGACCATCGCTACCTCGGCGTCGGGCTCGGCTCGGAGGGCGCCTGGACGATCCCCAGCGTCGACTACGGCACGTGGAAGAAATGGGGCACGGGTCGCGAGGTCTCCAAGCCGCTCCCCGACGGCGCGCTCTCTCTCTCGCAGGCCGCATGTGATGTGTTGCTCGCGCTCCCAGAAGAGGAGCGATGGATCGAGAAACGCGGCAGCCGCGCGCGAATCGTCGGGGCCGCTCCACGTGGGGGGCTGCGCATCGAGGGAAGCTTCGATCCTCGCTCCGTTTCGCTTACCGACGTTGGTTGGGTTGTCGCGGCAGACGCAGACGTCGCCGGCGAGGGCGGAACTCTCGACGAAGCGCGCGTGAACAAGCTGCGCTACCTCGAGGGCACTCCGAAGGGATCCACCCGTTGGATCGACACGGAGTGGGCGCTCGCTGCGTGGGCGAAGGCGAGTCCGTTGATTCCTGCCGAGGGGCCGTCTCGGGTGCTGATCGTTCACGAGTCCGGCCAGCCCCTCGACGCGCGGTTTCGGCTCGATTCACGCCCCGGTGCGCTCACCCTGGTCTTGGAAGCGCGCGGCGGCACGGCGGGCTCGAAGGGCGAGATCAACACCGACTACACCCGCGCCCTCGGCGTGCTCCTCGAACGACTCCGTCGCAACAGCGTGCGTATCCTCGACGCCGAGGTCGACTCGCGCGCGCTCGCGCATCTCCCTCGCGAAGCACGTCGCCTGCAGCTCGGTACGAGGAGCTACCCCATCACGATCGATGACGTCGATGCCGTGCGAAAGCTGATTGGCAGCGCGCAGTCCAAGGTCGGTCGCGAACCCGGCGCGAAGGGCAGCGGCAACTCGACGCGCCGAATTCGTCTGTATCTCCAGAGCGACGCGACGGTCGACCCGACTGCGCTCCGCGCGCTGCTGCAACACGGCTAGTGACACTGCGAGGTGGAGACTCGCGACAGGCGTCAACGACCTCAGGAGGATGCACGTGCGGTGTGACGGCTCTGTGTTGCTCGGCGCTCGGAACAGTCCGGTCAGGTCGGTGTCGATGCTCGACTCCTCGGGGCGCCTCGACGAGCGCTTCGCGCTCGGCGGGGTGGTGCGCTGGCGGACCTGGGATCGGCCGTTGAACGCCCGCTTACGAGCTCGGCTCGAAGCGTAGACTCACGGCGACCGCCTCGGGCGCGGTCCGCGGCGCGGGAAAGACCGTTCGTCGGACCCGCGCGCCGGTGCAGGCGCTGACCTCGGGGGCGCTGTCGACTCCAGTCGCTGTCAATTCGCTCACCCTCCCGCTGGCGTTGATCACGAACCGCATCGTGACCACCCCAGCGAGCGTCGGGTTGATTCGCAAGGCGCGCTCGTAGCAGCCGCGCAGCCCGGGCAGCTGAGCGCGAAGCACCATCGAGACAGCGCGCTCGGTGGACGCACCTTCGACAGACTCGGAGTCGACCGCGGCGAGCTGAACTTGTCCGCGAACCGCGCCTTCTCGAGGCCATTCTACGGGCGGCGCTCCGTATCCGACGGCCATCATCGCTGGATCGACCCTCGGCGCTACGTTCGTTGCGAGCATCGACGCATCGGGCGTGACCGCCGCGTCTGCGACGGCGGCGATCGGCGGGTCGAGCGCGGGCGGCTCGGCCATCGGCGCGGGTGCCGGTCGAGCGCTGTCGCAACCAGCCATCGCGGCGGCGACGAGCGTCGCTCGGGTTGCGCCGCTCCAGCTCCACTCAGGCCCTCGAGGCGCGCGAGCGGCGAGCGGTTGCTCGCAGAACGGGCAGCGCACTGCGCCGCTCTTGACGTGCCGATTGCATGCGTCGCACAAGCGAAATGCGTCCATGGACATCGCGCGAGCGTCCCACGAAGACCGCGCGATTTCGAGCCGCAACCTGCGCCCGCTGCGCGAAGGCAAGCGCCGCTGCTATACCTGACACAACGCGCTGTGTTGCTTCTGTCCGAGCTCGTTTCACGCGCAGTGTTCATGGACCGACCTCGAGCGTTGGGGGTCGGACGATGCGCGACGAACGAGGAGCACAGCGCTGGCTCGTCGTGCTCGCGCCGGTCTCGCGCGAGGCGACGGGCGAACGGATGTGGCTCTCGAGGATCGCTTGCTTCGACGGCGACAGCGTTCTGCTCGCGACCAAGAGCGCGATCGTCCGCGTCACCATCAGCGATGGAGCATTGCCAGACGCGGAGCTCTTTGCGTTGAGCGGACCGTCGATCCCGTGCGCGGTGAACCGCTTCGGCGCGGTCACGCGAGGACGGACGAGCGCTGCTGGCCCGGACGAACTCACGCTCGATCGAGCCGACCAAGGGCGCTTCGTCTGGCGCTGCGACGAGCCCCTCTCGGAGGTCGCCGTGGCCACCGACGCTCCCGTGCTCGCCGCGCGTTTCGACGGTCATCACCGCGACCGTGCGCGGAGCGACCGCGTCGAGCTTCGCTCGTTCGACGGCTTGTCGCTGGGATCGGTGTCGATGGGCGCCGACGGAGACGGCATCGAGTCGTTTGCGCTCTCCGCGGACGGTACGGCGCTCGTCGTCGTCAGCAGGCGCGGTGGCGTCTACGTTCTGCGCTCGATGAGCACGGCGACCGCGACTGCGCGTCGATGATCGAGCCCTGAGCGCAGCGCAGCCTCCACCCGCGCGAGCTCGGTCTCGAGCGCGATGGTTCGCGCTTCGAGTTCGAGTTCGGCGTGACCTCGATGATCCACGCGCACGCCGAGCAGCGTCGCGCGACGCTCGATGACTTCTAATCGCCCCCGCGACGGAGACGATCACGCGCACGCTACCCGAGCAGCTCTGCCCAGAGCGCGAAATCTGCGGCCGTTCGCTCGTGCCCTCGCTCGTACCGAGGCGCCTCTGTTTGGCTGAGCTCGAGCTCGCGAAGCAGGTAGTCCTCGACGCTGGCCCCGTACTCGACGACGTCGCAGCAGTGCCAGATGGACAACACGACCGCGGTGTCCGCGTCGGAGTCGATGATCATGTAGCGGTGCCCGAACATTGGCCACGCGGGCGATGCGCGCTCGAGCCACTTCGAGATCGCATGGAGTCGGCCTTCGCGCGCGCCCGGATCCGCGCCGAAGGTCGCAGGCCAAAGAAGGCCCGAGCCAGGCTCGTCCGCGCCGGCCGGCCAGAGCGTCTCGGGCAACCCGTCGAGCCGCGCGCGAATCAGCGCGTCGTCCGTTCGTGGGTCGAGCCAGCCAGGCACTTGTGAGACCGTCGGTGTGTCACCGTCGTGATAGCCGACGTGTGACATCGGCGTGGTCCCTCCGAGCGTCCGCAACATCGCCCGATACGCGCGCGGAAACCGCCTCGCGTATCGATGCTCGCACGCGGCGATCTCTTGCTCCGAGAGCCCGCCGGTCCACCGCGTGCGCTCGGACGGGATCGTCCCCATCACGCCGGACTCGAGCAGGTCTCCGTCCTTCGTGCGACTCCAAGCGTGCTCGGACTTCGTTTGGACCCAGCGAAAGAACTCCTCGTTCGTCACGGCCATCGTCGTCGATAGGCTACAGCAGCTCCGCCTTCCGCAGGAAACAGCGCGCGATCGACGGCGCTGGACGCGGTAGACTACGCGGTCCGTGAGGCGCTTCGCCGCAATCTTGTTTTTGTGGGCGAACGCCCTGATGGGGATGCTGTTCGCGTTCGGAGGCGACCGGCGACTGCGCGCGGTGATGGGGATGGCGCTCGGGTTGCTGTGGCTGTGGGTGATCTGTGTGGGCGGGGCGCTCTATGCGTTTCGAGCGACAATTTCGAGGCGATTGTCCCCAATGGCGTCCAGCGTTCGGGGGCGGTTCACGCTCTTCGCGTCGGGCGCGATCGGTCTTGCGTGCATCGAGGAAGCGATCGCCTGCACGATGACCGCGAGCGCGCCGTTGTACGGTGTACCCGTGGGGCGCGCGTACATCACGGCCACGACGAACTACCTCGATCTCGTCGCCCTCCACAGCGTGATCGCGTTTGTGCCGGCCATCTTGCTGTGGGCGACGGCGACGAGTCGGCGCAGGTTCGAGCCCGCGTGGGTCGCGATCTTCTTCGGGCTCTATGGGCTCGGCGGCGAGACCATCGCGTTTGGTCCACAGTCGCTCACCAACGCGGGCTTCTGGTTGCTCGTGTACGGAACGATGGTCTACCTGCCAGCGTTCGTCGTCGCCGAGGCTCAGCCCGACGCTCCCCGGGCCCGCTGGTGGAGCTATCCAGTGCTGACCGTGGGCGGGTGGGTCGCCGTCGCGCCGGTGGCGCTCGTCCTGACGCGCGTGCATGCGGTGCAGCACTTTCCTCCGCTGTGATTCGTTCGCCGACCACATAAACCGCTGGTGCCCTGACCAGGGCCATCGAGGACTCAGCGGACGCATGGCACGTTCGCATGTGCAGGTTCATCGCCGCCGTGGTTCGTGAGAGCCTCGGACGGTCCCATGAGCAGCAGGGTTCGCGTGTTCATCGCCTCGAGCGTGGACGGCTTCATCGCCGGAGAAAACAACGACCTCTCGTGGCTCCCGCCGCCTCAGCCGAACGGCGATGATCTGGGCTTTTCTGCGCTGTTGTCCGAAGTGGGCGCGCTGCTCATGGGCCGCGCGACCTACGACGTCGTCGCGGCTTTCGACGGCGAGTGGCCCTACGGCAGCCGCCCGGTCCTCGTCGCCACGCACCGATCGCTGAGCGCGAAGGTTTCGTCGGTCCGCGCGGTTTCTGGCTCGATCGACGCGCTCGTTCGGGACGCTCTGTCGGCGGCGGACGGTCGGGACGTGTACCTCGACGGCGGCGCGCTCATCCGCTCGGCGCTCGACGCGGGCCTGGTCGACGAGATGGTCGTCACGCAGATCCCGGTGATCCTCGGTCGAGGACACGCTCTCTTCGCGGGCTGCGCGAGCCGACACAGGCTCGAGCTCGTCGAGTGCGCCGCGCGCTCGGGTGGGCTCGTTCAGTGCCGCTATCGCCTGCCGCGTTGAAAACATGTGTGCAAGTGCACGCCGGGATCGAGGCCCGCCGTGGGCGCGGCGCTCGGCTGCCGGACACGCGGCCCCCGTTGCGTGCGACGGCCAGCGCGAAGGGGCTCGGGTTCGACTTCGCGGACGAGGCTCGAGGGACGAGGATCAACGCGCGCGCCAGCGGGGTCGAGGTTCGCGCGTTCGTCGAGGACGCGGGCGACTCGCTCGGCGTGGTCGTTCCGTGGAGCGACAGGCTGTTTCAATCCACGGTGAAGTCCGTCGCGAGACCCGTGTCGGGCGAGCTCTTTATCGACGGCGTCTCCATCGAGATCCCCGCCGGTGAGTCGTGGGCTTGTCTCGATCGCGGACGCGGCCGATGGCCCTACCACATCATGTGGAACTGCGCCGCAGGCAGCGGTCTCGTCGGCGCCAAACGCGTGGGACTTCAGCTCGGCGGCAAGTGGACCGTGGGCACTGGCGCCACGGAGAACGCGCTCTTCGTCGATGGCGTCATGCACTACATCCCCGACGAGCTGCGTTGGGAGTACGACCCACGGTGCTGGCAGGCTCCATGCCGCATTCAGGGCGAGCGCGTCGACGTGACGCTCGAGCCGTTCTACGTCCGCAGCTCGGTGACCAACTTGCTCGTGCTCGTCGCAGAAGTGCACCAGGCGTTCGGGCGCCGGACCGATTGGATGAGCGACACCCGGCGCGCATCCCGAATCGTGCCCCCAATGCGCAGGCAAACAGCACAGCGAGCGACGGTGTGGCTCTGGCGATCGAGCGTTCGCGCGTGTTCTCTTGCGATCTGCCTGGCCATCGTCGAGCGGCACAATCAGCGCTTCGCGATCCACGCTTCGACGTCGGGCGCGTCGTAGTAGCGGCGAACGATCGCTGACTCTGCGACGAGGCTGACGTCGATCGCCGCGATCCTGCACCAGCTTCTCGCCTCGCTGTACTGCGAGAGCGCGCTGGTTCCGTTGCCTCGCGCGACTCCCTCGAACGATTGCGCCAGAACGAGCGCGACCTGCTCGCGGTTCTGCGCGACCTCGCGCGCCTCTTCGCTGTCGTCCGTCGCAGTCGCACGCCATGCTCGCAGCTCCGTCGACAGCGCTCTTGCGCACTCCCGGGTCGCTCCGCGGTCCAACGCATCGCGCGCGGGTCGAACCCGCTCTTCACCGAGCATCGAACGCGCGCACTCGAGCGCGCACTCGAAGGCGCAATCGTTCTCTCCTCCCGCGACGCGCGCAGCGAACGGCGGCCGAAGGACCATGTACGCCAGCTGCCCTGCGTCCTCGTTGAACCATTGAAAAACCGCGTCCTGTGACGCTCGCGCGACCCAACACAGCGCGGGCTCTTCGGGGAGCCACGCTTCGACCACGAGCTGCATCTTGCGCGTGTTGGGACCGTCGAGCGCGTTGCGCACTCGCCGCGCGAGCACCTCGATGGCGGTGCCCTTGCGCTTGGGTTGCAGCTGCTCTTCGCGCACGAAGCGATCCCAGCGAGAGACCGTGAGCGGCTCGGCGAGCAGCGACGGCGGGAGCATCGGAAGCGCCGAATCGCAGCGGCGAACGACGGCCTCGGTCGCGGCGAGCAGCCTTTCGCGATGGTCGTGAAACGCGGTGCGCCAAAAATCGTGCGCCTGCTGCTCGACTACGCCGGGAGGATGCATCGACTCTCTGCTGTGTATCGCGCCTGACTCATCGGGCGAAGCCGCGAGGGCTGAGACGGGTCGCGCTGCGCGATCACGCGGGGACCTCTTGCGCGATCAGCAGCACTGGTACCCTGGTCACCACCGCGTCCGTCGCGAATTCCAGCGCCCCCTTCGCAAGCGACGAAACGCGTCGCTCGAGCGTTGCGCGCCCCAGCGATCACAGCCCCGCGTCGGGAGCGGGGCCACACAGCTCGTTGATGACGAGGGCGTTCCATTCGCTTGCTGCGATGCCGTCCGGGCCGTAGCGAAAATCGTACTGCCTGCCGGTTCGACCCCAGGAGCGTCGATCCGTGCTGCTGGCCGCGAAGCAGGCCCCTCCCGTCCCGTAGATCTCTGGGTCGTTCACACGCTCACGAGGTCGCGACGACCTCCTCTGGCTTCTGCTCCGAGCGCCCAGCGAGTACGCAGGATCGTGCGCTATCCTCGAGCACGATCAGCAGCGCGGTTCTACGTTGCTGTCGTCCTCGCGCTGACTCCTCGTCGACGTCTGATCGCAACATCGCATGTCATCCTTTCGAACCGGCTCCGCTGTCTCACGCGCTTCTGTGGGAATCGGGCTTCGAGAGCAGTACCTCCCAGCGCTGCTGGCGCTTCGGGACGTGCGTGCGTTGGACGTGCTCGAGGTGATGATCGACGACGCTCTCTTCGACCCGCGACGGATGGACGAGTGGCGCGCGCTCTCGCGAAAGTGGCCGCTGGTCGCGCACGGCGTCGCGTTGGGCATCGGCGACGCGTGCGGGTTGGACGCTGGCTACGTCGCGAAGATCTCGGACAGTCTTCGTGCGATCGGCGCCTGGTGGTACAGCGAGCACCTGTGCTTCTTGCGCGCGACGGCACAGGGCGCGGCGAGGAAGGACGCGGTGGACCTCGGTCACTTCGCGCCGATGGTGCTCGACGACGATGACCTCGCAGTGCTCTCGCACAACGCCGCGCAGGTGCGCAGGTGCTGGGCCGGTGCGTTCTTGCTCGAGAACCCCGCGGACATTCTCGGCGCGCAGGGGCGCGGCCCGACGGCCGGTCGCGAGTCTGGCGTGCGCTTCGCGAGGGCGCTCGAAGCAGCGAACGCCGGCGCGCTGCTCGATCTCACCAACCTCGTCCTGCAGGGCCGCAACGACGGGTTCGAGCCGGGGAGCTTTCTCGAGGCCGTTCCCTGGGAGCGTGTGGTCGAAGTGCACCTCGCTGGAGGCCGTCGCGCGGGCGCTCTGTGGGTCGATTCGCACGATCACCCGGTGGACGAAGAAGCGTGGACGCTCTTGTCCGTGGTCGCGCGTCGCGCGGAGAACCTGCGCGCGGTGATCATCGAGCGTGACGACAGGCTTCCGCCGTTGGACGCGCTCCTGGCAGAAGTCGACCGAGCTCGGGAGGTGCTCTCGCGATGACCGAGTCGCTCGCGCGGCAGCGCGTGCTCGGGCGAATGCTCGAGGACCCCGCGTACGAAGCGCGGCTGCGCGCGGACCCAGCGGCGCTCGCGCGCGAAGAGGGCGTGACCGAGGGCTTCGTGCGCGGCCTCGCGGCGATCGAGCCCGAGCGAGTCAGCGCGTTTCGTCGCAGCCGCGTGCACAAGGACGAGGTGCGCGAGGGCAAGACCCCGACGAAGCTCGGGTGGTAGCGGCGCTTGCTTCGCTTCTGTCGTCGCGCAACGCACGCGACTTGCCAAGGCGCGCTTCGTCCGCTGCACCCACGGCACCCAACACCGAACGGTCGGGTGCGTTGTTTGCGAGCGGTTCGACGGGCGAGTACGTTCGAGGCGACATGTTATTCTGTGCACGGGTCTCGCTTCGCTCGCGCGCCTCTCGGACCGTTGTCGGGCTCGCGTTGCTCGCGATCACGGCCGGGGCAGCGTGCAAACGGCGCGATCAACGCGCGGCGAATTCACCGCGCGAATCCGCGGCGCTCAACATCAGCAATCAGTCCGTGTCGACGGCGCTTCAGGAGCTGTCGCGGCTGTCGGGGCTCGCCATCGTCGTCGCGCCGTCGGCGACCGAGGTCGCTGCGTGCGTGCGGATCTCTGTGCTCGCCCCGCAGCCCGTCCCGCCCGCGCAGCTGCAGCGGTTGGTCGCCATCGCGCTCGAGTCGACTCCGCTCGAAGTTCAGCAGCGCTCCGAGGGCTGGCTGGTTCAGCGTCGCGTGGGCGCGGCGCTCCCAGACTCGTGCGCAGGGCTCGGGTACCGTGAGAACGCGCTGGCGAATGTCGCGCGACGACAGCGCGAACGCGAGGCGCTCGAGGCGAACGGAGCGACCGCGACGGAGGCCAACGCTGACGGCGGTGGATCGCCACGGTCGTTTCCGCCCGACGACGAGCTGACCGCGTCCGTGATCTCGGGCATCAGCCCGATCGACGAGCACACGTTCACGGTCACGCGATCGTCGAGGGACGCGATCTTCTCCAACACTGAAGCGCTCCTTCGGCAGGTGCGGATCATGCCTCGTTACGAGGAGGGCGCGGTGCGAGGCCTGCGCTTGTACGGGATCCGTCGCTCTTCGGTCGTCGGCGCGCTCGGGTTGCAGAACGGCGACACAGTTCTAAGCATCAATGGCCTGCCGATGACCGACCCCGAGCGCACGCTCGAAGCGTTCAATCGAATGCGCCGCGCCGAGAGCGTCTCAGTTGTCATCGAGCGACGGCGTCAACAGCAGACGCTCTCGTACCGCCTCGCCGATCCGAGCACCGGGCCCGCTGCCCCGAGACGCTGATGCGCATCAACCTGCGCGGGCGATCGCGGTCCGAGCTTGGTTGGCAGCGCACACCGCTCGTGGCCGGTCGCCCCACGCGAGACCCCTGTGGTTTCACTGGCAGCGTTGGTTGATCAACGGCGAGACCCAACGGGCGATGCGCCGAGGTCGAGCGCTATTCCGAGCGGCGTCGGTGGAGTACGTTCTGTTCATCCGATGTTCGAACCAGGGACATTTGTACGTCACGCTGCGCGCAGCGAATGGGGGCTCGGCGTGGTGATCGAGCGTTCGACTGCGCACGTCGCGGTCGCCTTCGAGGGCAAGGGGCTCGCGAAGATCGCGGCGAGCGTCGCGGCGAAGCTCGAGCGCGTCGATCCTGCGGAAGTTCCTGTTGGTAGCCCGCTCCACGACAAGGCCCGATGGGAAGAAATCTCGCTGCCGCCCGAGCAGCGGCCGTTGCCGGGAGTGGCTCTGCCCGAGCGATTGATGAGCAACCTGCTGTGGTCGTTCGTGGGGCCGACGTACGACACGCTCGACGACTTCGTGACCGCGGTGTGGAGCTACCACGAAGCCATTCGCGGCGAGCAAACGCCCGAGCAGCGCTGGCGTCCGTCGCACCGCGCGCTTCCCGTGGCGCGTGTGCGCGTGGGGTACCTCTGCTGGCGAGGATCACGCCAGGTCGAGCCCGTGGTGACGATCGTCGGGCAGGGCCCAGGTCTCACCGAGGGAGAGCTCTTGTGGCAGGTGCACAACACCGTGGTCGCGGACCTCAGCCGCGACGACCATCACTTCTTCGAGGGATTTTCACTGGGAAACGTGGGATCAGCGGCGACGGGCCCGCTGTATCACCTGTCGCTCGGCAGCTGAGCGCGTGTTGGAGAGCGGGGACGGTCCTCGAACATCCAATGGGCGTGCTGGGCGTCAGGTGTTCTTGAATTCGTGTGTGAGTACACGGGTTCGCCCGCGCTCGATCCGTCGGCGAACGGTTGTTGAAGCCCGCTCGGTTTGTCATCGTCTGTCGATGTCGGAACTCGTCGACGCGATCAACCATGCGCTCACTCAGCAGCCGGGCAACGAGCAGCTGCTCCAGGAGGCGATGCGCCACTGTTTGTCCTCGCGGCATCCGCACTACGGGTCCGATCGCTCGCTGCCGCGCCGCCGCTGTCGTCGTATGCGAGGAGATGCACCCCTGCGATCCATCGCGATCGCTCGATTCAGTGTCTTCGTAGAGGGCCCTCGTTCGACGGGAGCGAGAGCCACTTGGCTTTCGTCGTAACCGAGCAGGAACGCCGTGATGCCACATCGATCGAGACCCACTCGAAGCGGCGAAGGGATCGACCTCCATTGTGCCCACGGGATCGATCGCCCCGCGGCGTCCGGTCGCCTCGACCGTGACGCCCCGCCGCACTCGGCGCTCCTGCGCATGCACTCGTTGCATGCGCCCGGAGGGCTCACCGCTCGCTTGCATGCGCGTCGGCGCGTGTTCCCTCGCAACCTTGGGTGACGATGAGCGCTCGTCTCCCGGGGGTGTGGCTCCAGGGCGTGTGCTGCTCGCGTCCGGTCGCTGACTGATCGCTGGCTCGTCTCGGGGCGTGTGCCGATCGCGTTCTGTCTGGATTTTCTCTCGCGTCGTGTGGGCAACGATGAGAAGCCTGAGGGCCTGAAAGCGAACATCCGCTCTTCAACGTCGCTCATGAATCGCGACGCGAGCAATCAGCGCTTCGCGTCGCGCTTCTCCTGCGCCCCAACGGCATCGACAGCGTGAAGTCCGGTTCGGTGCACGAGCTCCTCGAGCGATTGCGAAGAAACGTTGCGCCGCTTCTCGCGCGACCGCGACCGCACTAGCTTCGCGCGCCATGACAACAGAGATGAAGGGCAAGGTCGTGCTGCTGACCGGTGGCACCGAGGGCATCGGAAAGGCTGCGGCGATCGAGCTCGCCAGGCGCGGCGCGACGCTGGTGCTCGTGGGGCGCAGCCCCGAGAAGACCGCGCGCGTGGTCGCCGAGGTGTCCGCGGCTGCTGGCGGCGCGAAGGTCGACTCGCTGCTCGGCGACCTCTCGACGATCGCCGAGGTGCGCAAGGTCGCGGGGGAGTTCCGCGCGAAGTACGACCGCCTCGACGTGCTCGCGAACAACGCCGGCGGCATCTTCAACGACTACGTCACCACGGCCGACGGCCTCGAGATGACCTTCGCGCTCAACCACATGAGCTACTTCGTGCTCACCACCGAGCTGCTTCCGCTGCTCGAGAAGACGCCGGGCTCGCGGGTGGTCAGCACGTCGAGCGGGGCGCACGCCGCCGGAAGCATCGACCTCGGCACGATCGCCAGGCGCAAAGGCTCTGCCGGATGGAGCGCCTACGCAGACTCCAAGCTCGCCAACATTCTCTTTACGCGCGAGCTCGCGAGGCGCGTCGAGGGCAAGGACGTCTTCGTGGGCTGCTACCACCCGGGCTTCGTGCGCACCGCGTTCGGGCACAACAACAACAGCGGCTTCTTCCGGTCCGTCACCAGCTTGTCGCAGAGAATGTTCGGCCGCACGCCGGAGAAGGGCGCCGAGACGCTCGTGTGGCTCGCGACCTCGGACGAGGCCAAGGCGCAGCAGGGAGCGTACTTCCACGACCGCAAGGTCTCGATGAGCACCTCGCGCGCGAAGGACGACGAGCGCGCTCGCGGCCTGTGGGAGCTCAGCGAGAAGCTCTGCAAGGCGTAGCGTCGCGAACGCGCAGCGAACATCACTGTCCGTCGACGGCAGCGCGACACGTCGACGCTCGCGCCAGCAGCCGCTCGCGACTCGCGGCATCGCGATCGTGCACCGCGATCGCCGGACCCCAGTGAAGCTCCACGAATTGTGCGCTTCGTTCGCCGATGACCTCGAGGTAGCGGCCGACGCGCGTCTCTCGCAGCGACGAGCCCGCGCAGCCGTTCTACGGAACCTCGACCGCGCCCGCAGTACACGGCTCCGACCGCGGGCGGCCTCGCTGGTCCGTGCTCGGGCAGCCCATGCCGATCCGTCGCGCGGGACTGCTCGCCGACGGCGCGAGCGTCTCGGTGTCGCCGCCTTGCATGCCGAGCGCGCCCAGCATCGGGTCCGCGACGAGCGGGTTCATCGTGCACAACGACCCGGCGGGCCATTGGAGATTGCCGGTTCCATCCGCGCGCGTCGTGTCGCAGCTCGGGCGGTACATCGCCGTGTTGTTGGCGACGATCGTGTTCACGAGGGTGAGCCCAGCGCCGAAGATCGCGCCAGCGACCTGCCCCATGGCGGTCGAGCGGTTGTTGGCGATCGTGCAGTTGCGGATCGTGCCCGTCGGCATGCGGCCGAGCCAGACTCCGCCGCCGTTGCTGCCGACCGCGGTGTTCTCCGCGATGGTGCTGTTGGTCATCTGCACGGTGCAGGTGTTGATCCAGATCCCGCCGTTGAAGAACGCCTGATTCCGAGAAATCGTGCTGTTCGAGATGTTGAGCGCGAGGCCTTGGAGGTAGAGGCCGCCTGCGTTTCCGCTGGTCGTTGCCGCGACGCGATTGCCGTCGATCGTCGTGCGGTCCATCGCGAAGCTGCCGGTCGAGTCGTTGGAGACGCGGAAGAACGCGCCCCCGATCGCTCCCGCAGTGCTCCCGCGAATCGTGACCCCGCAGAGCGTCGTGCGCTCGCCGCGACCGTCCATGTAGATCGCGCCGCCGCAGCCGCCCATGCCGGGATTGCCTCCGGTGCCGAGCGCTCTGTTTCCGGTGAACGAGCTGTTGATGATCGTGAGATGCCCGTTGAGGCTGCCGACGGCGCCGCCGTTGCTCGCGGAGTTGTTGGTGAACGTGCTGCCCGAGATGATCGTCTCGCCGCCGCCGAAGCCGTAGATGGCTCCTCCGGCGATGTCCTGTCCAGGCGCGGGCGCGCGGTTGTCGACGAACACGCAGTCGATCACCGTGAGACTGCCTCCGTCACGGTAGATCGCCGCGCCGCCGACCGCCGTGTCCATGCCGCCTGCCGTCGTGCGCCCATCGCGAAACGTGAGTCGTTGGACGGTGAGCCTCGGCGTCGGCGTCGGGTACGCCGAGTCGAGAAAGAGAATGCGCGACGCGCCGCCGCCGCTCAGCGTCACGAGTCCGCCTCCGTCGATGACAGTCTCGCGTGTGACCGTGATCGGCGTGCTCACCGTGATGGTCACCGGCGCGGCGCCGCAATTGAACACAATCGTACCACCGGCGGTCGCTGCGGCTTGCAGCGCAGCGGGCGTGCAGCTCGCTGCGGTGCCCGTGCCAACCGTCGCGGTCGGGCGCGAGACGTCTGCGAGCGACGGCGCCATGCATCGCGCGGGCGGCGGGGCGACGTCGACTGGCGTCGGCGCGGCGTCGCGCTGCCCAGAGTCCGGGACCAGCGCGTCGAACAAAGTCGCATCGATGGCGGCGATGTCCGCTGCTGGTCCGTCGGGAGGCGTCGCGACGTCACCGCCGTCTGCGGGCATCGCCGGGTTGGAGCATCGAACGCAGAGGAGAGTCGCCGTTGCCACGAACGCGGTTCGAATCCTCATGGTCCTCGAAGATCTCATGGGTTTGGGGTGCATCTACTCCCATACGACAACAGCCGCAGCGACAGCTCGCGTTCGATCGTGGTGTCGCAGTCCGTGCGTCGATGTCGCGCGCCGCTGCGAAACAGGGGGGGAGGGCGCTCGACCAATCTGCGACCATCGGGCCGACGAGACGACGCGCTCAGCAGGGAACCGGATTTCGGTTCGAAAATGCACATCCGCAGGAAAATCAGTAGCGGCGTCAACACCCAAGCGGCACCACGCTCGCCTCACGGCCA
>LNEO01000218.1 GCA_001465015.1 Deltaproteobacteria bacterium Ga0077539 | reverse complement strand
CGCTGCCCGCTTCCCGTCGCTCGCTGCCCGCTGCCCGTTGCTGCGCTCTCTTACGGTTTTCGCGCGAAGCGCACCTTTCGCCGTGAGTCTTCGAACGGCGCCCAGCACGCGGTTCGCGAACCCCGTGGACACAACACCTCTCTTCAATGGGTCCGCTCCTTCGGCGCTGAAAATCCAGTCCCTTCGACGCAGGTGATGAATGATGAGCGCTCGATGCCGCGCCGCAGTCGCATGGAAGCAGTTACACCGGTGTGCGACCATCGCGCTCCATGTCCTGGAGCCCCAACACTCAGCCCCCGCCCGCGCAGTCTGCCGCCGAGCGACTCCTGCGAGCCAACTTCAACGCGCAGCGATGGCGCAACCCCGCTGGCGCGCCGATGGTGTCCGCGGAGTTCGTCTCCGAAGCGGCTCGACGCGTGCGAATCATCGACGTTCGAACGCCCGAAGAGCTCGAAGGTCCGCTCGGGTACATTCCAGGTGCTTTCTGGGTGAGCGCAGAGCGCGTGGCCGAGCTGGCCGCGAGGCTCCCGAAGAACTCGTATCTGGTCCTCGTTTCGCGCGGCGGTGAGCGCGCGGCGCTGCTGGCGCAATACCTCGAGATGCTCGGGATGCCCTTCGTCGCAGCGCTCGAGGGCGGCGTTCGCGAGTGGAAGCTCAAGGGCATGGTGACGCGCCGAGACGCGGCGCTCGCAGCGCGGACGCTCGAGACGATCCCCGCCAGCGATCCGTTCGAAGCGGAGGCGCGCGGCGATCGCGAGAAGAAGCTGCTCACGGCGGAGGACATTCGACGGCACATCGGAGACCCCGGCTCTGTCCGCTGGCTCAAGCTCGCGACGATGGTCGTCAACGGAAAGCAGTCCTGCGTCGACGGTCGCGACGACCACGGCGTGCTCGGATCGCCCGGCGGAAACGCAGGAGAGTTTCTCTTGAGCCTCGCCGCGATCGAGCAGTCGACGGGCGAGCGCGTCGAGGCGCGCTCGGTCAAGACGCTGCTCGACGCGTACATCGACGGGATCGGGCGCTTCTACATGCACACCGACACCAACGCGCTCAACGCGATGATCATGAAGCTCCGGGCGAAGCCCGAGATCCAGCACTTGCTCCCACCGTTGCCGGGGCTGCCCGAGCATTGGCGCAAGTGGACCGCGTCTCCACCGATGGAGCTGCGGCCGCTCTTGCGCGAGCTCTTGCTCGTGCCCGAGCACATCGGCTGCGGACACCTGCGACGCACGCTCACGATGGCCAGCGAGTACGGGGTCCGTGAGGAGCTCATGCGGGCGTTCGTGCTCGCTCTGTACGAGCTGTATTGGGAGGGCTCTACGACGATTTCGATCGAGGTCCTCGGCGGCTCTCACGACGAGGGCGCGGTGGTCAGCGTCGTGGTGGACGAGGATCCCTTGCATGCGTTTTCGAGGGTTCCGCTCGTGTCGCCGGCGAGCGAGCAGGCGCAGATGTTTCTCAATACGCCGCAGGTGGCCAACTATCTTCGCAGCGAGGCCGCGGCGTTTTGGATGCGAAGGAGCGCCCTCACTCCGCTGCGGCGCGCGCACGAGAAGCGCTACCACGAGGCGCTCTTCGAGCTCGCGGGAGCGCAGGCCGGCTCGACGCTGGGAGCGCTCGCCAAGGGCCTTCCGCGCTACGAAGTGCGCTTCGAGGGCTGCGACGAAGAGGCCACCTTCACGGTGACCGCGCAGTAAGAGAGTGGCGCGATCCGCGCGAAGGCTATCGACGAGCGACGAGGTCGTGGCTAACGCTCTGCGCCCTCGAGAGCACAACCCATGAGCGTCCGCGAGATCGTCGCGCTAGGAACCGCGAGCCAGGTTCCCACCCGCCTGCGCAACCACAACGGCTACTTTCTCCGCTGGGACGACGAGGGATTTCTCTTCGACCCCGGCGAGGGAACGCAGCGACAGATGGCCTTCGCCACGCTCGCGGCCAGCTCGCTCAACCGCGTGTGCGTCACGCACTTTCACGGCGATCACTGCCTCGGGCTGAGCGGGATCATCCAGCGCGCGTCGCTCGACCGGCTGCCGCACCCTCTGTACATCCACTTTCCCGCTTCGGGAGCGCAGTATTTCGAGCGTCTTCGATACGCTTCGATCTATCACCCCGCGGCCGAGATCGTCCCGTGCCCCATCGAAGAGCGCGACGAGCTCACGGTCGTCGCCGACACCCCCTCGTACACGCTGTACGCGCACGCGCTGGTGCACGGCGTTCCCACAGTGGGCTACAGGCTCGAAGAGAAGTCTGGGCGCAGGTTTCTTCCTGAAAAATTGGCGGCGGCGAAGATTCACGGCCCGATGGTCGGCGCGCTTCAGCGCCAGGGGTTCGTCGACATCGACGGTCGTCGCGTCACCGCCGACGAGGTCTCGACCTTTCGCCCCGGCACGATCGTGGCCTTCGTCATGGACACTCGTCCTTGCAAAGGCGCCCTCGCGCTCGCCCGAGACGCTGACATCCTGGTGATGGAGGCGACCTACACCGCCGAGGACCAGCAGCTCGCCGACGATCACGGGCACTCGAGCGCCGCAGACGCCGCGCGCACCGCGCGCGAGGCCAACGCCAAGAAGCTCGCGATCACGCACTTTTCTCAGCGCTACGCGAGCACCGAGCAGCACGTGCGCGACGCAAAGACCATCTTCGAAGACACCGTCGCCCTGCACGATCTCGATCATTTGCAGATCCCGCGTCGGCGCTGAGCCGGTGAGCGACGGCGCGGGCGGAGCGCGGGAGCAGAGACGCCCGCGCCGCTGGCCTCGCTGCTCCCGCGCTCCCGCGGCGTCGTCGCTCGATGGCTGCGACGATCGCGTGAGGGACGCTCCCGCCTCGCGTTATCGTCTCTGTCGTGCCGGTTGCGCTCGACGTCGCTCGAATCGCTTTGTCAGCGCTCGCGCTCTCGGGCTGCGCCAGCCATCGCCCCGCGACGCTCGCGCAGCGCTCATCGCCGCGCGTCTCCGTCGCCGCGCCTCGGCCCGCTGCGCCGTCGATCGACGACATCGATCGGCCCGACTCGGCGCTCTTCGAGGCCGCGTCGAGCGCCTGCGTCGCTGGCTCGATCGAGGCGTGTGTGACCGTCGCCGAGCGCCTCATCGATGGCCGCGGGGTGAGCCGGAGCTTGCTCGCCGCAAAAGAGCGGCTCGACGTTCTGTGCACCGCAGACGCTCGGCGCGCGTGCGCTTTGCTCGCGCGCGTCGACTTGTGGAGCCTCTTTCCGGAGTCCGTGCGAACCGCGCGCCTGCTGGCCGAACGCGAGTGCTCGCGAGGCGAGAGCACGGCGTGCATCGCTCTGTCCGACGCCCGCGCGCTGGGGCTCGGCGGCCCGATCGAACTCGCGGGGGTCGAAGCACCGCTCGCCGACCGCTGCGACGCAGGCGCTGAGGACGCGTGCGCTGCGCTCGTGTTTTCTCGGGTGTCTCGCGATCGATCCCGCGCTGCGCCCGACGCCGCTGCGCTCTGCGCCCGTGGCCATGCGCGAGGTTGCCTCGCGAGCGCGCTCGTGACGACCGACGTTCGGTCCGCGCTCGTCGCGCTCGAACGAGCTTGCTCCCTCGGCGACGGACGCGGGTGCGCGCTCGCCGCAGAGCGGTATCGCCAGGGGCCTCTCGCCGATCCTGCCAGGGCAGAGAGGCTCGCGACGCGCGGGTGTTTGTCCTTGGTTCCTTCTTCGGGCTGTTGGGCGTGGCTCTCGAGCTCGCCGACTCGATTCGACGAGCAGACCCGCGGGACGCTCGCCGAGCGAGCGTGTCAGTTCGAGCGCGTCTCGAGCGCATGTGTCGACGTCGTTCGCGCCGGACTACGCCAGTCGGGCTTCGATCGGCCGCCGATGGCGATGATCTGGAGCACGTGGCTCGCGCCGAGCTGCGACGCGGGCGCGCCGTGGGCGTGCGGAGCGCTCGGGGCCCTCGAAGGCACGTGGCCTCGAAGCGTCGACCGCGCAATCGAGCATCTGCGCTTCGCCTGCGACCGGGACGATGCGTTTGCCTGCGCGAGCCTCGGCGTCGTGTTGAACGCGCAATCGACGCGCGGATTCGAGGTCGAAGCGCTCTGGCGCCGCGCGTGCGAGGCCGGAGAACCCCTGGGTTGCAGCGCGTTTGTTCGCGCGCGGGCACCCGACAACACCTCCGGCCAGGCCCGGCGAGCAGAGCTGTTCGAAATCGCGGCGCGGGGCTGCGCGCTGGATGACGGCGAGTGCTGCGTGGCCGCGGCCGAGCGCGCGCCGTCGCCCGAGGCTCAGCGACGACTCGAAAATCGTGCGTGCCAGCTCGGTCAAGACGAAAGTTGCGTGCGACGACTCGATCGCTGACGCCTGTCCCGTTGAACGGGAGTCGTCGCTCGTGCGAGAACGCTTCGGAAATGCAATCGCCGCATCCGCAGCTCAAGTATCCGCGTGTGCTCCTCAAGATCTCCGGCGAGGCGCTCTGCGCGCAAGAAGGAGGCTCCGGGCTCGATTCAGCGTCGGTCGGAGCCGTGGCAGACGAGCTCAAGAAGGTCCACGAGCTCGGCGTTCAGCTCGCGCTCGTGTGTGGCGGAGGCAACATCTTTCGCGGCCTCAAGGGGGCCGCGAACGGGATGGACCGAACGACCGCCGACCACATGGGGATGCTCGCCACGGTGATGAACGCCCTGGCGCTGCAGGACGCGATCGAGAAGCGAGGCGTTCCGACGCGGGTTCAGACGGCGATCGAGATGAACCGCGTCGCCGAGCAGTACATCCGCCGCCGCGCGGTGCGGCACCTCGAGAAGGGCCGCATCGTGTTGTTCGCGGCGGGTACCGGCAATCCGTACTTCTCGACGGACACCGCCGCCGCCCTTCGCGCGATGGAGATCGGCGCATCGGCGCTCTTCAAGGCCACCAAGGTCCCCGGCGTGTACGACAAGGACCCCAAGAAGCACCACGACGCCACGATGTTCAAGGCGCTCTCGTACGATCAGTTCTTGCGAGATCGCATCGGAGTCATGGATTCGACTGCGATTTCTTTGTGTCGGGACAACAAGCTCCCGATCCGCGTGTTTGCGCTGGCCGAGCCGGGCGCCATCCGACGCGCGCTCTTTGGCGAGGACGTCGGGACGGTCATCGACGAGCGGGGCTGATCGTTGGCCCCTTCGAGGGTAACAGGGGGGGCTTCGACAATCGTGAAGGGGCCGGTGGGGCTCGTGGGAAGCAATGTCCGGCGCAGGGCGTTGACCAAGGCCGTCCACTTCCGCGTGTTACAATGCGCAATCGGCTACCGGTCAAAAGTGCGCAGCGTGACGGAACTTTCTCTTCCCCGAACCGTCTGCATCGCACCCGATCGCTGAAGCGAGGTGATTCCCACCATGCATACTGCCTCCGTTCACTCGTCGCTGCTCTCTCTTCTTGCGCAGCACACGCCCCACACCCGTTTCGACTACGACGCGAGCTGGATCGCTGTGTCGATCGTCGGCTTCGTGCTCCTCGGAGGGCTGTTCTTCACTGCGGTCTTCGGCGAGTGGCGCGCGCGTCGTCGCGCCGCCGCGTTGCGGCAGGCGATCGAGGGCAAGATCGGACCGCTCGCCCCCGGCGAGTGTGTCCTTCGCGGCGTCATCGAGACCGACGAGCCCGATGGTCGCGCGGTCGCCATCGAGCTGCTGCAGACCGGGCAGAACTACCAGACGAAGAACGGGATGTCGCACACGTGGAGCGAGACCGCTCGCCGCGTGGACGCGCGCGCGTTCTACCTGCGCCTCGAGGACGGCCGCGCGGTGAGGGTCGAGCCCGATCAGCGCGTGTTCGTCGTCGACACCCTCGACGGGACGCGTCGCGTCGAGTTCAACCAGCGCGTTCGCACGGCGGAAGTGCGCAAGGGCGACCACGTGTACGTCATCGGCGCGCTCGTCGAGGGCTACGATCCCCGCGCGCAGATCGACGGTGGCTACCGCGGCGCCAAGGGCAAATCGCTCATCGTCCGCGCGCCCAAGGGCCGCGCGATGCTCCTCTCGACCGAGGCCCCCACCGAGCGCCACGTGCGCCGCGAAGGCTTTCACGGAAACTGGGCGCTCGTCACCGCGCTCGCGTTCGTGCTCATCAACGGCATCGCGTTCGGGTCGTTTCACGTCCTCGCGTGGACCGGCACCACCGTCGAGGCCTCCGTCGTGGGCCGCACCAGCGAGTATCACCGCACGAAGAACGGCGGCTACCACAGCTATCACCTGCAAGCTCGCTACGAGAACGTCTCGGGTCACATGGTGACGGTCAACGACGAGATCTCTCGCGCCGCGTACACCGACGAGCTGACCGAGCCGGGACGGCGCGTGTCCTTCACCGTCTCGCGCTCGAGCGCGCGCATCGCTCAAATCGGCAACAAGCCCGGCGTCAGCGCGGTCGCGGCGTTCGTCTCGGGGCTGCTCTCGATGATCCTCGCTGGGATCTACCTCGCCACCGTCCGTGCGACCCGCCCCTGGTACGACCGCAAGAAGGTCGTCGAGCACGGCGCGGGCTCCTTCGTCTGAGCGGTTGCAGGGGGCGCCAACCGGCGGCGGAGCCGGCGTAGTGCGAGCGAAAAAGCCGAGCTGACGGGAGGGGGCGCCGCTCGCGAGGAGGGCACGAGAACCGCATCTGGTGCGGTTGTCTCGGGGGACGCGGGGCCGCGCTCGCGCTAGTCTGCGCGCACAAGCAATGAACTCGCTCGCCATCAACGCCGGAGTTCCGGCGCTGGGCACCTGGACGATCTACGCGATCTTGCTGAGCGCCGCAGTCACCTTTGCGCTCAGCGTGCTCGCGGCGACCGAACCATCGCGCGTGTCCGACCGCTATCTGCGCGCCGCGCGGATGGCCTCGCTCGCGACGTGCGCCCTGGTCGTCTTCGACGTCCTTCTGCTCGCCTACGCGTTCGTCTCCCACGACTTTCGCATCCGATATGTGATGCGCTACAGCGATCGCTCGATGGAGGGGGTCTATCTCCTCACGGCGCTCTGGGGCGGACAAGACGGCTCGCTCTTGTGGTGGACGTTCTTGTTGTCGCTCTACACCGGCGCGTGCACGCTGTGGCTGCGCACACGATATCGAGAGCTCGCGCCGTACGTCATCGCGACGCTCATGGTCGTGATCATGTTCTTCGGCGTGCTCATGGCGTTCGCCGCGAATCCGTTCGCGGTCAACGTCGCTGGAGCGCCGCCGGACGGCGAGGGCCTCAACCCGTCGCTTCGCAACTTCTACATGGCGATTCACCCGCCGTCGCTCTACATCGGCTTCGTCGGGTGCGCCGTTCCGTTCGCGTTCGCCATCGGGGCGCTGGCCTCCGGGAGGCTCGACGAGGCCTGGCTCTACGCCGTGCGCAAATGGGCGCTGTTCTCGTGGCTCTTTCTCTCGATCGGCAACGTGCTCGGGATGCTCTGGGCGTACGAAGAGCTCGGCTGGGGCGGGTTCTGGGCCTGGGATCCCGTCGAAAACGCCGCGTGTATCCCGTGGTTTACCGCGACGGCCTTTCTGCACTCGATCATGATCCAAGAGCGGCGCGGCACCCTCAAGGTGTGGAACGTCTCGCTCATCATCCTGACGTTCTTGCTCACGATATTCGGGACGTTTCTCACGCGATCGGGGCTCATCGCGAGCATCCACTCCTTCGCGCAGTCCGAGATCGGCGTGTACTTTCTGTACTTCATGGCGCTCATCGCCGCGGTCTCCGTCGGCCTCATCGCCTACCGGTGGAAGGCGCTGCGCAGGCCCACGACCATCGACTCGCTGTTGTCCCGCGAGGCCGCGTTCGTCGCCAACAACTGGATGCTCCTCGGGATGTGCACCTTCATCGTCGTCGCGACGACGTGGCCGAAGATCTCCGAGTGGATCTCGCGCGAGCGACTGACGGTCGGCGCCGCGTTCTACAACTTCTGGCTGTTCATCCCGGGGCTCTTGCTGCTCGCCCTCATGGGTATCGGGACGCTCACTCCCTGGCGCAAAGGCTCGCCCAAGCAGCTCCGTGACGCCTTCAAGTGGCCGCTCGTCGCGCTCGTCGCGGGCATCGTCGCGCACATCTCCTTCGGACGCGCCGTCGGAATGCCCCCGGTGGTCGCCGTCGATCCCATCTATCCCAGCACCGTCGGCCGCTCGGT
>LNEO01000217.1 GCA_001465015.1 Deltaproteobacteria bacterium Ga0077539 | reverse complement strand
CCTCGAGCTCGGTGCGAGCGCCGCAACCCGCCGTCACCGCGAACACCATCAAGAAGAGCAATCTAGTTTCGACCACACCCGTTCGGTTCATCACTACTCCGTGCGTCGACGCTAGCATCGCTCGTGAGTCCGTCAAGACTGCTACCAGGTAAGGAGAAGCGACATGTATGCAGACCTCATTGTCCGCGAGAACGTGATCAAAGACCTGCTGCTCGCCATGCTGTCGCGAACCGAGACCTTCGCGCGCGATGGGGCGTCTTTCAGCTTCCGCGAGATCTGCTCCTGGAGTGCGACGAACCTCGCCACGCCGTCGAACCAGATCGTCGAACTCGCTGTGAGTCGCTCAGCGATAGCTTTTTCGCAGACTCCCGCGCAGTTGACTGTTGGCCCTACAACTCCGAGAGTCGGGGATGCGACGGCTTTGAATTTTCGAGGCGACGTTACGGTCGACGTCGATGTCGAGGCGTTCTCGGCGAGCCTCACGGGACTCCTGCGTGGGCGGCTGGGACCACCGCAGGATGACGCATCTTTCACCGACGGGATCTCGTCTGCACGAGCAACGCTCACTGTCCGAGCTCGTTCTCCAAATCAGGGCGGCGGGATCCGCGGCGGCATGGCCCGCGCCGCTCGGCGGGATCGCGATTCCAACGGCGCTGCGTCTCGCACCCATCGAGATTCCGATCCCGTTGACCGGACTCGAGAGCGCGCTCGGTGGGGTTCGATTCGTAGCTGCCACGGTTCGGTACATCGCCTCGGCGGGCATCGTGGTGTTGAGGCTCGGATTCGACCGATCCGACGTGGTCCCTCGACGCGACGTGTCGAACGTCGAAAGAGCCGATGCGATTGCAAACGAGATGAACTCCCTTCGCAGCGAAGCGGCCAACCGCTTCGGGACCATGCTCGGAACAGCCAACAGCGTGGTGTCGATTTCGCGTGAGGACTTCGCACAGGTCTTCTTGGCGATCCTCGCTTCGCGACTCGGCGGCTCGGATCTCCGCATCGATTGACGTAAGAGCTCGCAATGCTTGTCGGTACATTAGGTTCCTAACGCGACGCGACGGGGAGATTGTACGAGATCGAATGGGCCGCCCGATTGAAATCGAGCGAATCGGATCGGGTGGCGATATAACTGCAACCCTTATCGCGTCCGGCGTGCTCTCCGTTAGACAATTGATCAGTCCGCTGTTTCGCGATGCCGCCGGTCAGCCGGCATCCGCCGCATCCATGCTCGCTGCGAGGTTTCGTGCCGACACCCACGTTCACGGTGCCTCCGCGTTCTCGTGTGCCGCTGATGTCTTCGGAGAGGTGGGCGCCCGCAGTTTGGGTGCTGGCCTGTTGTTGTTTCCGTTGGCCGTCCCGGTTCTCGCGGCGGCGATCGCATCCTATCGAATGAGCCAAAAGGACATCGCGGCGCGCAGCAATGGGCAACTGCGGCACAACGCTGCGAACGACTCGTTGGAGTTCGATGTTCCATTGGCGAACGCACTCGTACCCACTCCGAGTGAACTGATCGCTCCGCCCGACCCCATGGCGGGCGGCGCTCCGGGAATGCTCCCCCCCGACATCGCAGGCATCGCGATCAAGCGGATCTCCGCGCGCATACAACGGGTGCGGATCGAGCTGGACGTCGCGACGGTGCCGCCCGTCGCAGGCGCACTCACGGTGACGCCGCGGACCGTCGCTGGGGGAAGCCCGCCTGCGGACCCATGGGCGGTGCCCAACTGGCAGTGGGCCTATCGAACCTGCTCGGAGCAGGTCGCAGCGGCGATCGTGCTTCGCGTCGAAAACCTTCGACACGGGCTCCTCCCGTTTCCCGACAACGCGAGGCTTCCGATGCAAGTGTGTCGCGTTGTTTGGACGTCCATCGATCGTATTAGCCCGTTCACGTCCGATCTGCCACCGTTCGACATCGAACTGCGGCCGCGTGGAGGGATCGGCGCGATCCCTTCCCTCGCAGCTGTTCCACCTTCGGACGGATTGGATGTCGTTGTTTCGATCCCGCTGTCACGATTGTCCGAGTCCATCGAGCGGTCGACCCGAGCAGGCCTCGGTCCGATGTTCCCAGGAATTCCAGAGACCACTCCCGAGGCATACGCGCGGTTTCTTCGTTCGCCCGGGGTGCTCGTGATCCGAACCAGCGCCGGTCGACGCGTGATTCGGCTGCCGTCGCTCTTGACGCTCTCGCTGTCCGATGGCGAAGGTGTCGACGCGGCGCGTCGTGTGCAGTGCCAGACTACGCAGCGCCGGACGCCCTGGGCTGGGGCGTACGCGCGCAATGTGCCGTGGGTGGGTGGCGGCAAGTTTGGACCGGGTCCGTACATCCTCGTCGAGGAAGCACTCCAGCACGTGGCGGTTCGGAGTTCGATGCTCGAGCTGCCGCGGCGTTCGACCTTTCACCGAGCGATGACCGAGAAGCGCAGCGTTTCCTATGTCTTTGCATCCCCGGAGCGTCCCGGTCAGTTCGTCGACTATCTGGTCGACGTCGCCGCCGTCCCGCCCGCCGTGTCGAGCCGATCGGGCGCTGCGCAGTTTCGTTTGTCGAAAGTATAGTCCAGCGCAAGGAAACCGTTCAGCGCCCCTCATGGTCCTCATCGTTGCCTAACTTCTTCGCCCGCTTGTGCCCCCGAATGAATTCGGGGGAAGCCCCTGATAGCCCGCCCGCCCGCTCGCTCGCATTCGCCCGCTTCGTCCGCTGCATGCGCTGCCTTGCGGCGCATGGCTCGCGTCGCTCTTGCGGCGCGCTCTGCCCCCGAATTCATTCGGGGGCAGCATGCACACTCGATCCGCAATCACACCCGAGCCACGCGTCGTCGTGGATCAAACACCGAACTCCCCGCCCGTCGCGCTCGCAGAACACCGTCGGGTTGGCCTCGCGCGTCGACGCATGACCCACCCAGAGCCACGCGCAGATCGCGAGGACCCACAGCGCCGACGTCGGCACGATCCACCGTGTCCGAACGGCGCTCGTGTCGTGGGTGTCCGTGTCCCGATACGGAGCGCCGTTCATCCCCCTTCACTCTGTCACATACAACACGCGAGGCACGCGTCGGGCGTGCATCGGCCGCTGTTCGTGCCCGTTCCGCAGCAGGTCGAGCCGCTTCCGCAGGTGACGCCGGCGCACGGATCCGTGGGACAACGCGGAGCGCAGAACCCAGCGAGCCCGCCGATGCCCGGGCAGCACTGCTGGCCTCGCATGCACGGTGGCGTGCACATCGGCGCCGGCGTCGAGCGGCACGTGTCTGCGTTGGGGATGCACGCCCGTCGCGCTTCGCAGCAGAACGTCCCGGCGGTGCAGCGCGCCGTCGCGCAGAACGAGGTCGTTCCGCTGTCGGTCACAACGCCGCTGTCCGCTCCGCCGCCGGGGCAGCGTCCGCGCGGCGCGCAGAACATCCCGAACATCGTGTTGCAGCACTCTTGATCGCTGCCGCAGGTCATCGCGCCGCAGCGAGGTCCAGTCCCGCCGTCGGTTCCCGTCGGACACAACCGCGGCTCGAGGCACGTCATGAAGCCGAACGCGCTGCAGCAGACTTGCGTGCCCGTGCAGACCATCCCGCCACACGTGGGGCCAGCGTCGGGCGGCGGCGTCGAGCACGTCCCGCGCGGCGCGCAGAACTGTCGACCGCCCGCAGAGCAACACTCCTGCGCCGCGGTGCAGGTCATTCCGCCGCACGTCCCGGCGTCCACGATCATCGGACACGTCCCGCGCGGAACGCACGCCATGCGCCCGAGCCCCGAGCAACACTCTTGCATGGGACCGCAGGTCATTCCGCCGCACGTCCCGCCCATTCCGCCGTCGGTCACGGGGTTGCACGGAACGGTCGAGGGCAAGCACGTCGGTCCCACCGGCGTCGCGCAGCATCGCTGATCCGCCCCACAAATCGCGCTCCCGCACATCATCGGGCCAGGGCCGCCGTCCATGCCGCCCATCGGCGGGCACGGCGTTCCGTCGGGCAAACAGCTCATCGAAGCCTCGCAGCAGGTCGTCCCAGGCCCGCACAACGCGCGGGCACAGAACGAGGCCGGACCCGCGTCCATGGGCGGCTCGATCGCGTCCATCGGCGGCGAGACGACGTCGATGCCGACCGCTCCGTCTCCTGGAGGATTGCTGCGATCGGCCACGCTTCCGTCCGAGGGAGACGGCGTCGTCGACGAACCGCAGGCCATGAGCCACGCGGTCGAAGCGCACACCGCGATGCGAACCAACGAAGAGAGTCCAGCTTTGTTCATGGAGGCATCGTACCGCACAGACCGAACCGATCGAAATTCTCCCTCTGGTCGTTCTCCCCGGTTCGCTCCACAATGCCTTCCCCCCCTGCCATGACGACGTCCGCTTCCGTGACCAACCGTTCGACCCAGAGCCAGGACCCCACGCGCGCCGAGCTCCTCGCGCGCGTCGAGCGCATGAAGGCCGCGCAACGCGCGAGACCGGCGCCCTCGATCGCAGAGCGACTCGAAGACTTGCAAAAGCTCCGAGCGGCGGTCGTCGCGCACAAAGACGACTTCGTTCGCGCGTTGGACAGTGACTTCAGCGGTCGTTCGCGGCACGAGACCTTGCTGGCCGAGGTGTTCGCCTCGCTCGGCGACATCGACCACACCCTCGAGCAGCTCCCGACCTGGTCGCTCGTCGAAAAGCGCCCCGTGGGCAAGTACTTCGTGCCCGCGCAGGCCGAGGTCCGCTACCAACCCAAGGGCGTCATCGGGATCATTTCTCCCTGGAATTATCCGGTGTTTCTCGCTTTTTCTCCGCTCGCTGCCGCGCTGTCTGCCGGCTGTCGCGCGTTGATCAAGCCGAGCGAGCTCACCCCTGCCACGAGCGAGCTCATCGCCCAGGTCATCGCCGAGACGTTCCCCTCGGATCGCGTCTTCGTCGTGACGGGCGACGCCAAGGTCGGTGAGGCGTTCTCGAGCATGCCGCTCGACCACTTGCTGTTCACGGGCTCGACGCGCGTCGGAAAAATCGTGATGCGCGCGGCCGCGGAGAACCTCGTCCCCGTCACGCTCGAGCTCGGCGGCAAGAGCCCCACGATCATCCACGAGTCCTTCTCGATCGAGCTCGCCGCCGAGCGAATCATGGGCTCCAAGCTGCTCAACGCAGGACAAACCTGCATCGCGCCGGATTACGTTCTCGTCCACGAGACGCAGCGCGAGCGGTTCATCGCCGAAGCGCAGCGCGTGGTCCGAAAGATGTTTCCCTCGCTCGAGGCCAACGGGGATTACACGAGCATCATCAACGGCAGGCACGCCGCGCGGCTCCGCGGATACCTCGACGACGCTGCCTCCAAGGGAGCTCGGATCATCGAGCTCAACCACCGCCGCGAGACCATGGGCCCCACGCGCATCGCCCCCACCCTCGTGACCAACGTCACCGACGAGATGGACCTGATGCAAGAAGAGATCTTCGGGCCGATTCTTCCGGTCGTTCCGTACTCGACGGTCGAGCAGGCGATCGAGTACGTCAACGATCGCCCCAGGCCCCTCGCGCTGTACTACTTCGACAGCGACGCCTCCCGCGCAGAGATGGTCCTCGAGCGAACCGTCTCGGGCGGCGCGTGCATCAACGAGTGCGTCGCGCACGTCGCGCAAAACGACCTGCCGTTCGGCGGCGTCGGACCGTCGGGCATGGGCGCGTACCACGGTCGCTCAGGCTTCGAGACGTTCTCCCACTGCAAGGGCGTGTTCAAGCAGTCGCGGATCAACAGCGCGGACTTCGCCATGCGCCCGCCGTACGGAATGAAGATGGACATGCTCCTCAAGTTTCTCACGCGCTGATTCGAGTACGATCCCTCCCGCGTGATGCAACGCAGGAGGAAACCGTGATCAAGATCAACAAGAAGACTCCGTCGGGCGTAAAGGGAGTGCTCGACAAGCGCGGAGCGACGAAGGTCGTTCCCAAGAGCGTTCCGCCGGAGGACTCGCCGGAGGCCACGGTGCTCGCGTTCGTGTTCGCCACCGCATATGTCGTCGGCGCCGCAGACGGAGAGCTGTCCGACGAAGAGTACGGCGCGCTCGGGCAGACCCTCGCGGACGTGACAGGGCTCGACATCACCCAAGAGCAGCTCGAGTCGATGCTCGAAGCGTCCGACGCCGCCCTCCGAGAGAAGGGCTACGAAGGCGCGATCGAAGAGCTCGCCGCCATGGCCGAAGACCCCGAGCTTCGCCGCGCTGCGTACACCATCGCCGCCGCCGTCGGCTGCGCCGATGGAGCGCTCGCCGACGAAGAAGTGGCGGTGTTCTCCGCGCTCGCGGACGCCTACGAGATCCCCGAGGCCGAGGCCACCGCGATCATCGAAGAGTGCGCAGCCGCGTACGAAGCGGGCTGAGCGCTCTGCACGAAAGTTCTCGTCGGTCGCGAAGATCGGGTAACGGAGCGCGAGGAGCGTCTTCTACCCAATGCCGCGCATCGATCGACCGAGAAGGCCGAGCATCTCTGCGGCGATCGCCGCGCTCACCGCGCTCGTCGCTTGCGCGCCCGCTCGCGCTCAGACGCAAGACACCGCGAGCGCTGCGCCGTCGAGCGGAAGCGAGGCCGCCAACGCCATCGACGTCGCGCTCGGCGGAGAGAGCTCGTCCCTCGCGTCGCTGCGCGAGGTCGAAGCGACGCCCGTTGTACGAGCGGCCACCGCCGCGACCGGCGTCGCGAGCGGCTCACCCGCGGACCAGCCGCTCGACCCCGCGCGGCTGCGATTGCCAGAGATTCTCCAGCGCATTTCGCCTTCACTGTTGGCCACCGCCGAGCGCTATCGCGCCGATCGCCGATCGCGACGCACCATGCGCGGCTGGTATCGCGACGCGGGGCGCTTTCGTCAGCGCTTCGAGCAGTGGCTCCGCGCCGAGGGCGTTCCCGCAGAGCTCATCTGGGTCGCCGCTGCCGAGAGCGGCTTCAATCCGCACTCCGAGTCGAGCGCGGGCGCAGTGGGGCTGTGGCAACTCATGCCGGACACCGCTCGGTCCTATGGACTGCGCGTGGACGCGTGGGTCGATGAGCGAAAAGATCCCGAGAAGGCCACGCGCGCCGCTGCGCGATTGCTGCGGGATCTTCGCGCGCGGTTCGGGTCGTGGGAGCTGGCGCTCGCCGCGTACAACATGGGCTACGGGGCGCTCTTGCGCTCGATGCGGCGCTTCAACACCACGGACTTCGACACGCTCGCGTCGACCGAGGGGGGCCTTCCCTTCGAGACCGCGAGGTACGTCCCGAGGATCATGTCGCTCGCGCTCGCCGCGGCAAACGTCGCGACGTTTGGGCTCGAAGACGTGACCGCCGAGCCCGCGATCGCGTGGGAGGACGTCTCGCTGTCTCGAAGCGTCGCGCTCGACGCGCTCGCGCGAGGGATGTCCGTCGATTTGCGGGAGCTTCGCAGGATCAACCCTTCGGTGCTCGGTGCGCGCACGCCCATTCCGACGGACGCGACGCGGCCGTTCGTGCTGCACGTTCCCGTCGGTGCCACGCCGCGCGTCGAGAGCGCGCTCGCCGCGATCCCGAACGTCCCAGTGCGAACGACGCGCATCCGCTGGGGCGAGTCGGTGAGCGAGCTCGCTGCGTCCTACGGACTCTCTGCGAGGGCGTTGCTCGAGCTCTCGGGACTGCAACCCGAGCACCGACTCACCGGCGGAACCGAGCTGCTCGTCCCCGATCGGGCCCCGACTCCCGTCGCGAACACGGATCGTCCGCTCGTGCTGGTGAGCCCCGTAACCAACCCTCCGGCCAACCGCCGTCGTGTGTTCTACCGCGCGGGGGTGGGCGACACGATTCGCGACGTCGCGCGCGCCCTCGACGTGACCCGCGATGAGCTCGTCACTTGGAACCAGCTCGACCCGAGCGCGCGCGTCCCGACCGGACTGTGGCTGCAAGCGTGGATCGCGCGAGAGCCGACGCAGGCCCGCGTTCGCTCGCTCGCCGACGTCGACGCCGCCGAACGAGGAACAGACTCCGCTGCCGAGCGCGTCGCCGCCCAGGACGGCCGTGTTCGATTGATCGTGACCGTGCGCAGCGGCGACACGATGGGATCGCTCGCCGCGCGCTACGGGCTCACGACGGGCAGCCTGTCCCGCATCAACCTCCGCTCTCGACACGCGACGCTCGTCGCGGGCGAAACGCTCGTCGTGTGGGTGACCCCGGACCGCGCCGAGCGCGAGCGGGTGCGCGAGGCCGACGTTCCGCGCGGTGACAGCGCGAGCACGATCCCGACTTCGCGCGTCGCGAGCGCGCCCGAGGTGATCCCCGCCGCGCAGCCCGCCGCGACCTCGACGACGCCTGCGAGCGAGCCCCTGCCCGTGGCCGCGCCAACGCTCGATCCCGTGCGCACCTCGTCGCGCGATCACGCGCCGTCCGCTGAACGCGCCAGCGCCGCGCGCGCCGCGCACGCGCCGTGAGCCCTACGCAGACAGCGCTCTTGATCTTGATCGTGTCGGCGGCGTTCACCGTCGAGTCCGCGATCGGCTTCGGATCGACGGTCATCACGGTGTCGCTCGGCGCCCTCGTAGCGAGCATCTCGACCGTGTTGCCCGCGTACATCCCAGTGAACCTGGCGCTCTCGGGATATCTCTTCGTGCGCTATCGACGACAGGTCGCGTGGCGCGTGCTCGCCGCGCGGGTCGCGCCGTTCGTCGCGATCGGAATGCCTGTCGGGTTCTGGGCGGGCGCGACCGTTCCCGAGCGCGTCGGCGTTCGGCTGTTCGGTGGATTTGTCATCGCGCTCGCGCTCAGCGAGGCCGCTGCGCGACTGCGCGGGCGAACGCAGGTCGAAGCGTCAGAGGTCGTCGCGCCGAGCGAGCCGTCGTGGCGCACGTGGGCGAGGGACGTCTTCGCGATGACCGGCTGCGGCGTGTTGTTCGGCATGTACGGCACTGGCGGGCCGCTCGCTGTGTGGAGCTTCTCGCACCACGCCCGCGACCCCGGTGTGTTTCGCGCGACGCTGGCGGCGCTGTGGTTCGTGCTCAACTCGATCGTGCTCGCGCGCTTCGCGATCGATCACAAGATCACGCGCTCGTCGCTGTTGCTCACTGCGACGTTTGTTCCTGCGCTCGCCGTCGGGACGGTCGTGGGCGAGTGGCTCCATCGCTCGGTGTCGGCCAAGACGTTTCGCACCGTGGTCTTCGCGCTGCTCTTCGGCGTCGGCTCCGTGCTCGTCGCGCGCTCGTGAGCGAAAGAGCTCCTTCGTTAACGCCTCGTTAACCGAGCGTTCGCTCGTTGGTAGGGCGTCGTTGCCCGTCCGTTTACCGTGGGTTCATGCGCCGTTTACGTTGGGACAAAATGGTGTCCGTCAGTGAATTTGCAGCAGAAGAATAGATGACGCGTCGCGTTGGGTGGTGCTAGTTGCTCGGCCGTGATCGACCCTTCTTCGACGCTCACCCTCTCGCTCCTCGCGCAAGCCGCGGCCACGACGATCGACTCGGGCGACACGGCGTGGATGCTCGTCGCCTCGGCGCTGGTCTTGCTCATGACGCCGGGCCTCGCGCTCTTCTACGGCGGGATGGTCCGCAAGAAGAACGTCCTGGCGACTTTTATGTACTCGTTCTACGCGCTCGCGCTGGTGACCGTGCAGTGGGTGGTCATCGGGTATTCGCTCGCCTTCGGAAAGACCCACGGCGGGCTGATCGGCGGCTTCGACTTCGCGCTGTTGAACAACGTCGGCGTCGAGCCGCGCGGGACCGTTCCGCACCTGGCGTTCATGGCGTTTCAGCTCAAGTTCGCGATCATCACGCCCGCGTTGATTAGTGGGGCGTTCGCTGAGCGAATGCGCTTCTCGGCGTACGCGCTGTTCACGCTCTTGTGGACGACGCTCGTGTACGACCCCGTCGCGCACTGGACCTGGGGCGAGGGCGGGTGGCTCGCGCGCATGGGCGTGCTCGACTTCGCAGGCGGAACGGTCGTGCACTGGACCGCCGGACTGAGCGCGCTCGTCGCGGCGATCTACATCGGAAAGCGCCTCGGGTACGGCAAGGAGCACTTCGTTCCGCACAACCTGACGATGACCGTGACGGGCGGAGGACTGTTGTGGTTCGGCTGGTTCGGCTTCAACGCGGGCAGCGCGCTCGCCGCGGGACAGAGCGCCGCGCTCGCCTTCGTCACGACGCACGTCGCCGCAGGAACAGCGGCGCTCGCCTGGTCGATCGCCGAGTGGAAGCACCGCGGCAGGCCCACGCTCCTCGGGATCGTCTCGGGCCTCGTGGCAGGGCTCGTCGCGATCACGCCCGCCGCTGGCTTCGTGTCACCCGCGGCGTCCCTCGTGATCGGCATGGTCGCAGGGACGCTCTGCTACGGCAGCGTCTTGCTCAAGGAGAAGCTCCGCTACGACGACTCGCTCGACGCCTGGGGCATCCACGGCGTCGGCGGGATGATCGGCGCGCTGTTGACCGGGGTGTTCGCGCGCAAGGCGCTCAACCCCGCTGGCAACGACGGCCTGCTCGCGGGCAACCCGGGGCTGCTCGCGAAACAAGCGCTCGGCCTGCTCGCGGTCGGCGCTTGGACGGTGGTGGTGACGCTCGTGTTGCTCAAGCTCGTCGACAAGCTCGTGGGGCTTCGCGTCAGCGAAGACGACGAGCACGAGGGGCTCGACATCACCCAGCACGGCGAGAGCGGCTACCACGGGTGACGCGCGAGCGTCGGTCGCGATGCGTCGTCCGATCGTCGCTCAGCGAAAGCGCTCTTTGAGCGCCTCGACGCGATCGAGGACCTTGTTGAGCGTCGGTCCGACAGCGTTCATCACCTTGTCGACCACGCCGTCGCCGTTGAGCTTCGCGGGGTCGAACTCGAGCGCGTTGGGGCCGTACATGTTTCGCATGACGTTCATCACGCCCTGGCGAACCATGCCGCGAAACGGAACCTTCGCCATCATCCCGTACATCGCTGCGTTGCCACGATCGGCGACCTCTGGGTGCGAGCGCACGTACGCGACCGCGTCGCGCAGGTCCGCGAGGTACTCGTCGATCACCGGGAGGTGATTGCTCGTCACGGTGTGATGCACCGTCGCTGGGTGCTGCTGACGATCCGCGCTCCACCCTGCGTCTTCGAGCCGATCTGCGACGGCGTACACGTCGACGGCGCGGTCCTTGGCGCCCCACGCGACGAGGGTCGCGTCGGGCGGACCGATGATGGTGAGCTCGGGGATCGTGCGAATTCCGTCTTGGAGCTTCTTCGCCGCCTCCATCGCGAGCCGGGTGTGCTCGATGAACCCGTCCTCGCCGACGGCGTGAAGAGAGGCCCACGCGGCTGCGATGGGGCCGCCTCCGCGGGTGCCGGTCATCGACGGCGAGGCGTAGATTCCCCCAGGAAACTCGGTCTCGAGAAAGAACTGATGCTCGAGGTACGACATGTCTCGATACACGACGACCGAGGCGCCCTTCACGGCGAAGCCGTACTTGTGCAGGTCCGCGCTCATCGACGTGACGCCCGGAACCCTGAAGTCGAACGCCGGAATCGGATACCCGAGCCGCTCGACCCACGGCAGGACGAAGCCGCCGATGCACGCGTCCACGTGCAGCGGAATCCCTCGCGCCAGCGCGAGCCGCCCGATCTGGTCGATCGGATCGATGACGCCGTGGGGGTACTGCGGAGCGCTCGCAAACAAGAGCACCGTGTTCTTGTCGATGAGCTTCTTCATCGCAGACACGTTCACGCGCTTGTCCGGCCCCACGGGCGCCTTGCGAATCTCGAGCCCGAAATAGTGCCCTGCCTTGTCGAGCGCCGGGTGCGCCGTGATCGCCGCGACGACGTTGGGGCGATCGGTCTTGGGTCCGCGCGCCTTCGCCCGGTCACGCGCCGCTTTGACCGCCATGAGGAGCGACTCTGTCCCACCTGTCGTCATCGTGCCGCACGCGTCGTCGGGCGCGTGGAGCATCGATGCGGTCATTTGTACGACCTCCGCCTCCATGCGCTTCAAGCTCTTGAACGCCATGGGGTTGAGGGCGTTCTCCGCGAAGAACAAGTTGTGCGCGCGCTGGAGAAGCTCGTGGTGCGCTTCGCCAGCGTAGTACACAAGACTCCAGGTTCGTCCGTTCTTCCAGTCCGCGTCCCCCGCGCGCAGCTCGCGCATCGTCTCGAGGATGGAGTCGTGCTTTTCGCCTTGGGTTGGGATCGTCGCTCTCGCCATGGGTTGCTCTGTTCCGCGATGATGCAACGTGAACGAACGGCGGTGCGCAAGCGCACTTGCGGTACAATCAACAGTTCTCGACCCGGATGACCGAATCGGACTCACCGCTTGGACGCGTGCGCGACGCCTTCGCGCTCTCGCTGTTTCACACGAGCTCGCTCGTGCAGCGAGAGAGCGCGGCGCTCTTGCGCGGTGATCGCGACGCAGCCCGGCGACTCGCAGAAATCGCTCATCGCCTGGTGGGCACGGCGAGCTCGCTCGGCTTCGACTCGCTCGCGACGCCGTGTCGTTCGCTCGAGGCGTCTCTGACCCAGTACGATGACCGATGGCACGCGCGGGTGTTCGCGGTCGTGCGCGAGCTCGACGAGGCTGCTCGGCCCATGGCGGGCGTCGCGATGGCGCTCCGTCGCCGAGGGACCGCGAGATCCCTCACGATCCTCGCGCCGGATCCGATCGATGAAGCCTTGGAGTCGCGCGCCGGTCTGACCCGCGTGACGGTGGCCGCAGGCTGCCCGCACCCGCCACGAGGTGTGCTGTTCGTCGATGCTCGACGGGACCTGATGACGCGCGTTCGCAGCGCTCGCAGCGTGTGGGGAGCGAACCCCGTCGTCGCGCTGGCGCCGCGCGCGTCCGAAGCCGAGACGCTCCTCGCGCTACGGGCGGGGGCTGACATGGTGCACAGCCGCGAGCTCGACGCGGACGCCATCGCGCTCGCTGCGTGGAGCGTCCTCGCGCCGCCGCTGACCGAAGGGTCGTTGCTCTGGTTCGACAACGACTCGCTGCGGGCGTCCGCTGCGCGCGCCGCGCTCGAGCCGCTCGGCGCGAAGCTGTCCGTGCTCGACGATCTCTCTCTGCTGTTGGCGACGCTGCGAAAGCGCTGGCCCGCGATCGCGGTGATCGACGCCGCGCATCCCCAGGCCGAGCGGCTCTTCGACGAACTTGCGTCGATCGCGCCCTCGGTGGCGATCCTCGTGCTCGGCGCCGCGCGCTGGTCGAAGAACTCCCTCGACGCGATGATTCCGCTGGTTGCTCTCGTGAAGCAGGTCGGAGCGGCGATGCTCGACGTGTTGGGACCAGACGACGTTCCTCCGACCACGATCGACGCGACCACGCAGACCGTTCGATTGAACCGCGTGGATCTCGGCGGGCTCACGAAGAAGGTGAGGCCGACGTGAGCGACAACCATCCCCCGCGGGACCATGGGTCGGCCACATCGAGCACGTTCGAGCAGCGGATGCACCCGGCCGCGATCATCGCGGACGACGAGTCGAGGCCGACGACCGCGCGGATTCCGTTCGCGACCGGCGAGCTCGTCGCAGGAACGTACGAGGTTCGCGACGCGCTCGGACAGGGAGGGATGGGCGTCGTCTTCGAGGCTCAGGACCGAGCGCTCGCGAGACGCGTGGCCATGAAGGTGAGTCACCCCGGAGTCGACCCGAAGTTTCTCCGCCAGGAAGCCCAGGCGATGGCCGCCGTTCAGCACCCGTCGACGGTCGCTGTCCACGCGCTCGGCACCCACCGCGGGGTCGACTTTCTCGTGATGGAACGCCTCTACGGCGTCACGCTCCGCGCCCACACCCAGCGGCTCGCCGCCCTGCGCCAGACGATCACCATCGCCGAGTTCGTCGACATCATGATCGCGCTCGCCGACGCGCTCGCGGCGATCCATCGCGTTCAGATCGCGCATCGCGACGTCAAGCCATCCAACGTCCTGTTGGCGCCGGGCAACCGCGTCGTTCTCATGGACTTCGGGCTGTTCGTTCGCGAGGAGTACGACGGTTCGCGCGGCGTCGCGGGCTCTCCAGCGTACATGGCGCCCGAGGTGCTCATGGGCCGGCTCCGACCGCGCAGCTGGCACCTCGCGGATCTCTACTCGCTCGGCCTGCTCGCGTACGAGCTGCTGTCATCGAAGCGGCCGTTCTCTCACTCCGACCTGCGCGCGATCGCCGCCTTCTACGAGTCGTCCAACCGCTTCTCGATCGCCGACCAACGCCCCGAGCTCGCTCCCGAGCTCGCCTCCGTCGTCGACGGCTTGCTCGCGCCCGAGCCCGAGGAGCGCACGCCGGGCGCCGAATACCTCGTGCGCCAACTGCGCGCCGCGCGCGACTCGCTCGCGAGACGTCCCATCCGCGGCGCCTCGCGGCCGTTCACCGTGCTGGTGGTCGACGACGACCCCGCGATGGTCGCGGTGCTCACCGCTTGCGTCATGGGGATTTCTCCTGGCGCTCGCGTGCTCGCCGCGGGCGACGGGCAGAAGGCCGTCGAGCGCGTCCGGCAAACACTCCCCGACGTCGTCCTGCTCGACCTTCAAATGCCCACGATGAACGGCATCGAGGTGTGCATGCACCTCTCCGCGATGCCGCTCGACGCTCCGTGCACCATCGTGAGCGTCTCGGGGACCGCGCAGAGCGGAGACCTTCAACTCCTCCAATCGCTCGGGATCGCGCACTTCGTCAGCAAGGGACCCGGCCTCGCCGAGCGGCTCGAATCCGTGCTCCGCCCGCTGCATCGCGCAGCGCAAACCTGAGCGCGATCACCGGCACTTGTCGCGGCAGCGATCGCTGTAGCAACGCAGGACCTCGGTCCATTTCTCGAGGCACACGGCGGTGCGCAGACACGTCCTGGCGCAGCCGCAGGTCAGCGCGCTTCGATCCGGGCATCGCGCGACGCACGCGAACTCCTCGTCGCACCCCGGAGTCGGCATCGTCGCAGCGCTCGACCGGCACTCGCGCTCGCACGCGACGCACGCGGCGCTGTCGCGCAGCGCCCAGTGCGTTCGATCCTCACAGAGGTCGCTGACGGCGCAGCCGCCGTTGAGCGACAGCACGACCATCCACCACGCGGGTGTCCGTGGCCTCGCTCTGCTCTGGCGCGCTCGCGCTTCGCTAGTTCCCGCTTGCACCGCGGTCGAAGATACACCGATCTCCCTTGTGAATAGCGGTCGTCGTACGAGCGTCAACAACAAGTGTTAGTGTCACGCCGCATGTCTAGAGTCACCCCGCGCCCCTTCGCGCTCGTCGCCGCCGCCTTCCTCGCCGCGTCCTCTGCGCTCGCCCAATCGGCGCCGCGCGCCGACGCCGCAACGCGCCCGCGCGACGGCGGAGCTTCGAGCGCGCAAGCCCCGTCGGGACCCACGGCCACGCTGCGATTTCGGTACTCGCAAGGCGCTCGGCTTCGCTACGCGGTTCGGTCTTCGCAGACCGCGCAGGGCCTCGCGTCGAACATCAATCAGACGCTCGAGCTCGAGACGCAGCGCGTGCAGCCCGACGGGTCTGCAGAGCAGCGCGCGCGCACCGTCTCCTTCTCGATGGAGTCTGGCGCGCTGCCGCAACAACAGAGGCAGCTCTTGCAGCAAGCGATGCTCAACGCGTCGTTTCAGTTTCGCGTCGACCCGCGCGGCCACGTCGTCTCTCGTCAGCCCGTGCAGGGACTGCAGGGCTCGCTCGTCGAGCTCGGCGATCAGGTCTGGCAGACCGTCGAGGGCTCGCTGCCCGCGCTTCCGCCGACCCCCGTCGCCGTCGGCGCGTCGTGGACCGACAGCAAGCAGGTCCGCTTCGCGCTCGGCGCCGCGCGGCTCGTCATGCGCGTCGAGCTCACCTACACGCTTCGCGAGCTGCGCTCAGGAGCGCAAGGGCCCACGGCCATCATCGGCGTCGCGATGAACCTCACGGTCGCGCAAGGCGTCGGCGCGCCCAACGTCGCCGTGTCTGGCTCCGGGCGAGCGACGGGCGAAGTGCACTTCCTCGTCGATCGCGGCGTGCTCCAGCGGGCCACCTCCAACCTCAGCCTCGACGTCAACTTTACCAGCCGCGGGACGCGCCAGCAGACCATGCGGATGACCGCGACGAGCGATCTGTCGCTACAAAACTGAAGTCGGCGTCTGCGACTGTTGTATCGTTCTGGCGGGCCAGACGCATGTCACGCGAGGATGAGATCACACACGGTTTCAACGAGTCCGTGATCGAGCGTGACCTCTACCGCGGCTGGCGCTGCGAACTGCGTGGAGGCGCGCTGTGATTCCGCACGCGTTCGCGATGCTGTGGGTGATGAAGGCAGCGCTGGCGAGGGAGCTGGCGCCGACGCACTACCCGCACTTCGACATGACCGACGTCGTCACCTACGAGTTCGACGACGCGCGACTGTTGCACCCGCGACACCGCGGCGCGGGCGCGGCGTGGGTCACGCCCACCGCGCGGCCAGGGCAGCCGCTGCCGCTGTTGATCTACCTGCACGGCCTCAACCGCCACAGGATTCATCACCGCTGGATGCACGGCAGCATCTGGGACATGCGAACCATCGTCGGCCCCCTTGCCTTCGAAGGTCGCATCGGACCCATGGCGGTCGCGGTCCCCTCCACGACCAGCGACGACGCGTTCTCCGAGCACACGATTTATCGCCGCTTCGACGTCGCTGGGTTCGTCGACGCCACCGCGCGCGCGCTCGAGGCGCAGGGCTTCGTCATCGATCGATCGCGCGTGATCTTCTCGGCGCACAGCGCGTCTTCGTGCTCCGCCAACAACGGCCTGTTCGCAGGGATGGGCGTCCGCGCGGCGCCGATCATCCTCAATATGGACGGCTGCATGAACCCGCGCTTCGCTCAGCTCCTCGCTGGAGCTCCCGCCTGGCAGCGCGTCATCGTGCTCTACCAAGACTGGATGTGGCGCCGCGACTACCGCGGCTTTCTCAACACGTGGAACCACATCGTCCCCCAGTTCGCCAGCGATCCCGCCGCGCGCGTCCTCGAGTACTACCGCATGCGCGGCATCGACGTGCACAACGAGATCGTTCCGCTCGCGCTACGACGGTGGTTGCCGATCCTCGTCCCTCCGGTCCACTGAGCGGATCTGCAGGTCTTCCGAGAGCCGAAGACGGCCTGTCGATTTCGTGAGCCGTCCGGCGCCCTTCGCGGCCCCAGCAACCAGAGCCCCTGCTGCGCAGGACTCATCCCGCTTCTGTCATGATGGTCGTCGCCGCCGATACGAGTATCCTCCGCCCCGCAGTGGCCCGCGCGATCAGCATGGATCCGAGCGAGTCCGACGGATCGCTCGTCGCCCGAGCTCGGGCCGGTGATCGGGCCGCGGTCGACGCCCTGTTTCGTCGCCACACCACCACGGTGCTTCGGCTGAGCATGCGCCTCGTCGGACGTCGCCAGGACGCCGAAGACGTCGCCCAAGACGCGCTCGCCGTCGCGATCGACGAGCTTCACGCGCTTCGCGAGACCGAGGCGTTCGGCCGCTGGCTCGCGCAGATCACCGTTCGTCAGGCGCACCGATATTTTCGCCGACGAAAGCTCAAGCGACTCTTGGGCCTCGACCGCGGGTACGACGACGCGACGCTCGAGTCGCTCGCCCGCGATGACGCCAGCCCCGAGACCCGCGCAGAGCTCGCCAACATCGACGCCGTCCTTCGATCGATCGACGGCGCCGATCGCGTCGCGTGGATCCTGCGCGTCGTCGAGGGCGAGCAGCTCGAGGCCGTCGCCGCCCTCTGTGACTGTTCGCTCGCCACCGCAAAACGCCGCATCGCCGCGGCGCAAGAGCGCATCGACCGAGCCCTCGACGAACGAAAGCGAGCGAAGACGCCATGACCGACGCTTCGCGAAACATCCGAGCCGCGATCGCTGAACCTGTCGTGGACGACTCGACGGTGGATCGCGTCCTCGACGGTGCCGTGCGGCGCCGCGGCGCCATGGTGCGTCGTCGTCGCGTCGTCGCCGCGTCCTCTGCGCTCTTCGCCGCAGGGATCGCCGCCTTCGCGCTGCGCGCTCCGCAGGGCGGCGACCTTCGGCGCGTCGACGGATCGCCCCTCGCGAGCCTTGCGGCGCCGGCGTCGGCGCCCTCGCGCGTCGCGTTCGATGATGGCTCCCACGTAGAGCTCTCTGCCGCGAGCGAGCTTCGCGTGGCGTTCAACGACGGGCAACGCGTCGGCTGGACCCTCGAGCGCGGCGCCGTTCGCTTCAGCGTTCGTCCCCGCGGTCCGCGACGGTGGACCATCGACGCAGGCCTCGCCGTCGTGTCGGTCATCGGAACAGAGTTCGTCGTCGATCGCAGCGCCGATCACGTCCGAGTGGCGGTCTCCGAAGGCGTCGTTCGCGTCGAAACGAGGGGTATCGAGTCGAGAATTCACAGACTGACCGCGGGTCAGTTCGTGGTGATCGGGCGCGCACCAACGCTGTCCTCCGACGCGTCCACATCGGCCGAGCCCTCCGCCGCTGAGCCACTCGACGAGGACGTTCGCGCTGCGACCGCAGCGCTCGAAGCAGGAGCGATGTCCTCCGACGACGCCTCCGCCGATCCCACGAACACGTCGGACGCCAGTCGTCCTTCCCGAGCCAACGGCGTCGCTGCGTCGCGCCCCGCGTGGCGGTCCCTCGCTGAGCAGGGCGAGTACAACCGCGCCTACGAGCTGCTCGGCTCCAACGGCGTCGCCCGCGCGTCGGAGGGCTCGTCGTCGGACTCGTTGCTCGCGCTCGCGGACGTCGCGCGGCTCTCGGGGCATCCGGCAGAGGCCGTCGCGCCGCTCGAACAACTCTTGCGCGAGCATCCATCGGATCGCGCCGCGCCGCTCGCCGCGTACACGCTCGGTCGCGTGTTCGCCTCGCTCTCGCGCCACGAGGAGGCCGCGCGGTCGTTCGATCGAGCGCTCTCGCTCGGAGCTCCGCGGGCGATCGAAGAGGACGTGCGCTGGCTCCTCGTTCGCGCTCGCAGCGCGAGCGGCGACCGCGCCGCGGCCCAACGCGCCGCGGACGAGTATCGCGCGCGATTCAGCGATGGACGACACGCACGCGCCATCGACGCGCTCTTGGGACCACCACGGTGAGATCGACCCTCTGCGCGCTCGCGATCGTCAGCGCGGGCGCGGCGCTGCTCTCTTCGACGACGGCCATCGCGCAAACCGCGCCCGGACCGACAGCGCTCGAGCCGCTTCGAGTGACTGTCGTTCGACGCGTCGTCGTCGTGCTCCCCGCGTGCGCCGAGCAGGGGCCGTTCGACGGGCCGGGGGTCGTTCGCCAACTCGGAACCGAGCTCGTCGAAGACGGCATCGAGCGCGTCGAGGCCATCGAGAGCGCCGATGAGAGCCCCGCGTTGGCGCGCGTTTCGTTCGACCTCGCCTCGTGCGCCGCCGACGTCACGCAGGTGATGGTCATCGTCGATGACCTCGCGACGAGAAAGAACGTGCGCCGCTCGGTCGACGTCAGCGACGTTCGCGGCGCCGTGCGAACGCGGGCGCTGGCGCTGGCCATCGCGGAGCTGCTCCGCGCGAGCTTCAGCGAGCTCGCGATGTCCGACGCTCCTCCGCCAGCGGTCGGCGTGCCGTCGGTCGTGCGCGACGCGATGCGAACGCGACTGCGCGGGCGGGTCGCGGACACGACGCCTCGGCCCGTCGCGCCGATCGCGCCGATCGCTCCGGTCGTACCGAGGCCCGAGCCCGTGTTCGCGCACCGTTTGGGCGCCGCGATCGACGCGCGAAGCGCCGCGATCGGCCCCATCGCCGTCGGCGCTCGATTCACCTACGAGCTCACCGCGGTGCGCTGGACGCGATCCACACTATCGCTTCGGCTGGACATCGGCGGCGCGGTCGCGACGATGTCGGACCCGTTCGGCGCGGTGTGGCTCCCGATCGTGACCGGCGGCGCGGGCGCGCTCTTCGAGACGCGAGTCGGCGAATCGCTCGAGGCCGGGATCGGAGGGCGCATCGAGGGCGGCGCTGTGTGGATCGTTCCTCGGCCCGCGATCGAGGGCGTGAGCGCGATCGAGACCGTTCACGCGTCGCTGGCGCTCGGCGCCCTCGCGACGATGCGCGCGCGAATCTCTGCGCGCGGGTGGATGGGCATCGAGCTCGAGCTCGGAGCTGCCCCCGTCGGTCCTGTCGTGCTCGCGCGCGAAGGCGCGGTCGATCGCGTCATCGGTGGAAGCGTCGGCGCGACTGCGGCGGCGCGCATCAACGCAGGCGTGCGATTTTGAGCGATCGGCACGCGCTGTCGATTTCGTGAGCCGAACCGTCGAGCCCCCGGCCCTTGTCGGTCGAGTAACACGATGTCTCTACTTCGAACGAGTTCCTCGATCGCGCTCCTCGCGCTTTCGATCACCACACAAGCCTGCGGCGCGCGCGTCGTCGCGTTCGTCGGCGACGGCGGTAATCACGCGCCGAGCCCTGACGCGAGCGCGCCAGCCGACGTGGTCCTTCCTCCGTCCAATTGCGCCGCGGGTACCTGGTGCTGGGAGACCCCATCTCCTCAGGGAATCGCGATGAACGCGGTGTTCACCGTCAGCGCTTCGGAGGCCTGGGCCGTAGGACAGCAGGGCGCGATCATGCGCTACGTCGGTGGAAGGTGGGTTCCCTATCCCGCGGTCACGTCCGTGAACTTGCGCAGCGTCTGGGGCTCGGGGCCGAACGATGTCTGGGCGTGGGGGGCTCGTCAGGAGAGCGGGGCGTCCAATACGACCTACGGGCTCGTTCGGTGGAACGGCACGCAGTGGTCCGTCGTCGAACTGGGAGCGCTCCCTTCGATCGTCGGCCTC
>LNEO01000216.1 GCA_001465015.1 Deltaproteobacteria bacterium Ga0077539 | reverse complement strand
CAGAACCGACAGGCGCTGCCCGTCAGTCGCTCTTTGAGAATCTCGGGCACGATCCACCCGACCGCAGCGGCCCCCGTCACCGGAATATCGATACGCAAATCGTACCGAAGCGCCACGCGCGGCGGCGTCCACGCGACCGCAGGCGCGATTGTGGGCGCATTCGCGGGCGCGATCGCGCGAGGACCGCTCGCGGTCGGAGCACCAGTGAGACCGCTCGCGGTCGGAGCAACGGTGATGTCCCCGCCCGACGACGACTGCGCTCGCGCGAGCCCCGGCGCGAGCCCGACGACGGCCAGCGTCACAACCCTTGCGAGCGTCGCGCGACGGCGCGCGCGGCCCGACTTCGTCTGGTGCTCTGTCCTCATCCTCGCCGCGATCGTACCCAGGCCGAGGTTCGTCGTCAGCGCTCCATCACTTCGAGCGCGGCGCTTCCGCCGTTGTAGCGAAGCCGCTCGATGCGGACCCGGCTCGAGAGCAGCCGAGCGTCGGGGCCGACCCCGCTGTAGGTCTCGTGCCGGCAGCGCAGCACCAGCGCGCGGTTGTCCAGCCCGACCGAGCAGCGACGGACGACGTTGTTCGCGCAGCACTGGCTCGCGCCGCCGCGGCGACCGTCGATGCCGACCTCCCCCGCCCAGGCGAAATTGAGGTCGCTGTCGCTCACGCGAAGCACCGTGATGTACTCGCTGCCGTCCTGCGCGCGAACGCGAATGATCGCCTCCGCTCGCCCGTCACCGTCTAGGTCCGCGCTGAACGCCTCTTGTCCGACCCCCTCGAACGCCTGGCTCAACGAGGGAGCGAACTGAAACAACAGCTCGGGCCGACGCCCGCCCGTCCGCACGAGCGCGTAGTGCGCTGGCGCGTGACCGGACATCGCGATCGTCGGCGACAAGTTGCGATCGTGCCGAGAGAACTGCACGAGCAGGAGTTCGTACGAGCCCGCGATGCGCCAGGCGTTGTCGTAGACGACCCGCGCTCCGCCGCGCTCGAAGAAGCCCGAGACCTCGTCGACCGTGCGCCGCCGCGCGCGGGGCGCCAGGATGCGCATCGCCTCGACGTCCGTGAGCTCGGCGTGCTCGAGCGGAGTCAACGCTTGATCGCCCGGCGGCTCGACGAGCACCGCGCTGACGATGGGCGATACGCCCTCGGGCGTGCACGCGTCCGAGCGCAACAGCAGCGCGAGCTTGTCCGTTCCCGGAAGCTCTCGCGCGTCCGCGACCCTGTTGTACGGAACGAACAACGCCCGGCTCGTCCTCGGCTCGATGACGCTCACCGCCGGCGCGTCGACCGCGGGGCCGCTACGACCAGCGCGAGCAATTTGAATTCGTGTGCTTCGCTCGTCCGCCGCCGGCGCGAGCCGCACGACGCCGAGGTCACCCACCGAGAACTCGCGCGCAGCGTAGGGAGCGTTGACGCAACGGACGCCCCCTTGCGCGGCGTTGACCTCCGCGGCAGGAAGAATCGAGCCGCCGCCGCCGAGCCGCGCGCGCGCCTCGGTGACCGAGCGAACGATGCGCGCGTCGATCTCGCGAAAGATCCCCGCGTCCCGCGTCGTGCGCAGGCGGTCTTCGTCGACGTTGGTCGTCAGCGCGACGCGCGTGCGCTCGCCGCGCACGTTGACCGTGACGAGCGCAGCGTGCGAGAAGCCGCCCACCGCCGACGGCGTCCGCTCGACGTACGTCACGGCCTGCAGGGTCGCGTCGTACCCGACGATCTCCTCTCGCGCGCCCGACACAGGAAAGACCTGGATCATCGCCGAGGCGTCCCGAACAGAAGCGACAGAAGCGTCGGCGCGCGGCGTCGAGGCGGGCGCGCTTCCGCCAAACCCCGCCCCCGCACCAGAGCCTCCCGCGCCGAACCCGCCCGTCAGCGGACGGCTCTGCCCGACGGCCACGTGCGACCACAACAGCGAGACCAGGCTCGCGGTAACCGCGGCGCCACCAGCGCAGCGCAGCGCATTTCGTGTGCGATTCATGGGTCGTACATCCTCTCAGTCTGCGTCGAACCCGTCGATCGTCCTCTCAGTGACCGAGGCGTTCAAGCCTCGTTGTGCGGCCTGACGGTGTGGTAAACGATCCTCTGCATGACCCCGCGCGAACGTGTCCGGTCGCTGGTGTTGAGCGCGCTGCAAGACGAGCGCGTCACGCGCGTCATCGCGCACCCGAAGGTGACGCGATTCGCGATGGCAGCAGTGGCAGCGCAGGCGCGCATCGACGGCCTCGAAGCCGCTATGACGCGCGCCGTCGCCCACGCATTCAACCTCCCCACCCGCGAAGAAGCGCTCGCGCTTCGACGGAGAATCCAGCGCCTCGAGGCGCAGCTCGACGAGCGAGAGGCAGAGAGCAACGAGCCATGAAGGCCCCCTTTCCGCGCGCTTCGATCGCGCCGATCACCTCGCTTCGCTCGTGGCTCGCGCTCGGCGCGTGCGCCGCGCTGTCCGCCGCCGCCTTCGTCAGCGCGTGCAACGGCCGAGGATCGAACACCACCGCCGGCACCTCCGGCAGCGAGAGCCGCGCCGACGCTGGCGCCGCGCAGGCCACCGACAACGCAACGGACGCAGCGACCGTGCCCGCCTCGGCCGACGCGGGAGGCGTCGACTTTCGACCGCTGACGGGCGTGCAAACGGAAGAGTTTCGGCGGCTCTATTCGGAGGCAGCGACCGCCTACGCGCGGCGAGACTTCACCGCGGCGGCGCGATCCTTTCGCGCCCTTCACGACCGAGCCCCGTCCATCGAGATGGCCTACAACCTCGCGCGCGTCTACGAGCGAATGGGCGAGACGACCGAGGCGATCCAGTTCTTTCAGCGCGTCTTGCAGGGACAACCCCCGCCGTCGGACGCGCAGCGGCGCGACGTCGAGTCCCGCTTCGAGCGTACGAAGAGCGGCGCGCCGCCGGCATCGCCGCGGCCCCCGCGAGCCAGACAGAGCTCAATCAAGAGGGCGTCACCTGGTTTCAACGCGGCGTGCGGTTCTTTCAATCGGGCCGCTTCGATCAGGCGCTGCAGTGCTTCGAAAACGCCTCGCGTTACCTGCAGTCGCCCGAGCTCGACTTCAACCTCGGGATGACCTACGAGCGGCTCCGGCAATATCCCCGCGCGATCGAGTACCTGCGACAGTACCTCGAGACCCGCCGAGGAACGCCCGAAGAAGAGCCGCTCACCCGCCGCATCCAAGAGCTCGAGTCACGGTGACGCCGTGGGCGCCTCGTCGCGCCCCGCTCCGCGCTCGCGCTCACCATCGACCGCCACCAGAAGCCCGTCGCGGTCGAAGCGAATCTTGCTGCTGCGCCAGGACACCTCGCGCAACGTAAGGGCCTTGGCCCAGGCGAACGCGAGCAGCACGTCGCCGATCCACGGATCGATCAACGTCGCGCGAAGCGACGGCCGCAGCCTCGAGGCGCTGCGAGCGACCGCTGCGACGAGCACTCGCGCGAAGACCGCGACCAGCGCCACAGCCAGCGCGATCCACGGCGCAAACAGCGCGAGCAAAAGCGCCGAGAGGACCTGCAACGGCGCCGCGAAGAACAACATCGGATACGACGCGAGCAGCGACGGCCGCTGCGTGCGCACGACCAGCAGCCAGCGCGCATAGCGATCGCGCGTCCCCGCCACGGTGCGACCCTCGGCCGAAGAGAACGCCCCGAGCCCTACGGCGCTCACGTGCAGCTCCAGCGCCCGCAATCTACGCGAGAGCTCGACGTCCTCGCCGAGGTGCCTGCGCAGCGCCGAGAAGCCGCCCACGTCCGCGAGCGCGTCGGCGCGGACCGCGAAGAGCTTTCCCACCATTCCGGCGGGATCGAGGCGAGAGAGGATCGCAAACGAGTGCAGTCCGCCGGACAAGATCGCCACCGACGCGCGATCGCCGAGCGTCCCGCGCTCGCCGCGCTCGGGCACCGGAGACCACACCGCCGCGCGCGAACCGTCGACGAGCGGCGCCACGAGCGGCCCCAGATCCACGCCGGACAGATCGACGTCCGAGTCCACGACGAGCACCACCGCGCACGAGCCGTCGCGATCGGCCATCGCCTGCGCGCGCGCGAGCTGATCGACCTTGTGATTGGGCCCCTCGGCGCGCGTCACGGCGAGCCGACAGTCGATCCCCCGCGCTGACAGCCACTCTTGCGCCGAGAGCGCCTCGGCGTAGGCCGCGTCGCGCTCGTCGTGCACGGCGAAGACACATCGAATCAAGATCCCGTCGCGACGAGCGTCGGCGATCGACCGGAGGTTGCGCGCGAGGTTGGCGTCGGACCCCGCGCACGGTCGCAAGAGCAGCGCGGTGAGGCTCGAGGATTCTAGCTTCGGCATCTTTGCCCACGGCCACAGTCGCTCGCGCACGCGGGCGAGCGCAGGCCGAACGATCGGCTCGCACACCGCCCAGAGTGAGACAATCGCCACGATCGCCGTCCACGCTGCGAGCGACACGCTCGCGACGACGACCAACGTGGACACCTCAGCGCCCCTCGAACACGGGCGTCCGGCGCGTCGCCGCGGCAGACAATCCCTCGCCGAGGTCCTTGCTCGCGTAGCTCTCGGCCTGACGAAACGCCTCGTGCTCGAGCGCCGCGCGCAGCGCCACCCGATCGACGCCGAGCGCTTCTTTGACGCCAGCGACCGCGAGCGGAGCGTTGGCCGCGATCTTCGCCGCGAGCTCCTTCGCCCGCGCGAGCACACGATCTCCCGCGACCGCCTCGAGCCCGAGCCCCATCGCCACGGCTTCGCGGCCGTCGAACCTGCGGCCCGTGTACAGAAGCTCCGCCGCGCGCTGCGCGCCCGCGCGCCGCGGCAACAAGTACGTCGAGCCCATCCCAGGATGCAGCCCGAGCTGAACGAAGTTCACCGCGAGCTTCGCGTCTTCGTCGAACACGCACACATCGCAGGCGAGGGCCACGCACAACCCCGCGCCGATCGCCGCCCCGCGCACCGCCGCGATCGTGGGAACCTCGATCTCGGCCACCGACAAGTACCGTCGATAGAACCCCAGCATGAAGTCCCGCGCGTGCATGAACGTCCCCTCGCGCAGCTTCTCGAGCATCGCGAGGTCGCCTCCGCCCGAAAACGCCTCGCCCGCGCCCGTGAGCACGACCGCCCGCACGGCCTTGTCCTTGCGGATGAGCGCGACCGCGTCTTGCAGCGCGTCGCCGAGCGCTGGGGTCATCGCGTTGCGGCGCTTCTCGTCGTCCAACGTCAGCGTCGCGACGTGCTCGTGAATCTCGACGCGCACGCCCGGGTGCTTGTTCTGGTGTTCGGTCATGGGATCGGTCATTCAATACACTGACATTCGACCGCGTTCGACTGGGGGGTGATCGCCGTAGAGCGCTTCGTTCGATGTCCGAGGACGCTCGGCCGTTTCGCGATCGAGCGTGTTTGGCTAACTCAACTATTTCTCGTGAATAGTTGAGTTATTGAGGACCGTCCCCGATCGGTTCGGGAATAGTTGAGTTATTGAGGACCGTCCCCGATCGGTTCGGGAATAGTTGAGTTATTGAGGACCGTCCCCGATCGTTTCCGATCGTTTCGTAAGTCGTTGAGTTATTGAGGACCGTCCCCGATCGTCGAAGGCGGAGCGACCGTAAATTGCAAGCCGTAGTCATTCAGCGCGCGGGAGACTATCGAGCCCTCTCGATCGAGACCGTCCCCGACCCCGACTGCGGGCCAGACGACGTCGTCGTCGCCACCCGCTACGCCGGAGTCAACTACGCCGATTGCATCGTGCGCATGGGCTTGTACTCGAGCGCGCGCGAGTACGTCGGCTGGCCCATCACTCCCGGCTTCGAAGTGTTCGGAACCATCAAGCGCACCGGCTCCAACGTGCGCGACCTTCGCGTCGGCGACGAGGTCATCGCCGTGACCCGCTTCGGCGGCTACGCCACGAAGGTCCGCGTCCCGAGGAGCCAGGCGTTCGAGCGGATCTCGGGCTTCGATGACGCAGAGTGCGCTGGATTTTCAGCGGTGTTTCTCACGGCGTACTACGCCCTCGTGACGCTGGCCAACGTCCGGGCGGGCGAGTCGATCCTCGTGCACTCGTGCGCAGGCGGCGTGGGCGTCGCGCTCGCTCAGCTCGGCCGCGCGCTGGGCTGCACCGTCGTCGGCGTCGTCGGAGCGCAGGCCAAGGTCGAAACCGCCCTCGAAGCAGGCGCCCATCACGTCATCGTCCGCGACGGACGAGGCTGGGCACGACGCGCTCGCGAGCGCTCGGCGCAGGGATACAACGTCGTGCTCGACGCCAACGGCGCAGACACGCTGCGAGACAGCTACGCGCTCCTCGCCGCTCCGGGGCGACTCGTCGTGTACGGCTTCGCGAGCATGCTCCCGCGCGGCGGCGAAGGCCGCCCCAACTGGCTCTCCCTCGCGTGGAAGTACCTGCGCACCCCGCGCTTCGACCCGCTCGAGCTCACCACGAAGAACCGCAGCGTCCTCGCCCTCAACCTCAGCTACCTCTTCGAGCACCGAACGCTGCTCAGTGAATCGATGGCCGCTCTCTCCGCGCTCGCGCGCGAAGGAAAGCTCCGCCCGCCGCCCGTAACGAAATTCGCGTTCGACCGCGTCAGCGAAGCTCACCGCGCGATCGAGTCGGGAACGACCGTCGGCAAGCTCGTTCTCGCGATGCCCTGAGCGAGCCTACTGCGCGGCGACGGACGCCCCGGTGCCCGTCGTCACCGCGATCGACGTGAACAAGCTGCTGATCGCGCTGCGCGTCGTGCTTCCCCGATACAAGTACACGCGGCTGGTGACCGAGCTCAGCGTCGGTCGTCCGATGATCACGTCCGAGATGCCGTCGGATCCGCTCCAGTCTCCGGCGGAGAACGCCGAAGTGCCCGCGCTGAACCCCGTGAAGCTCACCGCGCCCGTCACCGTCGCGCCGCTCGCGCTGCCGAAGTACAGGATCGCGCTCGTGCTGCTCGAGCCTCCGCCGACGAGCACGTCGCCGTAGCCGTCGCGGTCGACGTCTCCCGCGAAAGAGACCGAGAAGCCCGCCTGCGAAATTCCCGAGCCTGTGAGCGTCGTCGTCGCGGTCGTCGCGACGCCGGTCGCGTTGCCGTGAAAGAGCATCACCGAGGCGCTGGGATACTCACCGACGACGAGATCCGAGTAGCCGTCGCCGTTGACGTCACCGGCGCAGTCGACGGCGCGGCCGAAGCCCGCCGCGCCCGAGAGCGTGTGCGACGGCGTCGCAGGCACACCACCGGCCGCGCCGAGAAACACCAGGACGTTGTTGGTTCCTCCGTCGATGCCCACAGCGATGTCACCAAAGCCGTCCCCGTTCAGGTCACACGAGTGCGCGATGGTCGATCCGAAGTTCGCGTTGAGCGAAGGATGGCTGATCGTCGCGCTCGGCGTCGTCGGCAACCCCGTCGCCGATCCGTAGTACACGAACACCCGGCCCGACGCGCTCGCCACGGCGATGTCGCCGAAGCCGTCGCCGTTGACGTCGCCCACACCAGCAACGAAGCGTCCGAACTGACTGACGCTGGCAGGCGACGTGATCGTCGTGCTGGCGACGGTCGAGTAGTTCGTTCCGTTTGCGTGATAGACGTGCACGATTCCACCGGTCGACGTCGGCGCGCCAACAGCGACGTCGACGATGCCGTCACCGTTGACGTCGCCCGCAGACGCGACGGAGGTCCCGAACCCCGTCGAACCCGACATCGCCACGGAGGGCGAGAAGGTCGACGTCGGCGACGAGCCCGTGCGGTAATCCGCGCGAAATCCGTTGGGCGAGCCGATCAACATGTCGACGATCGTGTCGCGGTTGGGGTTGATCATCGATCCGAACGCGCCGCGGCCCGTCGTGCCCGTCGGCCCCGAGACCATGAAGTGCCGCGTGGGCGACGGTCCGCCGCCTGCAGAACCCGTCACGCGCCAGAAGTAGTGACGCCCCACTGCGAGATCGACGCTCGGCGACCCCGACGATCCGCCCATCACCGCGAAGGACGTCTCGAGGATCGTCGCGGCCGAGTTGGTGAAGATCTCGACGGTGACCGTCGGCTGCGTCGCGGGACGAACAAAGGTAAACAGCGGGCGACGGGAGTTCACCGTCGCGCCCGCCCACGGATAGACCGGGCTCGGCGGCGCCGCTTCGCAGACGCCTGCGACCAGTCGATACCCAGCGTTGCAAGTGATCTGGCACCGTCCGGCGACGCACATCGCCGTCGCGAGCGCGGGCGGCGAGCACGCCATCCCGCAGCCCCCGCAGTGGGCCATGCTCGTGTTGGTGTCGGTCTCGCAGCCGTTCATCAGGTTGGCGTCGCAGTCGCCGAAGCCCGCGTTGCAGCGCGCGCCGCAGACGCCCGCCGTGCACGAGGCCGTCCCGTTCGTGGGAGTCGCACACACGTTGCCGCAGCGCCCGCAGTTCGTCGCCGTCGTGTTGAGCGACGCTTCGCACCCGTCCGAGCCGAGCATGTTGCAGTCGCCGAAGCCCGCGTTGCACGTGAAGCCGCAGGCGCCCATCGCGCACGTGCGAACGGAGTTGGCCACGAGCGGGCACGACCGAAAGCACATGCCGCAGCTCGAGATGTTGCTGTTGAGATCGGCCTCGCAGCCGTTGAGGCTCGAGCCATCGCAGTTGCCGAAGCCCATGTTGCAGGTAAACGAGCACGCTCCGCTGCTGCACGCCGCCGCGGCGTTGGGCGCCGGCGGGCACACGCGGCCGCAGGCGCCGCAGTGGTTGACCTCCATGCGCGTGTCGGTCTCGCACCCGTTGGCGACCATCATGTCGCAGTCGCCGCGGCCCGCAGGACAGGCGATGCCGCACACCCCGCTGTTGCACGCAGGGCTCGCGCCCATCACGCCAGGGCACACGTTGCCGCACGTTCCGCAGTGCGTGATGCTCGTGCGCGTGGACGTCTCGCAGCCGTTGACCATCGAGCCGTCGCAGTCACCGAAGCCCGCGTTGCACATGACCGCGCAGCGCCCCGCCACGCACGCGGCGACGCCGTTGGTCGCCGCCGGGCAGATGGTGCCGCACGTCCCGCAGTTGCGCGCGTCGGTCTGCAGGTCCACGCAGCGGCTCGAGCAGCGATCGGGCGTCGGCGCGACGCAGCCAGAACCGCAGCGAAACATCGCAGGTCCGCCGTCGCCCGGCATCATCGTGCAGATGGGCGAGGGCTCGGCGCAGGTCGTCGCGCACGCACCACAATTCATCGTGGTGCCCAGGTCCGTCTCGCAGCCGTCCATCGAGTCGCCGTTGCAGTCGCCGCGGTTGGCCATGCACGCGCGGTTGATCACGCACAGCCCGGCCACGCATCGAGCGGACGCTGGGTCGACGCCCGGCAGGTTCGAGCAGTCCCTGAAGCACGCGCCGCAGTTGCGCGGGTCGACCTGCGTGTCCGTGCACGACGCTCCGCACACCGTTCGACAAGCGATCTCCGGCACGACGTCGGACGACGTCGGGACGTCGCTCGAGACGTCCACCGTCGGAACATCCATCGTCACCACGCCCGTGTCCGCGGCGTCCATCGGACGAACGTCCTGCGCGCCGTCGGGCCTCGAGATCACATCGTTGTCGCCCGTCGCGTCCCGTCGCGGAACGTCGACAGACTCGGGCCCGACACACGCCACGGCCAATGGCGCTAGCGCGGCCAGCAGAAGCACGGAATTTCGCATCGATTCGCTACTCCAGTGCCCAACCTCTTACAACGATCGACGCCCTGGCGCGAGTTCGACGGTGGTCAAACTATGTCCACGACCGCGCTGACGAAGTGATTCGCCCCAGCGCCCCCGCGGGAAACCATCCCCTATCCAACAGCGTTGCTGAGTGCGCGCGACAGGTCGTCGATCGCGTTGCGACGCTCGTTGAACTCCTCTGCGTACACGCGCAAAAAGAGCTGCGCTTCTTCGTAGCGCTCGTCCCCGTAGCGCTCGAGCACGAACTCCTCGCGCAGCCGGCTCATCCGCGCGCCGAGGTCGGTCACCGCGCGCACGGCGCCGAGCATTTCGTCGCGCTCTTTGATGCTCGTCCAGCCCGGAAGCTGGATCACGCGCCGACGCACGGCGTCTCCGCCGCCGGTCATCACCTTCGAGGGAATCTCGCTGAGCACCCGCAAGAGCGGTCGAAGCAGGTCGCACCGTCGCGTCGCGTTCGCCGCGGCGACGTACGACTTCAACGCGCGCCCGGCGCTCTTCCACAGCGGAAGCAGGTTGGGCACCGTGTCCGTTCGACTCCAGAGCGACACGAGCGACTGCTCCCACGCTCGCGCGAGCTGGTCTTGCGCGCACTCGAGCAAGCGCACCGTGCCCGGCGCAAAGAGCCACGAGACGCGCTCGGCCGCGAGCACGTCGCTCTCTTCTTGAAGGTCGAGCACGAAGAGCCCCGCGAGCGGCGAGGCCCGGCGCAGCGCGCGCAACACCTGCTTCTCGTCCTCGGGCGCGAGCGCGAAGTTTGGAATCGCCTTGTGCGCGAGCAAGAAGAACACCCAATCGCCGTCGCGCCCGCCCTCTGCAGCCGGGAGCACTTCTTTGAGCACGCGCTTCTTCTTCTTGCTCGATCCGCTGTCGAGCTGCGACGAGCGCTCGGCGTCGAGCTGCGGGAGGTTTCTCGTCGCGCCGAGCCAGAAATCGATGGAGCGCTGCGAAAACGCCGGCGCCCAGCCGCCCATGAGCGCCTCGTCCCACACGCGACCGCTCTCGCGTCGATCCGACCGCAGCACCGAGCGCTCTCGATGGCCCCCCTTGTCGACCATCCATCGCGCGAGGGCGACGGCCATGTGCCGCGCCGCGAGCCGCAAGAACGCCGGCCGCGGCGTGGCCAGATCGCTGGTCCCTCGAACCACGTCCGCCCTCGAAAACCCCAGCAGCGCGTCGAGCACCGCCAACGCATCGCCCTCGTCTGATGACAGGTGCGTCGCCAGTCCTCCAGCGTCCACGTAGGGATCGATGCCAGGCGGAGGCTGCGCCCCGCTCGTTCGTGTCTGCGTCACGTGAACCTATCCTCCAAGCCGCGTCTTGGCCCCGTGCACGGGCCAGCCGTTGATCGTGATTCGCCCGTTCTTCATGCGGATCTCGACGGTGTTCGGCGCTGAAAACTGCGGGTCATCCGCGCGGTATCGATCCGTCAAAAAGTGCAGCCGCTGGTTGTCGCTCCCGATCCAGCGGCGCGCGGTCGAGTGTCGCTCGCGCTCGTACCGACCGTCCACGAGCAGGTCCGTCTGCGCGAGCAGCGCGTCGACGTGCGGGTCTCTTTGGGCGCGAAGCTCTTCGATCGTGAAGCCCGTGTAGACCATCACGGACAGACCCGCGGCGCGCACGCGCTCGGCCAGCTCGGCGAGCGCTTCGGCCTGCGCGAACGGCTCGCCGCCGAGCAGGCTCACGCCCTCGACGCCGTGCGCTCTCTGCGCGATCGCGTGCTCGGCCAAGGCGCGCGCGGATTGGCGCTCGCGCTCGACGAACACCAGCATCTCGGGGTTGCAACAACCCGCGCAGCGCATCGGACACCCCTGGACCCAGAGCGCATAGCGCTCGCCCGGGCCTTCGGCGCCAGTGCGCTCGATCACCAGCGCGACGTTGACCGTGCGCTCGGAGGCAGTCGCGTCGAGAGGTTCGTCCGTCATCGCTCGCTCCGTCATGGCGGCGGCACCGCGGGCGCCGGACCGATCGACGGAACAGCGCTCATCGGGTTCTGCGAATCGCGAAAGCGAGTCGTGAGGTACATGCCCGCGATCACCGTTCCCAACATCACTCCGCCGATCATGGAGTAGCCGAGCGCCTTGCGCCCGCGCTCTCCGAGGATCGAACCAATGAGGATCGGAACGGTGACTGGCAAGAGAAAGCTCACCGCCATCATCGTCGAGCTGCCTCCCGCCACGAGCCAACGCAAGCTCGACCAGTACACCACGTATGCCCCGATCCCGAAGAGCGCGCCGCCGGCGGCGATCCCCATCGCCACCTCGCGGTTGGTGTCGCGGATCGACCCGGCCGCGCGCAGGGGCGTGCGGCTCACCGCTTTTTTCTCGGCCGCGACCACTTCGGTCGGCTCGGCATCCTCTCGCGTCGCCTCGGTTCTGTCTCCCGAGACCGCCTCGTCCGAGGGCGCTTCCAACGCGTTTGCCCGCTCTTTCTCCTGGCGAATCTCAGACGCGTCGCTCGCCGCGGACGGCAGAGATTTGGAGCCAGAGGCGCGCTTCTTGGTAGCTTTGGCCACGAGTCTTGGCGCCAGTCTACGGCCAACCGGCGCTCGCGCGAAACCAACGCTCCTCGACGAGCGTAGCGACGGTATCGGCGGCCGCGAAACCACGGTGACGCCCCCGACCGAGCGCTTTTCGAAACAACCGATTCCTTCAGCCCGCATCGCAGTAAAGGGCCCCGAGCTTCGGGGTCGCTGAACATCTCCTCGAAGGAGCGTTTGCCGCCATGCAGTGGAAGGTTGAACACATTGTTTCCGCGCCTCGCAGCGAAGTCGAGCGCGTGCTCTTCGACCCGGCGACGACCGCCATCCTGCCCCGCTTCATGCCGGGCATCGCGAAGGCCTCCGTGCTCAGCATCGAGTCGCGCGGTCGTGACCGAGTCGTCCGCAAGCGCTTCGAGCCGTCCATGAAGCTCCCGGCGTTCGCCAAGGGGATCGACCCCGAAATGACCCAGTGGGTCGAGACCGTTCACTGGTCGGGCGCCGCCCACGAGGCCACGTTCGTCATCGACGCCAACGTCCCCGCCGAGTGGAAGAAGTACTTCGCGTCGCACGGCCGCTACCGCCTCGAGGCGCGCGGCAACGAGACCCTCCGAGTGATCGAGGGAGAGCTCACCGTGCGCGTTCCGCTCGTGGGCTCGATCGCCGAGCGATACATCGTCGGCGTGCTGCGCGAGATGTTCGCAGGCGAAGCGCAGGCGCTCTCGACGTGCGCCGCCGCGCAGGTCGCCGCCTGATCTACAAAAACACTTGTAGATCCAAGCCCATCGAGGCTTTCGGCGCATCCTCTCCGATTCGGCTTGTTTCGTTCGAAGAAAAGTGCCGCTGAGATGAACGTGGCGAGGGGGTCGCCGCACCTGCAACTTCGTACGAGATCTACGCAGCGACCGACGGCCGGGCCGACGGCGCGCGAGCTCAGCGACGAATGCTTCGTCGAGGCCGCTCGCTCGCTTCGGGCCGGACGCGCGCTGCCGAAGTGAGGTGCGTCGATGCAGTGCAACCCGCAACGACCAGCGCGCACGGGCACGAGAGGCCGCGCCGCGCTCCAACCCACAGCGCCGGGCCCTGCGCGGACCGCCGTCGTCTCCCTGGCGGTCGCCGGCTTGCTCGCCTCCGCGTGCGCGTCGACCGAGGCGACCCGCCCGCGCGAGGAAACTCGCTCGCTCGCCTACGAAGAGTCGAGCTCGGCCTCGAGCGTCCGCACCGCGCTCGACTGCGCGGTCCGCGAAGAGTCTCCGCTGATCGTTCAGTGCGCGCAGTGCCCCGCGGAGCCCACAGCGCGCGCGGTCGCCCGCAATTTCTCGGCGGCCGCGTCCATCGTGAGCGCGTGCGTGCCCGAGCTCGGACGAGGCGCGTCGCTCCGCGTTCGCGGCGAGTTCGCGAGCGTCGGGGTCGCGCTTCGCTTCGACCTGCGCGGGCCGAGCCTCGCGGCGACGCAAGCGCGTTGCCTCGAACGAGCGCTCTGCGCGGTGCGAGTGCCGACCTTTCGAACGCCCAGCGCCATCGTTCGCTACGAGTTCGGCGAGAGCACCTCGACCCAGTAAATCCCCGCCCCCGACACTAAAACGTCAGCGTCGTCGAGACCGCGCCGGGCCCCACGCCCACGCGAAAGTTCGGCGCGCGGGTAAACCGGTCGAGCGGCGGCGCCACGGCGAAGAACGAGATCGACGCGATCGAAAGCCCAAGGCCGATGAAGCCGGTGATGCCCGTGATCCACAGCGCCGTGTACTCGTCGCTCGACTGCTGAACGAGCCTGTTGCGCTGGGCGATGAGCTCGAGTGAGTTCGAGCACGCGGTGCGGCCGCACGCGTCGATCTGTTGACCGACGCGCGTGATCTCTTCGTCGTTCGTGCGATTGCGCACGAGCAACACGATCGCCGCGACGCCGGTCGTCGCGAGCAACGAGAACCCAGGGATGCCCGTGCCGACCCACAGGCTTCGCAGCAGCCTGGCGTGCTGGTCGTACGACAGTCGATAGGCAGCAGTGGGCCGAAGCAACACGTCGACCTGAAGCGACTCGCCCGCCACCGTCGTGACGTCGCGCTCCGTCGGAACAAACCCCGGCAGCTCCACCCGAAGCCGGTGCGTCCCGGGCGGCAGCGCATAGGACCCGTCCATCGGAATCCGCCTTCGCGCGATCGTCGCGAACCCTCCGGGCTCGTTCGTGCGAATCAGCAATCGCCCTGCGATCGCGCTCGGAATCTCATCGAGCCAGCTCAGCTGCGCCCGCACTGTCGCTCCGCCCTCGACCGCCTCGACCACGGTCTCGTAGCTGGTGTACCCGTCGGAGACCACGCGCACCGTGTGGCGCCCCTCGTCGACCACCAGCGCGCTCTCGATCGGCGTTCGGCCGAGCTCGCGGCCGTCCACCAATATGCGCGCGCCGCGCACGTTGCACTCGACCATGATCCCCGACTGCGTCCGCGTCAGCGGCTCGGAGATGGTCCTCGCCTCGCCACCCGCCACCGTCACGCGCTGCTCGCGCGAGACAAACCTCGGCGCTCGCAACACCACCCGTCGGTCCCCAGCGGACACGCGAATCCCTGCCCGAGCCTGGTCCGCAGTGAACGTTCGAGAATCCACGGCGACCTCGAGGCCGGGCGCGTCGAGCGCCACGATGAGCCGACCGATGCGCGACTCGATCCGCGCCGCAGCCGCGTCGAGCTCCGTAGCCCTGCGCCCCACGGACGCAGCCGTAGCCCGCGCGCGATACTGCGCCAGGGCCTCGGCAGCCTCGACGTAGTGGTTGGCGTTTTCATGGGCCGCCGCGACGTTGAACAAGATCTCGACGTTGCCCGAGAGCGCGTACGCCGCCTCGAACTCGGCCACCGCGCTCGTCCAGTCGCCCTCGCGCGCGAGCTGCACGCCGCGATCGAAGCGCTGCGCCGCTTGCTGCTCGTTCGCTGACAAGGGCGGCCTCTGTTGTTGCTGCGGTCGTCGCTGCGCGCGCGCCGCCGTCGGCGCGATCGAGACCGCTGCGGACACGAGAAAAACCGCGCACTTCGAATATACACCCATTGAATCAAAGTCTCCCCGACGCGCCCGACTCACCGTCTGCCCCCGGTGAGCGGATTGGTTCCGAACACGTTGAGCCGACCGTTGTTGTTGTGAACGCGGTTGCCACGGTTGCTCGAGTTGCCCGTGCCGTTCGCTGGGCGGGCGCTGTTCGAAGCCACACCCGCGTCCGGTGCCTGCACCACGAGCGCGGGATCGCGCACGAGCTGCTGAACGATCGCTCGAGGGCCGCGCACGACGAAGCTAGCTTCCTGGTAGTCCAGATACCCCGGAGCGCGCACGCGCAGGCTGTGCGTTCGAGCGTCGACGGGGAGGTCGATTCGCGTCGTTCCACGGCCGATCACGCGATCGTCGAGCACGATCTCGGCCTCCGGCGGCGACACCGCGAACACGAGCTCTGCCGTCGCGCTCGGCGTCGGCACGGGCGCCGTCACTCCGCCGCTCGTCGAGCGATCGGGCTGCACGGTCGCGCTGCCCTGACTCCTTCCGCGAGCGACCGCGGCCACGCCGAACACCGCGACCAACGCAGCCACCCCGGCGACGATCACCGTCGGCGAGCGCGGTGCGCCCGACGCTCGCTCCGGAGCCCGAACCACAGAGACCTCGTGCGGAGCCTCCGTCGAAGCAAACGCGCTCGCGGCCTTCGCTTTCGAGGGCTCCGGCTCGCTCTTCGAAAACGCTGAATTCGGCGCGTTGGGGTTGGTGTTCGCGCTCGAGAACCCCGAGTCCGTGGGCGTCCCCCCCGAGGCGGTCTGCGCCGACGGCACCGGCGAGGCAGCGAAGTCCCCTGCGGCAGCAGTGGCCAGCAGCGCGACGTCTGCCGCAGGCGCTCGCCTCGGCGCGCTCGCGGCCCCCACCGCGACCGCTTCGTCCGCAAACGGCTCGAGCGCCACGCACAAAGCCTCCATCGACTCGAAGCGCTGCTTGGGGTCCCGCGAGAGCGCTCGCTGAACAATCGCCGCCAACGCTTCGGGAATCTCTGGCCGATACGCGACGAGCGGCTCGGGCTCAGCGGTGACCTTCGCGATGATCAGCCCGTTGTATGTCTCGGCGAGGTGCGGCGGCCGGCCCGCCAGCGCCTCGTACACCATCGCCGCGAAGGCGTACTGATCGGCCGCCTGCGTGACGTCCTTGGCGCCGCCTGCCTGCTCGGGCGCCATGTACAGCGGCGTGCCCATCGTCGCCTGCGTGCTCGTCAGCCGCACGTCCGGGTCGAGCGTGTTCTTCGCGATGCCGAAATCGAGCACCTTCGGCACGAGCGATCGCTCTCCAGGAACCCTCGCCAGAAACACGTTGTCGGGCTTGACGTCTCGATGGATAAACCCTTTTGTGTGCGCATAATCGAGCGCCCGCCCCACGGGCAAGAGCAGCGCGAACAAAGGCCCGATGGGCGACGGAGTGTGCCGCTCGAGCCAGTTCGTGAGCGGCTCGCCCTCGAGAAACTCCATCACCAAGAAGGGCTTTCCCTGATCGACCCCGAAGTCCGTCACCTCGACGATGTTCTTGTGACGCACCTCGTTGGCGGTCCGCGCTTCCTGCAAGAACCGCTGCACGATGGACGGGGCCGAAGCCACCTCGGGGCGCAGCAGCTTCAGCGCCACGCGCTTCTTGATGGTGCGGTGCGTCGCCTCGTACACAGCTCCCATCCCGCCCTGGCCAATGACGCGCACGATCTCGTATCGATCGGCCAGCACGGTCCCCGGCCCGACGCTAGGTATGCCCATGGGTTGGGCTTCCTCGGAAGCGCTGTCTATCTCCACGGCGCAGGAGTGTAGCAAACGAAGCGGCCATCCCCGCGAGCCCTCCACGACGCGCCACGACGCTCCGCGGCAAACGCGCGTTGCCTCTGCTCTTTTCTTAGCGAATGCGGTAGGTGCGACCCATGGACGCTGCCCCAACCTCTCGCGCGGTGCTCGCATCGACGGGCCTGTTCACCCCTGCGCACTCGATCTCCAACGACGAGCTCGTCGCTTCGTTCAACGCATGGGTAGACCGCTGGAATCTCGAGCACCAGTCGGAGATCTCCGCGGGAACGATCGAGGCGAAGCAGCGCTCGTCGGCCGAGTTCATCGAGAAGGCCAGCGGGATCAGCGCGCGCTTCGTCATGGACAAAGCGGGTGTGCTCGACATCGATCGCATGGCGCCGCGGCTCGCGCGCCGGCCCAACAACGAGCTCTCGCTGTTGGCAGAGATGGCGGTGGCGGCCGCGAAGGACGCCCTCGCGCGAGCCGGTCGCACCGCGGCCGACGTCGACGCCGTCATCGTCGCCTGCTCGAACCTGCAGCGCGCCTACCCGGCGATCGCCGTCGAAGTGCAGTCCGCGCTCGGCGTCGAGGGCTTCGGCTACGACATGAACGTGGCGTGCTCGTCGGCCACGTTCGGCCTCCAGGCGGCGCGCAGCCTCATCGACGCAGGAGCGGCCCGCGCGGTCCTCGTGGTCAACCCCGAGATCTGCACCGCCCATCTGAACTTTCGAGACCGAGACAGCCACTTCATCTTCGGCGACGTGGCCACGGCGCTTTTGCTCGAGCGCGACGACCGCGCGCGGGCGGGCGCGGGCTTCGACCTGCTGGGCGCGCGCTTGCAGACCACGTTCAGCAACAACATCCGCAACAACCTGGGATTTCTCACGCGCACCGAGGCCGAGAGCCCCGCGGACCTGGTCGCGCGGATGAGCGCCGCGGACACAGACCTCCTCTTCGTCCAGGAGGGACGCAAGGTCTTCAAAGAGGTCGTCCCGATGGTCTCGACCCTGTTGATCGAGCACTTGAACGAGCTCGGCGTGGCGCCCTCCGAGCTCAAGCGACTGTGGCTGCACCAGGCAAACACCAGCATGAACCGCTTGATCGCGCGCAAGGTCCTCGGTCGCGACGCCGAGCCCCACGAGAGCCCGAACATCCTGGATCGCTTCGCGAACACCTCGTCGGCCGGCTCGGTGATCGCGCTGCATCTGCACCACGAAGACCTCGCGAAGGGCGACCTCGGCCTCTTGTGCTCCTTCGGCGCGGGCTACTCCGCGGGCTCGGTGCTGCTCCGCCGTCGTTGAGCACGGGTGCGTAACAGCAGGCTCCGCGCTAGGGGTGGGCCAGGTAGTAGTAATTGCGGCCCGAGTCGAACTCGTCCGCAAACGCCTCTCTCGTGAGCGCCCTTTTGTCGCCCGCCTCGAGCCAGTCGATCATGAGAGAGACCCGCAGACCGCACGACGCCAAGAGGTCGAACACCTGCTCGGGTCGCGTTCCGTAGTAGTCCGCCGCGCCCAGGCCGTGCTCGAAGACGACGAACGGACGGCAGCGACGCAGCGTCTCGACGCCGCCGCGAAGCACCTGCAGCTCGCCGCCTTCGACGTCGATCTTCACCAGTCGAACCGGCGCGTCCGAGGGCACGATGTCGTCGAGCTTCGCGAGCGTCACCGAGATCTCGACGATCTCTTCTCGCGCTCGATCGTAGCGGCGTCGCAGGATGCCGCTGTAACCAGGGTTGGAGACCACGTGCTGAAACGTGCTGACCCCAGCCTTGTCGCTGAGCGCGACCTCGCTCAGACGAACAGAGGCCACGCCCGAGTACTTCGCGACGAGCTTTGAATACAGGTGCGGAAGCGGCTCGAAGGCGTAGTGCGTTCCCTCCGGCGCGAGGCGGAGCAAGCTGTCGAGGATGGCTCCCTCGTGGCAGCCGACGTCGATGCACACCGAGTCGCGCGCCACGACCTTGCTCAAGATGGCTTCGGCCTGCTTGTCGTAGCGGATGTTGAGTTGACTCGCCGTGGGTCTCGTCGCAGCGCGCCACAATCCGGACACAGCCCGCGCCGGCGCTTTCAACCAACGCTTCACAGTGTTCTTCAACGAGCTCTCGGCTTCGCTTCGACCGCTGCCGTCCATCGATCAGAGCCGGACGGCTTGCTGGTGCGAAGCGGTGACGTCCGCGGCGTCCTTCGACGACGTGACCGCCGCGTGCATCCACGGGATCATCGAGCGCAAGAGCCCCTCGGCGTCCTCGAGATACGGGCTGTGCCCGACGCCCTCGGGCTCGAGCACGGTCGCTCCTCGCAGGTGCGTCGCGAAGAACTCGCGACAGCCGACGGGAAACACCCGGTCGCCCTTGGGCCACACAAGCAGCGTCGGCGTATCGACCGAGCGAACCTCGTGCGCAGAGAACTGGTGCTCTGCGCGCGTCGCCGACAACAGCGAGCGCACCGACGGCGCCGCGAATTTCTGCTGCGTACCCCACGCAAGCATCGAGCGAGGCCACGGCGGCCGCACGAACACGCGATCGACGAAGTCCTTCGCGCTCTGGTGCGAGTCGATCGAGACGCTCTTTCGAAAGGTCTCGAACTGATGATCGCTCATCGGCGCTCCAGCCGGAGAGACCAGCACGAGCCCTCGCACGCGGCCCGGTCGAGCGAGGGTGAAGCGCAACGCCGCCGCCCCGCCGAGGGAGTTGCCGAACACCACGCAGTCGCCGGGCGCGATCTGGTCGATCGCCTGGATCATTCCGCGCTCGAGCGACTCGGGCGTCAGCCCGTCCTTGGGAATCTGGCTGTCGCCGTGCCCCGGAAGATCCAGCGCGATCACCGCCCTCGCGTGCTTGCGCAGCGGCTCGAGCAGCGGCGCGAGGTGCACCGCCGCGCTGCTGAGGCCGTGCAAGAGCACGATCGGCGGCAGCGGCCCGCGCCCCGGCGCCGCCAGCGCGTGCACCGTCCCCACCTCGGTCTCGACGTGCGCGCTCTTGAACCCGCGCGCCTTCAACGGAAGAAACAGCAGTCGTTCGGGGGGAAGCAGCGCTGCCATCAACCCGAACACTGAACGCACCTTGCACGTTGGTCAAAGTCGTGACATTGACCAACGTCAGTCAGCCATTTCTTCGATCTCTGTTCCGCTGTCTTTCAGGTGTGCGCGATGCCCAGTCGATTGATGCAATGGCTCCACGGAGAGCACGGTCCCCAGCACGGCGTCGACCCAGGGGAGTTCGACGCGAGCGCCGTCGTCGACACTGTGAGCAAGCTCGGCTCGCTCTTCGCAGAGGGCGACACCCGCGGGTATTTTCGCTGCTCGTACGACGGCTTCGAGAACATCCCCGACGAGCCCGTGATGGTCGTGATGAACCACTCGGGCGGCACGACCATCCCCGACGTCTGGGGCTTTCTCGCGCACTGGTACCGTCGGTTCGGCAGCGACCGCCCCATTCACGCGATGGGGCACGACATGGTCTTCTCGCTCGACAAAGTGGGCGACTTCTTCGCGAAGCGCGGCGTTCTTCGAGCGTCGCGCACCTCGTGCCTCCGGGCGCTCATGGGCTACAAGCGCGACGTGCTCGTGTTGCCCGGGGGCGACCGCGAGGTGTGGCGACCGTACAGCAAGCGTTTCGACTGCGATTTCTCTGGCAGAACGGGCTACGTCCGCATGGCCATGGAGGCCGGCGCGCGCATCGTCCCCGTGGCGCACGCCGGAGCGCACGAGACGCTCATGGTGCTCAGCGACGGCCACGAGTTCGCGCGCAAGATCGGGCTGCACCGCATCGCGCGGGCGGAGATCTTTCCCGTGCACCTCTCGTTGCCGTGGGGGCTGGCGGTGGGGCCGTGGCCGCACATTCCGCTGCCCGCGGCGCTGCGCTATCGCGTGGCCGAGCCGATCGAGACCCGCTGGGACGGCTTCGGCTTCGAGCGCACCGAGTCGAGCGAACGAGCCTGGGTCAACGAGGTCGACAGCCGCGTGCGCGCGAGCATCCAGCGCGGGCTCGATCGGTTCGCGGGTCGCCCCGAAGCGAGCGCCGGTCCGACTGCAAACGAAGCCGCCGCAGCGACGACCGACGACGCCCACGTACAGGCGCCTGTACGTAAACATTCAGGCGCTCGTACGTGAACGTGCGCTGAGAAATCACAGGGTGTGCGCGACGGCGCGCCGCAGGTTGGCCAGGGCGGCGACGACGCGCTCGACCCCGAATCGCACGTTCTCTCGGAGCCATGGGAGCCAGCAGCGACCGTTTTGTGACGCGGTCGCTCGAGTCGCGGTACCGTACGAGCTATGCGTCTTCGCGTTGCCTCGTTCGTCGCAGCCTCGCTCGCCGCGTGCGGGCCGGATCGACCGATGGTCCTCGCTCCCACGGACTCGGCGGTGATGGACTCGGGACAGGACAGCAGCGTCCCTCCCCCTGCGGACGGCGGCCGCTGCACGCGGCAGGAGGACTGCAACGACAACATCGCGTGCACCGAAGAGACGTGCATCGTCGGCGGCGTGTGCGAGCGCACCGCCAACGACCGTATGTGCCCGATGGGGCAGCGTTGCTTCTTCGGCCGCGGCTGCGCGTCGGGCAGCTCGTGCATGCGCAACGAAGACTGCGACGACCGCGTCGCGTGCACGCGCGACGTGTGCGGCGCGGGCGGGGTCTGTCAGAACATCCGCGACGACTCTCGCTGCAGCGCCGGTGACCGGTGCTCCTTCACGCTCGACTGCGTGGCGCCCGGTCGCTGCGGGACCGACCCCGACTGCGACGACGGCCGCTTCTGCAACGGCCCCGAGCGCTGCACCGGCGGAATGTGCGCTCCCGGCACCGCGCCCAACTGCGCGGACATGGACATGTGCACCGCGGACGTGTGCAACGAGATGACCCGCATGTGCGATCACATCACGCGTAACCCATGCGGGGGCAGCGTGACGCCGGGGACGTACACGCTGATGCCCGCGCCTTCGTACACGTGCGGTGCCGGGTCGCTCAACGTCTCGCAGGTCATGCTCGAATCGACCGCGTCGGGGGTGGTGGTGCGCGGGTTTCCTGTCGAGTTGCGCGGAGCACCCGCGAGCGACGGAATGTTTACGGTGCGCGGAGAGAGTTCGATCGGTGGATGCCAGTGGGTGTTCGCGATGAGCGGGACCTTCCTTATGGCCAATGAGTTTCGCGGAACGTGGACCGTGATGTTCAACTTCTGTGATGCCAGCCGCATGTGCTTCAGCCAGTTTCGCGAAGTCACTGGGACGAGGATGTAGGAGCCAACGATGTCGACCCACAAACCAAACGTTCGCGCTCTCGCTCTCGCTGCGGCGTGCGTCATCAGCGCGTGCGCTCCCAGCCGCCCGCTCGGCCCAGCGGACAGCGGCGTCGACGCACGTGCCGGATGTACCCGCAACGAGGACTGCAACGACAACACCCCGTGCACGAGGGACCTGTGTCTCGTCGGCGGCGTCTGCGAGAACACCGCGGACAACGCGATGTGTCCGATGGGACAGAGCTGCGTTTCGGGTCGCGGATGCACGTCGGGCATGACGCGCACATGCATGACGCCAGCGGACTGCGACGACCGGATCGCGTGCACTCGTGACACGTGCCTCGTCGACGGAACGTGCCGCAATCAACCGGACGACTCGATGTGCACGATGGGTCAGCGCTGTGATCCGATGCGAGGCTGCGGAGCGACGTCGGGGCGCTGCACGATGAACTCCGAGTGCAACGACATGGTCGACTGCACGCAGGACACGTGCACGGTGATGGGCACCTGCGAGCACGTCCCGCAGAACAGCCGTTGCACCGGCGGTCGAACGTGCAACGCGATGATGGGTTGCGTGATGGCCTCGGCTTGTCGCAACAACGCCGAGTGCGACGATCGCATCTTCTGCAACGGCACCGAGACGTGCACTCCAGAGCTCGCATGCGTCGCGGGTACTCCCGTCAACTGCGCGGACACGGACCCGTGTACGATCGACGAGTGCAACGAGAGCATGCGCATGTGCACGCGCCGCATGGATCCGATGTGCACGAGCTCCGCCATCCGAGGCATCTATGACATCATGCCGTCGACGATGTACCGGTGCGAGGACAGCCTCGGACTCGGAATGATTCTCGTCGATTACAACATTCGCTTCTTCGAGTTCAACTCAATGGGCGGCAACCTCATCGTGCAAGGTGCCCCGGCCATCATGATGGGGCCCGCTCCGGCGGCGGGCTCGATGGCGTTCGACGTTCGTGGCGTCATCTCGGGCACGTGCAACGAGACGTTCAGGTTGCAGGGCACCTTCACAAACGCGATGAGGACAACCTTCGACGCAACGTATTCCGTGGCGTTCACCCCCGCGGGGACTTGCAGCGCGTTCTCGACGTGCCGCGATCAGTCCGTCATGGTTCGCGGAACGAGACGTCCGTAGGGTCGACGCCGAGGTCGGGACCGCCGCTACTCCATCCCCAGCAGGTCCGAGTACGATCCCGCGAACCGCGTGAGCCGCTCGCGACGCGTCGCAGACGCCCATGCTGAGCAGGGAACCGGATTTCGGCTCGAAATGCACATCCCCAGGAACCTCAGTGCCAGCGTCAACGCCCAAGCGGCAACACGCTCGCCTCACGGCCAGAGGTCGAGCCTCCACCGACAAACGGGCAGAGAAACGCGACATACGCACCGAGGAAGTTCCCAGGACTGGCGACAAACTCACGAATCACATTGGGCCCAGAGATCACAGAGCGGAGGAACCGCGATAGACCTGAATCTCCCCCATCGCTGAACTCACTTGGCAGCGTTGATGTCCGAGCGGACGCAATGGGTGTGATTGCGAAACGTGCGACGGCGAAGCGCTGCGCACGATCTGCAATCACACCCCTCGCTCACATCATCAAGCGGCGCACACGGACGAGGCCCGTCGGAGAGCCGCCGTTGGTCGCGCTGTTGTTGACGATCACGAGCACGCCGTCGCCGCCGTCCGAGGTGATTCCAAACGGAGTGCGCATGCCGAGACCGATCGGCGTCACCGTGTTCGCCATGCGGTTGAAGTGCCACAGCTGGTGCGCGTTCGCTGCGCGCGTGAACAGCCAGAGCCCTCCCTGCGAGTCGTGAACGACGTTGATCACGGTGGGCAGGGCCATCGGGAGGTTCACCGCCGTGCGCGTGAGCATCGGTGAAGCGCCGTCCATGCGCTGCACGGACATCGTTGTTCCGATCGACGGGTGCGTCGGCGCGATGAGCTCGGCGCCGCGAACGGACAACGAGTTCTCGTGCAGCACTGCGCAGAACTGCCCAGGCGTGCACAAGCCCGTGGTGGACGAGCCGGCGTTGAACGACAAGCCGCCCGCCACGACCGGCACCGTGAGCGAGGCGAGGACCATCCCAGCATTGTCGATGCGAAGCACACGGACGCCGTCTTCTGCCGTCTGCGTTCCGATGATTCCTCCGCCGGCGGCGGTGAGTCGGCCCATCGCGTAGACCGTCCCCGGTTGCATCGGATCCGCTCGCAACACCGTGGAGGGGCTGAATCCTTGCGCGATCGTCACGGGACCCGTGACCGAGAGATTCGCGTTGAACGTCCAGCGCTCCATCCGCACTTCGGTCGTCGTCTGCGCCCCGCCTTCGCCTGCGACCTGAAACACCCTGCGATACGCGTGAATGCTGCCGTCCATCGCGCGGATCACCTCGGGCGGCGACACCCTGCCGTCCGGGTTGGTGTCCCCCGCGACGCTCTGCTTCCCGAAGCCCGAAGGGACATTGGCGGGTTGCACGGCGACGCCGGACGCAAACGAGTATCGAAAGAGACCCGACCACAAGTTGCCTGCCGAGTCGACGGCCACGGTCTGACCGAGGTCGAGCGACACGAACGCCCCGCCGCTGGCCTGGGCGCTCTCGGTGATCGCGCCGCCGTTGAGGTCGACGCGAAACGCCCGGAGGCCAGAAGAGTTGCGCCAGTACGCCTTGCCGTCGTGCACCGTGATGTTCAGCGCGTTGGCGATGCGCTGCGTGATGGTGTCCGTCCGCGTCGCGGGATCCGCGAGCACCTGGAGGCAGAAGTTGCCCGTGCACGTCGACATCGCCGGAGGCACCACCGTCGGCTCGACGCACGCGGGCTGTCCGGCCCCTCCACACGCAGCCAACCGAGGAACGAGCCTCACGCCCGCGGCCGCGATCGTCGCCTCGCGCACTTCGATGGTCACCGTAGACTCGGTCACCGCCACGGGCTCGGTGAGCGTCCAGCCCGTCGCGTTGCGAACCCACACTTTGACGTCCGCCTGCGCGTTTCCCAGCCCGACGACGTCGGTCGGATCGAACGGAAGCACCCAGCGAACGGGCTGCGCGAAGCTCGTCCCCATCGGGCCGATCTGAAACTGAAAGCCGACCCGAACCGCGCCCGGAGGCAACGCCGAGTCGTCCGTCGCAGGCTCGAGCGTCAACGGCACCGTCGCGCTCAACGCCCCCGCAGGAACCTCGATCCGCGACAGCCCGGTCCGATCACGGACCGTTCCTCCCATCGGACCGATGCCCGTCGCGCTCGCGTCGCCACCAGCGTCGGTCCCCGCGTCTTGATTAGTGGTCACCGGAGGCGAGCACGCCGCCAGCGCGAAGAAGATACCCAGCGAACCCGAAACGATCGTCGTCTTCATGGGACGTCGCTTGAGCACAGCGCAGGCCAACGGTGGCACGCGCTGATTCCCCTGCGATTTCAGCGCTGCGACCTCGATGTCACAGCGGACGCGCTGGCACGAGGGCTGGCACGAGGGCTGGCACGTGCCAGCGTGCCAGCCGAGCGGTGCCAACGACCGTGCGCGAGCACTGAGCAGCGGGCAGCGGGCAACGGGCAACGGGCAGCGTGCAGCGGACAGCGGGCAATGGGCAGCGGGCAATGGGCAGCGGGCAATGGGCAGCGGGCAATGGGCAGCGGGCAATGGGCAGCGG
>LNEO01000215.1 GCA_001465015.1 Deltaproteobacteria bacterium Ga0077539 | reverse complement strand
GGAGTTTTCGGCGCCTATGGGGGCCGCCGCGCGGCTCGATATCCACCGTCGTTTCGTCTCTCGATTCTCAGCCCAAACGCTCTGTTTCCGCCGTGGAGCTTTCGGCGCCTATGGGGTATGGGGTACGGGGCTGGCCGATGAAGAGCGGGGCGATGGGGCAGAGTCGTCGACCCTTTGTTTCCCCTGATGTTCTGAGCGACAAAGGAGCCTCCCATGTCTCGTCGTACACTGTTGCTTGCCGCTGCGTTGGCTCTCTTCGGCTGCGCACCGAGCCCTCAGATCCTCGAGCCGGGCCGGGTCCCCTGTCTTCGATTCAACGTGTTCGACCAGGTTACGGGGAACGAGATTCGCAACGCGCTAGTCACCATCGATGCAGAGTTTGGAAGAAGGTCAGCTGTATTCATTGATATCGACTACCCGACGATGTTTGGCTGTAGAGGCACTTTCACGGTGATCGTCGAGTGCCCAGGCTACGAACGGTACGAGGCGACACATCGCTCGTTCAGCGATCGAGACTTCAGCATCAACCGGCAGTCTCAGCACATCATCATTCGCCTTCGCCCCTCGAGCGACGCGGGAATGAGCGATGCTGCGAGCGATGGTTGAGCGCACGAACGCTGGGAGCCATGCCCTCTTCGTTACCCAAACTGTACCCCGAAAAATCCACGCAGAACGCGATTGTCTTTGGTCAGCGCGGGAGCAGAGAGTGCTGCAGGAGGCACCCTCGTCGCAGCCCGCGACGACCTTTCCGTTCGTCGCGAAGGTCCAGTTGCCCCGCCGACGCCGAGCGACGGTGAAATTTCCGTGTGCTACGGTCCGCGCGCATGAAGTCCGGGCCTGCGGTCGCCGCTGCGACAGGGTTCATATCGCTCGCGGCAGCGCTGTTGATGGCGTTCTGGTACGCTCCGGTCGCGCAGTGCGACGCGGGGTGCCTGACGCAGAAGATCTTCTACTTTCACGTCCCGTCGGCGTACTCGATGTATCTCTGCATCGGCGCGTGCGCGATCGGGTCGCTGTTCTACCTCTGGCAGCGCACCGAATTGTGGGACGCGATCGCGCAGGCCGGCGGTGAGCTCACCCTCGCGTTCGCCGGAATCGTCCTGGTGACAGGGCCCTTGTGGGGGTGGAAGGCCTGGGGCACTCCCTGGGTCTGGGACCCCCGCCTCACGAGCACTCTGCTCTGCTCGCTGATCATGATGGCGTACGTCGTCCTTCGATCGTCCGGCGGCGAGGGAGAAAAGCGCTTCTCTGCCGCGCTGGCGGTCGTGGGCACCGCGCTCATGCCGGTGATTCACTATTCCGTGCAGCTCTGGCGGGGACAGCACCCGACGGTGATCTCTCGACGTGGTGGTGGTCTCGCCCCAGCGATGGGCGCGACGCTGAGCGCGAGCTTCATCGCGTTTACGGTCTTCGTCTTCGGCATGCTCTGGCTGCGCGCGAAAATGGTGCAAAACGAGACGCGCCTCGAGGCCCTGCGCGCCGAGGCCTCTGCGTTGGGGCTGCTCGACGACGACCAGGATGACGGCCCGAGCGCGCCCAAGACGTCTGCCCGAGCTTCAAAGGAGTCGTGACTGTGATTCGTGTTCATCTTCGCTGGTTGTCCGTGGCGACGATCGTCGGCGCGCTCGCGCTGGCTCCTTCCTTCGCACGCGCGGACGACGCGGGCGCAACGACCGACGCGGGCGCGACGGTGAGCGACGCGGAGGCCGCGAGCCCCCACCCGCCCGGCGTCGCAGAGCGACCCGTCGAGGCGCCCGGAAGCACGGGGCTCGCGCCGCTTGCCGGCGAAGCGCTGCCGCGCAACACGCAGGTGACGCCAGGCTCGGACGACCCAGCGGCGCAGCGCTCGATGTCCTTCAGCGCAGGCGGAGGCGAGTGTCGCGACACGATTCCGGGCGGCCCCGTGCTGGCGGCGGCCTACGCCGTGGTGCTCGCGCTGCTCGGGCTCTACGCCTTCGTGATCGGGCGCAAGAACGCGCAGCTCTCCGCGCAGCTCGACGAGCTCGAGCGCGTCATCGCCAAGAAGAGCGAGCGCAAGGACTCATAAGGGAGGAGCCACTGTCGTGACGATCGAGCACGTGATCTTCATCCCCAGCGTGTTCTTGCTCGGCCTCGCGTTTGGCTGGGTATTCGGCGGCAAATCCGCGCGAGAAGCCGACGCCAAGCGCCGCGAGGCCCGCAAGCGATGACCCACGGCCTGGCCAGCGGCCAGGGTGCTGCGCGCCGCCGCGCGACGCCCGGTCGCTCGATGGTGTTGGGCCTCGTGGGGCTCGCGCTGATCGGCCTCGGCGCGCCCGGGTGCCGCCGCGTCCGCGCGCGCCGCGCGGCCACACAATCAACACAGCCCTCGCTCGCGCCGCGGAGCGGGCACTATTGGGCGCGGATCGCGGACGTTCCCGAGGGGATGCGCGTGCGGCTCTCGCTCGAGACCGACGGAGCGCGCGTGCGCGGCGCGTACGCGGCGCAGCCGTGGGACGGAGAGCTCGACGGCGTCGTTCGAGCGGACGGATCGCTGGCCGTGCGGCTCTACGAGCGCGGGGTGACGCAGTCCGTGGGCGCGCGGGACCGAGATGTCGTCTTGCGCCGCGAGCGCGGCGGGGCGCGCTACGTCGGTCAGGACCGCGAAGGGCACGTGGTCGAGCTCGTTCGAGCTCCCATGGGCGACGGCGAGCTGCGGCCCGGCGTGTGGCTCGCGCGATGGACGGGGCTTCCCGCGGGGATGGCGTCGGAGATCCGCGTCTCGCGCGACCCCGACGGGCGCTGGCGCGGCGTCTACCAGTACCAATCGGGCGGAGGATCGCGGGACGGCTCGTTTCAGGGAACGCTCTCTCGGGACGGCTCGCTCGACCTCGAGTGGACCGAGACCAACGACGGCACCACGGTGGCGCGCGGCCGCGCGACGCTGCGCCGCGGGCGCTTCGGGCTGCGAGGCAGCTACGGGATCGAAGGGCACAACGAGGGCGTGGGCGAGTGGATCTTCGAGCCGCTCGTCGCCGAGTGAGCTGCGATCCGTGCGGGCGCGAGCGGTCGTTCTTGGTTTTGTGTGCGCGATGGTCTGGGCGCTCGTGGCCTACGCCGAGTGCGCGCTCACCGTGAGCCTCGCGCCCGAAGCCTCGCCGGACCAGCGCGCGGACGCGGCGGTGGTGCTCGGCGCAGCGGTGTGGGGGCACTCGCGCCCGAGCCCGGTGCTCGAGCGCCGCCTCCGCGCCGCGCTCGAGCTCTACCGCGCAGGGCGCGTGCGCTTCATCGCGACGACCGGCGGCGTGGGCCGCGGGACGCACGAGCATCCGCTCGCCGAGGGGGTCGCGTCCGAGCGTTGGCTCGTGCGACACGGCGTCGCGTCAGAGCGCGTGCTCGTCGAGGGACGCTCGCGCAACACCATCGAGAACCTGCGGTTCATCGCGCCCACGCTGCGAGCACACAGAATCAAGTCGGTCTTCGTCGTGAGCGACGGCTACCACCTGGGTCGCGCCATGGTGATCGCCCGCGACGCCGGACTCCATGCGCAGGCGGTGGCCAGCGACGGCGGCGTAGCTCGATCGCTCGCGCGCGAGCCAGCGCGACGATGGAGCGAAGCGCAGTGGCTCTTCTACTACGGCCTCGTGCGACCGACGGCGCGGTGACCAACCGGACGATACGCGGCAGCGCATCGATGCGACGATCATCGAACGAAGCGCGTGTCTCCGTGGACTTTGACGTACAGTGACAGGCCCTCCCGCAGGGAGGTCCCTCGCGATGTCTTCTTTCTCTCCGTCGATCGCCTCGTATCTCGACGCCCTTCCGGACGGAGAGCGTTCGTATCCTGACTGTCGCGTGAAGGCGTCGATCATTCGCAGCGCGATCGGCGACCGTACGCTCGGCCGCGAAGTGCCTCTGCCTCCCGAGGTTCGCGCGCTGATCGACTCGCCCCCGCCCGTGTCAGTTTGGGTCTCCGAGGTGCAGTTCTACGTGATCATGCACGGAATCCGAGACGTCTACTTCAGCGGGCAACCCGAAGCGCACGAAGCATGGGTCTATGCGCAGAACCGCGAGCTGTTCTCGACGCCGCTCTACCGAGCGATCTTCTTCGTGCTCTCGCCCGAGCGGCTGCTGGTCAACATGGAGAAGCGCTGGGGGTCGTTTCGCATCGGGACGACGCTCGAGCACGAGCGCCTCGGCGACCGAAACCTGCTCTTGAAAGTACACACACCGCCAGGGCTCTACTCGAAGATCACCGTCGAGGGCATGCAGAACGCAATCCGCGCGGCAATCGACGCGGCCGGCGCAAAACATAGCAGCGTCGTCGGCGAGCTCATGTCGCGCACCGAGGTGGTCTTTCGCGTGCGTTGGGAGTGACGCTCGCTCGAGGCGCTCTGCAGCGGGGAGAGAATCGAGCGCTGCACGTCGAGCGAGATCGTCACGCCTTCGCGCTCCAGGTGGCGGTGAACACCACCTCTGCGGCCTCGCGCTTCCAGACGACTTTGGGCCGGGCGCGGCCGGCGACGTTCAGCACGGACTCGATCCCGTACGAGAGCCCGTGCGCGTCGTAGTCGGGGATGGTCGGCCAACCGCTGAGCACGAAGCGCGCGCCGCGGGACGTCACGTCTTCCGCGCGCAGATCGCCGTGATTGAACGTGCGCGAGTAGATCATGGGCACGCGCCTCATCAGCGCGTCGTCCCACAGCTGCTTGAGCAAGAACCGCCAGACGCCTTTGACAGTGCGCTCGATGCCTGCGCTCGACACGAAGCGCTGCAGCTCGAGCGGAGGCACGTCGACCACCTTGGCGAGCGCGTTCTTGAAGCGCATCGCGAGCTCGGCGCGGCACCAGGACATCGCGAGCAGACCGCTGAGCTCGGCGCGGTCTTGCGGGTCGAGCGCCGCGATCGCCGCGTCGATCTTCGCCTGCCCGTAGCGCTCGCGCAGCACGCTGATCTGATCGAGCAGGATCGCGCCCGACAGCTGCGGTTCGATGAAGTTCACGACCTTGCATTGTAAGCTCACAAAACAAGGCGTTGGTGGACTTTCGATCCCAGCGACCGCAGGCGGTTCAGGGGTCGAGCTCGTCGATGGGCTGCGGGCACTCTTTGCGAAGCGAGCAACGCGCGCACTCTTGGCCGCGCCAGATGCGCTCGTACAGGGCCTGCACTTCGTCGAGCAAGAGCTCGTCGTCGGTGACGAAGCCGAGCTCGAAATTGCGGCGCCCTGCTCCCTTTGCGCCCAGGCCCGCGCCGGTCCAGTTGGCGCTGCCGAGATACATCCGCGCGCCGTCGCTCACGACGCACTTGAGGTGAACTCTCGGGCAGCGCCGAAGCGCGAGCGAGGGCTCACCGTCCTTGGCGCGCTGCTTCAAGAGCGCCCTTCGCTGCACGAGCTCTTCGGCGAACGCCGTCGACGGAACGCCCGAGTGCAAGATCCTCACGCTCGCCCCGCGTCGCGCGAGCGCCTCGAAGTGATCGAACACGCTCACGTACGCGCCGTCTCTCTTCGGTCCGCGTCGATCGCGGCCGACCATCGCCCCCGAGCGCGCGAGCCGCGGCGGTCCATCCGGCGGCTCGACGAGCAGCTCTTTGACGTTGGCGGTGCCGATCCACACAGACACCGTCGAGCGCGCGACGAGGTCCATCACCACGCGCTCGTACAGCGAGCGCCCCGAGACGAACTCGATCGCGACCGATCGCTTCGCGAGAGGCCCGATAGGATCGCGATCGTCTCGCTGCTCTGTCACGCGTGAGCGCGAGTGTCGCTCACTTCGCCTTGACGGCCTGAACATCCAGCTCGATTTCGACCTTCTCGCCGACAAGGACGCCGCCGGCCTCGAGGGCCTGGTTCCAGTTGAGGCCGAAGTCCGTGCGGTTGATCGTGGCCTTGGCGGTGAAGGCCACGCGGTCGCTGCCCCACGGATCCTTGGCCGCGCCGAGGTTCTCGCCGTGAAACACGACGTCCTTGGTCGTGCCGCGGATGGTGAGCTTTCCGTGCAGCTCGAAGTCGCCGCCCTTGGACGCGACCTTGGTCGACTCGAAGGTCATCGTCGGGTGGTTCTCGGCGTCGAAGAAGTCTGCCGACTTCAGGTGGCCGTCGCGCTTGGGCTCGGCCGTATCGATGCTCGCGATCTGAACCTCGGCCTTGACCGACCCGCCCTCGAGCGCGCCGTTGTCCGGCAAGGTCACGCTGCCCGAAAACTGCGCGAATCGCCCGCGCACCTTCGAGATCACCAGGTGACGAACGGTAAAGCCCACGGTCGAGTGCGATGCGTCGATGTTCCAGTTGCTCACGTGCTGACTCCTTCGTTGTCGCAGCGCGGTCGTGGCTGCGAGACGAAGAGCCTCGTCGCAAGCCCGAAGCCAGCCTTCGAATCCCAATATTCTTCAATCCTTTCAATGAACCAACGCGATCAGTCCGATCACACTGATTGAACGATCGGTCATTTTGATCGATCATCGCGCCCTCTCGATGGAGGTGCTCTCTCGCTCGTGAAGGCCCGCGAACTCTCGCTCGACGATCTGCTCGAACGCTCGCCGCTCGGTCCCCTGCGCATGCTCGGGCAGCGCGTCCTGGTGATGGACGCCGTCGCCTTGGGGCTGCTTCGCAAAGAGCTCATCGAGATGCTCGGCCCCACCGCGGCGCGCGGGATCTTCGTGCGCTTCGGCTTCGCGCACGGCTACCGCGCAGCGCAGGCGCTCGAGAACGCGCTGCCGTGGGACGAAGCGCGCGAGTGGCGCATCGCCGGCGCGCAGATCCACAAGATCCAGGGGCTCGTGATCCCCGAGGTTCCCAAGGGAGAAGAAGAGCTCGCGTTCGCTGTCGCCAACTGGAAGCAGTCCTACGAGGCCGAGCAACACCTGCTCTTCGCGGGCCCCTCGCTCGAGCCCGTGTGCTGGTCGCTCTGCGGCTTCGCGAGCGGCTACCTCTCGTACGTCCACAGGCGCCAGGTGTACGCGGTCGAAGAGCGCTGCGTCGCCTGCGGCGACTCGCACTGCCGGATGATCGCCCGCTTCGCCGAAGACTGGGGATCATCGCTCGAGACCATCGCCGCGCCCTACGGACGCTGCCCCCTCGAGGCCTCGCTCGCGAAGCTGCTCGAGGACCTCGCGAGCACCGACAAGGCCCTCGGCGACCGACGACGCGCGCTCGACGAAGCGACACGAACGCCCCACGCAGACGGCTCGATCATCGTCGCGAGCGCGCCCATGCGCAGGGTCCTCGACCTCGTCGCGCGCGTCGCGCGCACAGACAGCACCGTCTTGATTACTGGTGAGTCCGGCGTCGGCAAAGAGCGCATCGCTCGGACGCTCCACGGGCAATCCGCGCGCGGAGATGGGCCCTTTCTCGCGATCAACTGCGGCGCGATCACAGAGACCCTCCTCGAGAGCGAGCTGTTCGGGCACAAGCGCGGGGCGTTTACCGGAGCCACCGCCGACCGCGCGGGGCTCTTCGAAGCGGCCCGAGGCGGGACGCTCTTGCTCGACGAAGTCGGCGAGCTCTCGCCCTCGCTGCAGGTCAAGCTCTTGCGCGTGCTGCAAGAGCGCGAGGTCCGACGGGTGGGAGAAAACAAGCCGCGCGCCATCGACGTGCGACTGCTCGCCGCCACCCACCGTGACCTCCGGGGAATGGTCGCCGCAGGGACGTTTCGCGAGGATTTGTACTACCGCTTGCGCGTGATCGAAGTGCCCGTTCCTCCCTTGCGCGCGAGGCGCGAAGACGTGCTCGCGATCGCCCGCTCCGTGCTCGTCCGCACTGCGACCCGGCTCGTCCGAGACGTATCGGGGATGACCCCGCGCGCGGCCGACGCGCTCGTGCGCTACCCGTGGCCCGGCAACGTGCGCGAGCTCGAGAACGCCATCGAGCGAGCGGTGGTCCTCTCGGACGGGCATCGCATCGACGTCGAGGATCTCCCCGAAGAAATCCGCGCGATCGACGGCGCAAAGGGCCCCGCGCACCACGCAGCCCCGCTGGTCGGACAGACGCTCGCCGAGGCCGAGCGCACCCTCATCCTGGCCACGCTCGCCGCCAACGACGGTCACCAGGGCAAGACCGCCGCGCAGCTCGGAATCGGAACCGCGACGCTCTACCGCAAGCTCAAGGACTACTCGCGCGTACACTCCTGACACAATGACGTACCGCGACGAGCTCGAAGCGGCCCTGCAACGCGTCCACGAGAGCGAGCGCTCTCTCGCCGACGAGCGAGAGCGATCAGCGCTCAAAGACCGAGAAATCGCAACGCTACGGGCGCAGCTACAACACATGAGCTCGCAGCTCGCCACGGTGCAGCCCGCCTATCCGCAGCCCGTGGGGACGAACTATGCGATGGGCTACGAGACGCCGACGCACCCGATCGCGAAGATGATCCAGTCGGTCCTGTGGATCTCCGTCTTGATCGCGGGCGCGGTCGTGCTCGCGGCAGGGTCGCAGCGCGAGAGCAGCGGGGTGATGATGGCGCAGCTGCTCGCGTTTCTTCCGGGCGCGGCGATCGCGGGGCACCTGACGCGCAAACGGCCGTTGCCGCGGTACTTCGCGAGCATCGTGCTCGGGGCGATCGCGTCGATGGTGCTGGTGGCGTTCTTCTTCGCGACGATCTGGCGCTCTCTGTGAGCGCTCACGGCACGGGCGGAACGCTCATCGGCCCGCGCGCGAGGAGCGCGAACACCTTCTCTTTTTCGCGGAATCCGCGCAGCTCGATCAGGCCGAGGTCCCGAAAGCGCGACGCGTCGATGCCGCCGTCGGACACGAGCCAGCCGTGCGCGCCGCCGTTGCACAGCAAGACGCTCGTGTCCGCCTCGGCGAGCGCGTCCATCCGCGCGCACTTGTTGATCGCGGTGCAGAGAAAGTCCCGCCGCGCGATGGAGAACCCGCGGACGAGCGCCTCGTTCATCACGCCGGTCTCGTAGTAGACGACCTTCTTGGTGGGCGTCGAGTAGAGCGAGACCTTCAGGTGCGGGTTGGACTCGGGGTCGATCCGCCGGACCTCCGTCGCGAACTCGTCGAAGCGCTCGGCGAGGTAGTTGGTGACGTAGCGATACCAGCGCTTGGGGTCCTTCTCGAACACCAGGATCACGAACGCGTCGCCGACGCGATTGGCAAGGTAGAAACCCTTCGTTTCTCCGGACCCGTCGCGCACGAGCGCGTCGCGCAGCACCTGCCAGGCGGCCAGGTATCCCTTCATCTTCTCGGGCCCGTCCGCCTCGGCTTCGATGCGGTCGAGCGTCGCGGTGAACCCGCGGATGTCCGCGTAGAGAACGGCGTTGGCCTCGCGGCGCTTGGGCCCCTCGGACTCGATCGTCATCGGATCACTCGTCCTCGCCGTCGTCCGCGCCGAGCGATGGATCGTTGAATTCGTGGGCCGCGGTCTTGTCCTTGCGCACCGGCGGTTGCGCGTAGCGCAAGCACGCGCGCGGGACGGCCATCTCGAGGCACGGCTGCGGCGTCGGAACACGAACCGACGCGTCCCGCACGGCGCCTCCGGTGGACGCGTCCACCGCGCGCGCATCGGCGGCGACCCCCGCGTCTCGCGGAACGGCCATGCGAAGGCAGGGCGCGACGAGCACGCCGCTGTCTCGCTGCGGCGCGGGCATCGAGAGGCACGGCATCGAGACGCCGATCTGCGGGAGCGAGGGCTGCGTTCTCGCGTCGGCGCGCACGCCCGAGTCGAAGAACTCGGGGGACGCCACCATCAAGCAAGGCATCACGTTGATGTGGCCAGCGTCGGCGCTCGAGGCGCTCGTCGAGGCGTCCTCGGGCGTCGCCGCGACCATCAAGCAAGGCTGCGCGACGACCGCGCCCTGATCGTTTGCGTTCGATCCGCCGGTGACGGGCGTCGCGACGGCGCCGCTGCTTCCGCCGGTGTTCGCGCTGCCGCCGGTAGAGACGGATCCCGACACCGAGCCAGAGACCTGCGCTTCGCAGGACGCGGCGCCGAGGGACATGCCCGCGAGCGCGCTCGCGACGAACATTTTGCGTCGCGCGAGGATCGCTTGCGCGTCGAGGTCATCGCTCGTCGCTCGAGGGTCGTGCGCGTTGTCTGTGTCCGGTCGCTTCGGCTGATCGTCGTCCATCTTGGTCCGCCGAGAGAGTACGCTGCTCGGGCGATGGAGTGGAACTACCTCGGCCACGCTGGATGGCTTTGCGTGGCCAACGGTCTGCGAATCCTGTTCGACCCCCTGCTCGAGAAGACCCATCACGGCGGGGTGTTCGAGGTGGTCCCGCGACGATCGATCAACGTCGCCGCCCTGCGACCGGACTTCTTGATCGTGACTCACGCCCACACGGATCACTTCGACATTCCTTCTTTGCGAAGGCTGGCGAGGATGGACCCGCACACCGTGCTCATCACGTCGGACAGGCTGGTCGAGTACGCGGCGCAGCGGCTGGGGTTTACGAAGGTTCACGTGGCGCAGTCGCTCGAGCGCATCAACCTCGACGGCGTTCAGTTGCTCACGACGCCGTCCTACGCGGACGCGGTGGAGTGGGGCATGATGGTCGAGCACGAGTCGGTCGTCACATGGAATCAAGTGGACACCGTCCACCGCTCACCCTTGGACGTGCGCACGACCGTCGACTACGCGGCGCAGGGGCTGCTCGTCCCGTCGCTCGCCGACCGCGTCGACCTGTTGCTCGCGCGCTGGCAGCCCTTGTGCGAAATCGCCCCGATGCTCGGCGAAAAGAGCGCTTTTTCACAGAAGACCTACGGCGCTGTGCTCGAGGAGATCGCCGCGACGCGCCCGCTCGCGCTCGTCCCTGGCGCTGCGGGCGGACGGCACGTGGCGCCGTTCGATTGGCTCAATCGCTTCTCGCACCCTGTTCCCATGAAGCGGTTTCTCGCCGATGTCCGCAGTCGGATCCCGTCGGTCCGCGCCTTCGATGCGCCGCCGGGCGCGCGGTACATCGTCGAGCGAGCGGGAGCGGTCTTCGAGCCGCGCGGCGCGGCGCAGCTCGTCCACTGCGAAGAGCCCGCGTCGGTGACCGCTCCGCCCGACGAGTGGCGCCCGACAACAGTCCCCGAGGTCCGCGACTACAACCCCTGGAACTACGCCCCCGGCATCGCCCGCGAGCGCTGCGCGCGCTGGATCCGCGAGTCCCTCGCGCCCGCGCTCGCCCGCAGCTACCCCGCGTTTCGCGTGACAGAACCGCTCTCGTTCGTGGTGGAGCTTCGCTTCGACGGGATCGAAGACGTCTACCACATCGACGTTTCGAGCAGCGGCGCCCACGTGCGGACGCGATGGGATCCGCACTGGGATCTGCTCAACGTGATCTCTGGGTCGCAGCTCTGCGCGGTGATCGAAGGCCGCGCCTGCTGGGGCGACGTGCTCTTGTCGGGCAACCTCCGCGCCTTCGAGCGGGCTTACTCAGTGAGCGAGCAGGGCCTCGCGCGCGCCAACGTCGGCGTGACGTTCTTGTACTACGCGCTGCCGTACGAAGAGAGCTTTCAGCAGTTTGTCATGCACGAGCTCGAGCAAACCGCTTGAATGCGTGTGCTGTGCGCGCGCCTGTGCGATCCTCCGCGCCGTGGTGATGAACCGGTATGTCTTCCTCTCCGCGATCGCGCTCTTCGCCTGCGATCGCGGCCCACGCAACGGTGATCCGTCCAACTCGAGCACGGGCTCCGAGTCCGCCGGCTCGACCGCGACCGCGGACGCCAGCGCGGCGGGCGCCGCCGACCCGCAGCCTTCGAGCAGCGATGGCAGTGATGGAGGCGTTGTCAGCGACGCCGCCGACGCAGGAACGCTCGCGGTGAACACCGCTCCCGCTGCGCCGGTCGAGCCGCCCATCGCGAGGCCGTGCCAGATCACCGTCGAACGATCGGGCAGCGCAGAGCCCAACGTCGCGCGGGTGTACCGCGTGCGCCCCGAAGGGGTCGCGCTCGGGCTGTCTACGGTCAACGCCACGCTCACGTTTCGCTACGACGCGCAGGGGCGCATCGTAAGCGCCGGCTCGACAACCTACACCTGGCGCCCGGACAACAGCGGAACGCGAACGAACGGCCGACAACGCACGACGATTCGCGCCGCAGCGAGCGGCGACCTGGTGCTCGAAGGCTCCGAGAGGCACCGCTACGACGACCGCGGTCGTCTCGTGCGATCCGAGGGAGGAAGGCGCTTTCTCGAGTACGTCTACGGCGCCGACGGGACCTTTACGACTCGGCACAACTATCCGGACACCGACGAGTTTTGCGTCGCGGATCTCGTCGCGGTCACGCGCGACAGCCGGGGACGACCGGCGTCCGATCGCTTCGAGGGCTGCGGCATCAACGAGGCCCCGTACACACTCCGCTACGAGTACGGAGAAGGAGATCGGATCGCGACGGTGCGCATCGACCTGGAGCACGACGGCAGAGACGAGGCCGTCGCCAGGCTTCAGTATCCCAGCGCCGACGGCGGTTGTAGGTAGAGCGTCCACCGTGATGCACCGCTTCTATCGCTACGAGCTTCGCGCGCGAAACGTCGACGACGCGCGTGCGTTCTATCGCTCGCTCCTCGGCGCGGAGCCCACGATCGTGGCGCTTCCCGACGAACTGGCGGCGCGTGGGGTTGTGCCGCATTGGCTGGGGCACATCGAGGTGGACGACGTCGAGCGGAGCGCAATCGAGCTCGTCGAGCACGGCGCGACGAAGCTGGGGCCGACCGTCCAGCGCGACGGAGGAGCAGTCGCCCTCCTTCGCGATCCAGGCGGCGCCACGATCGCGCTGTCGCGAGGGCTGCCTGCGTCGTCGCTCGTGCCGTGCTGGCACAACCTCAACGCGGCGAAAGCGGGAGCGGCGATGGACGCGTATGGCCGTGCGTTCGACTGGATTTTCACCGACGAAACCGACCTCGGCTCGTTCGGTGTCCATCACTCGTTCGCCTACGCCGCGGGCGAGGAGGCGATCGGGTCGATGACGGACATCACGGGCCGACCGTCGGTGCATCCGCACTGGCTGTTTCACTTTCTCGTCGACTCGCTGGAGGCGTCGAGCGAAGTGGTTCACCGCGCCGGGGGAACGGTCATCGGACCGATCGAGCTGTACACGGGCTCGCGCATCGCGATCTGCGAAGACCCGCAAGGAGCGGCGTTTGCGTTGTGGCAACAACGGGGGAGTGAAGAGACAGCGTCGAGCGCGGTCATCGCGCGCGGCGGCTGATCACATCGTGAAGGGGCGCGCCACGGGAAGCAGGCTCTCCGCCTCTCAGTGGGCGCGATCGGCCCCCCTGCCGCACCGTTCGTTCGCCGCTGCGACTCGATCACTGGATGGCGATTTGCACGACGCCTACGTCGGCGCGTGCATCGAGCTCGACCCAAACCTCGCCGCGCGCGTTGGGCCGGAGCAGCACACTTCCGCCCTCGCGTAGCTCACTGCACTGTCGCTCGTCGCATGCGTTCGAGCAGACTCGCAGCGCTGTGTTCGGCGGGGCGCGCCGGAGCAACAACGTGCGAAATGCTGCCGCCGCGCCTGTAGGCCCAACGCGAATCGACGCGGAGCGCCGCATCGGATCGGACGGATTCGCGATTGGCCAATGCTCCGGAGAAGACACGAACAACGATGATCCAAAGGACGCTCGGAGCTCCTCGCGCTCGTTGGGGTCGCATCGGGTCGCCGACAGCGATGACGGAGAGAGCGACCAGCGAAGGCGTTCGCTGGACGCGACGCGCTGGACGAAATCGAGTTGGTGCAGTCCTCGCTGCAACCAGATGATGCTTCGCGAGCCGACCGCGAGCCCCAGCGCGGAGAACGTCATTCGCGGAGTCGCGGCATCGCACGCGTCGATCGCGACGTCGACGAGCGTTCCGCTGCCGACGTCGAGGGCGTACCAGCCATCTTGCTCGACCTCGACGGTCTCAGACCGACGCGCGAGGGTCGCCTCCGTGCTGATTCCTCGACACGAAAACCGTGAATCCCACGAGGCTCGGCTGAGAGGAATCACGCCTGTCGCCCGTGAACACTCGACGAGTCGCAATGAAGCAGACTCGCTTCGAGCGTCAGGCGCGGCGCGCCAGTCCGCGAGCACAGACGCGAGCGAAGCGCCGGTCGCTCGTGCGAAGCGCTCGGTCGTCTCGTGGGAGGGCGTCAAGTTGTCCACCGCGCTGTACCAACGACGGAGGGCGTCGCGGCCGAACCGCGCCTCGACGAATCGCAGAAACGACGCGGTCGATTGATACAACACCAGCTTCTCGAACACGGGCCTCCCAAAGAACGTGTTCGAATCCAGGTTGTCTTCGATCCGCGCAGTTCGATCGATGGTCTCGCTGACGACGGCCCCGAGGCCGCCCAGCATGGTCGCGAGGCCCTCTTCGAGAATCGCGGGGGCATCCTCGCCCCACGCCTGCGCGACGACATGCGCGAGCTCGTGCTGCTGGACCCATTCGCTCGTCATGACCACGCGTTGGTAGCGCAGCGCGCAGTTTCCGCCGAGCGGCCGCGGTCCCGAGCCGGCCCTCGCAGGAGACACGCACGAGTACGGGGTCGATCGATACAGGTAGTAATCGACGGGCCGAGGAGCGACGCCGAAGTACTGACAAACTCGTCTGCAAACTGAAGGGACGCCTCGCAGTACACCGCGTTCTGCTCGGAGCGCACGGTCACCCATCGCCCGCGGAGCACTCGCTCGTTGGCGATGGGCGAGACAACTGGATCGTCGCTTACACACGAATTCAACGTGCAGCAGACGATCGCCGCGATCAGCCCATTCGAAGCACCCACCGAAGCTCCCTCCTTACGCTTCAGACTGTCGCACGGTCCTAAGCGCCGCGCCACCACCAACAGCGATTCGCAGCCGTCTCGGCGGTCGAACGCAACAAACGACAACGCGGTCCGCTGTCCATCAACGGGTCAATCCATCGCCGCGCTCGTTTCGGAGGACGAGACATCCCGTGATGATGGGTCGAGCACGCGTAAGCCGACTTTGTCCCGCTCGCTCACCCCTCTCTCGACGCGCTCCCCCTTCTC
>LNEO01000214.1 GCA_001465015.1 Deltaproteobacteria bacterium Ga0077539 | reverse complement strand
GGTCGCGCGAAGCGCACCTTTCGCCGTGAGTCTTCGAACGGCGCCCAGCACGGGGTTTGTTAACCCCGTGCGAGGAACACCTCTTTTCAAATGAGCCCGCTGCCCGCCGCCCGCTGCCCGCCGCCCGCTGCCCGCCGCCCGCTGCCCGCTGCCCGTTGCCCGCTGCCCGCTGCCCGTCGCTTCGCCCTCTGACGGTGGTCGCGCGAAGACACCCCTCTTTTCAACGGGTCTTGGAATGCCACCCTCTCATCGCCATGGCAACGAAACCGCATTGGCAATGAGTTCAACGCAAGACGAGACCCATGCTTAGGCGTAAACGCGCGGTTCGAATCCGCCCTTCGCGCTCCCCCCGCTTCGCTCACTTTCGAAGCGCGACGATCAACGCGACGATCAACGCGACGATCAACGCGATGATCACGACGGCGGCGAGCGCCACCACCGCGGCGCGCCGAGGGGCTGGCGCCTTTTCGCGCAGCGCAGCGACGAGCGCGACCGTCGCCTCTTCTGCGTCGGCGAAACGTTTGGTGGGATCGCTGCTGGTGCATCGCGCGAACCACGCGTCGAAGCCGCGCGGCAGCTTCGTCGCGACGCCGAGCTCCGCCGCCCTGGCGCTCGCGCTGCTGGTGACGCCCGCGCCGATCTCTCGGACGAGCTCGATGAGCGAGCCGTCGTCGCTCGCGCCCTTCCAGTAGTACTTGCCAGTGAGCAGCCAGAACGCGACCAACGCGAACGCCCACACGTCGGTGGCCGGCGTGATCGCGGCCTTGGCCTGCCCTTGCTCGGGCGCGACCCACATCGGAGCGCCCACGCCGATGAAGGTCCCTGTTTGATCGTGAATCGACACGAGCTTGGCGAGCCCGAAATCGAGGAGCTTCACGGTGAAGGCGACCCCCGCCCTGCGCGGTTTCGCCAGAAAGACGTTCTCGGGCTTGAGGTCTCTGTGCACGAGCCCTGCGCGGTGGGCGGCGCCGAGCCCGTGCCCGAGCTGCTCGAGCACCTCGATTCGCTCGTCGCTCGTGAGCGCCGCGCCCTTGGCGACACGGTCCGCGAGCTCCTCTCCCTCGAGCAGCTCCATCGCGATCCACGGAACGCCCGTCTCGTCGTCGACGCCCGCCGAGATCACCTCCGCCACGTGATCGCTCTCGACCGCGGCGTTGAGCCTCGCCTCGCGGGCGAATCGCTCGCGCCCCTTGGGATCGCTCGCGAACCGCGCGTTGAGCACCTTGACCGCGCGCCTTCGCCCCGTGCTCTTTTGCTCTGCGAGGTACACCGTGCCCATCGCGCCGCTGCCGATGCGCGACACGATGACGAAGTCACCGCCGAGGACCGCGCCTGGCGAGAGTCGGCTGATCGCAGCCATCGATGGGCGGGGCGTACCGGACACGAGTAATCTTGACTCTCAGTCGATCTGCACGCACGTCCCGTCTTGAACGCACACGCGGCCTGCAGAGCACGGCGGGCTGCACTGCGCGACGCACTGCCCGTCCTGACAGGTCGCGGTCCCTTCGCACGCTGGTTCGCACGGTCCGCGCTGAGGATCCGGCGTGCTCCCGTCGGCGCGAGGAATCGCGTAGCGCAGCGAAATCCCGCGACACGTCTTGCCCGTGGCGCACTCGGGGGTGCCCGTCGTGCACGCGACTTCGCGAACACCCGAGTAGCCCATCTCCTGCGCGCGCGCCGTCAGTCGATCTCGAGCGCCTCGCTCGACCCGCGCTTCATCGAAGCCCTCTTGGGCGCAGAAGCTCGCGCTGATCTCGCGAAACTCGAAGTACGTCCGCCCAGCGCCGTCGCGCTGCGCGCCCTGACGCGGCGGTCGAAGGGCGGTCTGGTTGGGGTTGCTGCAGGCGCCCGACGCCAGCAAGAGCACGATGCCCGCGGCGCGCCACAGGCGCTTCGAATTCGAAAAACTCCGGTCGCTCTCCATCATCGCCGTCCGTCGCCAACGTACCAGCAACCGGCGCCGTCGCGCGCCCCCCTTGCGGTCGGACCACAGTCGGGCTACACCCCTTCTCGGCATCGCTGGCGTCTGCGCCGTGAACCCCGCCAGGACCGAGAGGTAGCAACGGTAGGGCAGTGGACGTGCAGCGGTGCTTTTTTCATTTCTCCGTCGCGTTCGCCTCGGGAGACCCCTTGCGGGCCATCCGCGCGAGCCCGTCGCTGATCGACACCTTGGGCGCGTAGCCGAGCTCCGCCCGCGTACGCTTGGTGTCCACCGTGAGCGCGACGCTCACCGCGGCGAGCTCGGCGCGGGTCATTCCACCGTGGCGCTCGTCGAGCCATGAAAACAGCCGGGCGGCGCTGTACGGAAGCAGCCCGCTGCGCGGTCCCTTGGCGCCCGCGGTCACCAGCCACTTCGTCAAGAATCGCTTCGCCGTGGTGATCTCCTCGTCGACAGCCCAGTACGCGTTGCCTGCGGCGAGAGACGAGTCCGCGTCGGCCGCGCACAAAAATGCCTGCGCCAGATTGTCCACGTGCGTCGTGCAAATCGACTGATCGCCGCCCGACGGGAGCGTCAGCGCCTTGTGCGCCGCCAGTGCGCGAAACCTCGGCAGCGACTCGTCGTCCCCCTCGCCCCACACGAGCGCAGCCCGCAGCGCGACGCCCTCGGTCTCGCCCGTGAGCGAGCACACGATGCCCTCCGCGATGCTGAGCATCTCGTCCCAGGGCGAGAGAAACTTGTGGCTGTGTCCGAGGCTCTCGTCGACCATGCGACGCACCTCGCCCGAGGCCGTGACTCGCTCGCTCGAGCGCAGGATCACCCGCTCGACGCCCTCGCGCTTCGCCGCGTCCACCACCTGCTCGCAGCGAACGAGCACCGCCCGCTCGCACGCTTTGCGATCGACGGACCACGGGTCGCCGACGTCGGTGTGCGCGACGACGTCGCAGCCCTTCATCGCCGAGCAGAGCGCTTCGTCTGCGTCGCCGTCCCAGTCGATCTCGACCACCTCGATCGAAGCCCCTGGGATCGAGAGCGACTCTTTGCTGGCGCCCGGTGAGACCGCGGCAACAACAGCGTCCCCTCGCGCTACGGCGGCGCTGACGACCGCGCGTCCCACGAACCGATCGGCGCCCGTGACGAACCATCGCATGGTGAGCTCCGACAGCTATACCCCCTCGCAGGTTCCCGCGGGGGTGCGATAGACCCTACGCCCGAAATGTTCACCGAAGTACTCGTGACCTTCGTCGCACAGTCGACGACACGGGCCAGCACTCCCACGCCCTCTGGCTCGCCGCTTTCATTTCGAGCGCTCGCGCTCGCCTCCCCCCTCGAGCGGCTCGGGGTGGCGCCGGACCTCGCGAAGCTGCTCGAGCGCCTCGCCTCGGTGGCCGCCGTCGTCGCGCTGATGTTCGTCGCGCTGCGGCTCGTCCCGTGGGCCGAGCGGCTCATCCTGGACAAGGCCAAGAAGTCCGGGACCCACACCGCCACGCAGAGCGAAATCGACATCAATCAACGGGTCGAGACGCTCACGCGCGTGGTGACCTCGCTGTTTCGCGCGGCGATCCTGTCGGTGGCGGTGGTCATGGCGCTCGGCGAGCTGGGGATGGAGATCAAGCCGCTGCTCGCAGGCGCCGGGATCGCCGGCGTCGCCGTGGGCTTCGGCGCACAGACGATCGTGAAGGACTTCTTCGCGGGGTTCTTCATCCTCCTCGAAGACCAGTACGACGTCGGAGACACCGTCTCGATCGGCACAGTGACAGGAAAGGTCGAGCGCATGACCCTCCGCGTCACGATGATCCGGGACGTCCATGGCACGGCGTACTTCATCCCCAACTCGGCCATCTCGCAGGTCGCCAACCGCACGCACGGCTGGTCGCGCGCGTCGGTGGACCTGACGTTTCGCGCGAAGGTCCGCGTGGGCCTCGCCAAAGACCTGTTGGAAGAAGCCGCGAAGCACGCCAAGACCCTCGAGCCGCTCAAAGAAGACGCCGAGGCCGAGGTCACGATCGAGGGCCCCAACGAGCTCGAGTGGGGCGGAACAAAGTGGACCGTCGCCGTCCGCGCCCCCGCGACCCTGGTGTCGGTCTACAAGCGCGCGCTCGTCGAGTCCTTGCACCACGTGTTCGAGGCGCGCGGCTACGAGCCGGACGACGGCGGCAGGCTCGGCTCGAGCTGATCGCTGAGCGCGATGCGCTGTGTTTTCTCAGCGCACTCGAATACTGGTGCCGATCATCCGGGCGGGTCGTAGATGCGCCGGACGTCCGCCCCGCCGACGAACGCGTAGGAGCCCGCGCTGCCGTAGCCGTACACCACGACGCCGAAGCGTCGGTCGCCGGTGATGTGATGGGAGCCTTGCATGAGCGGGCAGCGCCGGGTCTCGTAGCGCGTTCCTGCGATTTCGCCGGCGGGCTCGACGATGCAGCCCGCGGGCTCGCGACCATCGACGGTGACCCGCGCGCCGGGCTCGGCGACGAAGACGCCCCAGTTGATCGTCCACGACGGAGGCGTCAGCACCACGTAGTCCGAGCGATACTGGTCCACGGGAGGAAACACCGTGAGCGACGGATCGCCGAGCGCCGGCCCGTCGACGTACTGGTTGCTCACCAGGATCTGCCCGACGATCACGGGCTTGTCCGAGGTCACGACGATGTTGTCTTGCGTGTGCGTGGTGCGCACCTCGCCGGGCATGATCGTGAAGCGGTCGAACGGCGCCGGGAGCGTCGTGGTCACCGTCGCGGGCTCGGCCGCGCCGACGAAGCGCACGATGTCCGCCTCGCGAAAGCGCCCCGTCGAGCGCACGGGGCTCCGCGGAATCACGTACCGAGAGCCCACTGACTCGACGGGAAACATCTGCTCCTCGAGGTGATCGAGGCAGCAAGTGTCTCCAGAGGACCATCCCGGAGGCGTCGGAACTTCGAGGACTCCCCCCGGCGCGCTCGTCGTCTCGACGCCCGAGAAGACCGCGACGGGCTCGGAAGACACCACGGACGTCCCGCTGAGGTCGGTGATCGTACGCATGTCGTCCATCGTGGTTCCGTCGGCCGTCTCGAGGTTGAGCACGTCGAAGGGTCCGATCGTGGCGACGATCTCGCCGCCGGGCATGGTCGCGGCGATCGGCGGATTGCCGCGGATTCTCCAGGTCGGACGCACGGTCACGCGCGTGTTGGGACGCACGCCGACCACGGTCACGTACGAGCGATCGATGATCCCGAACAGCGGGATCGGGTGCCCCGCAGGCCAGCCGATCACGCGGTGCACGCGCCCGAGCGAGCTCGTGGGGAGCAGCAGCGACGCGTCGTTGGAGAACGCGTTCTCGAACACGTTGAACTGATAGACGACGATCGGCGCGTTGGACCGAATGCGAAACGCGTTGGACGAGAGGCACGTCCCCGGCGACATGTAATCGTTGGGCCGCGTTCCACAGTCGAGCTCGCGCGTCGGCAACCGCAGCGTCCGCAAGCTGTTGGGCGGAACGACCGCCGCCAACACAGCCATCGGCGTGATCGGCCGCCCGACCGGCGCCGTGTTGATCTCGATGGTGACCTCGGCGGGCGTCGTTCCGACGTTGGAAATGGCGACGCCCCACGGCGCGCTGGCCGGGTCGTTGAAGCCATCTTGTTGATCGAGGTCCACCGCCCAGAACTCGCAGCCGACGTTGGAGGGCGACGCCTCGGCCAACTGACAGGCCGAGCGGCACGCGCCCATGTCGCACACCATCCCTCGGTTGGCGTCGCACGTCTCGACGGTCATCGATCCGGGCTGGCCGTCGTCTCCGCAGCGACGCACCTGGTTGCCGACGCACACCGTCCGTCCGGGCGCGCACGTCACGCACCCCACGCCGGGCGAACACGCGTTGGAACACTCGGTCACCGCGCCCGGCGTTCCGTCCTCGTTGCAGTTGGTAAACAACCGCCCCGAGCACTGGCCGCACGACGCGCTGGCGTCGTTGCCGCCGTCCGCCATCGAAGCGTCGCCCTCGTCGCCGGCGATCGCGTCTCGCCCCTCGAAGGGGCGCGGCCCCGAACACGCGACGGACGCCATGAGCGCAGCCGCGAGGATCGCAACGTCTCGTAGTCTCACGATTTGCTGGATATACCGCATCGAAGCCCGACGCACACGCGCGGCCCGCTTCTGTTCCGCTCGTTGGCCCGACGCCGCTTCGGCCGTCGGTGCCGAGAAGTCCACGGCCCAAATAGCGAGTGACAGAACGACGTATGTCACAGAGCCGCGGGGCGCTCCTCGCGTGAGCAGAACGACGTTGTGCACCGAGCCGCGAGGCGGCCCCCAAGTGAGCAGAACGACGTTTGGCGCAGTGCTGAAGCCCCCACCCGCGCTGCCGCGCGCCCCAAGTGAGCAGAACGACGTTTGGCGCAGTGCTGAAGCCCCCAC
>LNEO01000213.1 GCA_001465015.1 Deltaproteobacteria bacterium Ga0077539 | reverse complement strand
CTTTCGCTAGCATTTTCCCAATGCGAAGCCGCCGCCCCTGCCGTTCCAGGCGGGGGCGGGGCGCGCGGCAGCGCGGGTGGGGGCTTCAGCACTGCGCTCACCGTCGTTTCGCTCGCTCGGCGCCGCCGCGCGGCTCTGTACACACCGTCGTTCGCCTCGCTTGTGCCGCGCCCAATCGCCCCGCCCGCACTCTCTGCCGCGCCCGCGCTCGCGCTGCGCTACGCTCTCTCGCACACCATGACCGACCTCGGTGCCCGCTTGCGGGCGACGCTCGAGTCCGAGCGCGCGCGACTCTCTGCTGCGCACAAGGCCCTCTCGTTCGACGACTACCTCCAGCTCTTCGCGGCCGAGCCCAAGAGACACGCGCGCGACGCGTCGCGCTGGATGCTCGCCATGTTCGACCACTACGGAACGCGCGACGTCGACCGCCCCTGGGGCAAGGTCACGCGATGGAACCTCTTCGACCTCCCCTGGGAGGACGCGAGCGGACGCCGCGAGTCGCTCGTCGCCCACGAAGAGCTGCAGGGCGAGGTCTATCGCGTGCTCAGCAACTTCGCCGAGCAGGGCAGGGTCGATCGCCTCGTGTTGCTCCACGGCCCCAACGGCAGCGCCAAGAGCACCTTCTGCGCGACGCTCATGCGCGCGATGGAGGACTACTCGCGCACGACCGAGGGCGCTCTCTATCGATTCTCCTGGGTTTTTCCCAAGGGAAAGGGCGGCGGCGAATCGAAGATCGGCTTCGGCGCGGTCACCAAGGACGACGGCCCCAAGCCCGGTGAGAGCTTCGCGTACCTCGACGACTCCGCGATCGACGCCAAGATCCACTGCGAGCTCCGCGATCATCCGTTGTTGTTGCTTCCGCTCGAAGCCCGCAGGTCGATCCTTCGCGAGGCCTTCGGGCCCGACCAGCGCGTGCCCGACGCGCTCTGGAAGGGCGGCCTCAGCCACAAGAGTCAGCAAGTGTTCGAAGCGCTGCTCAGCGCCTACCGCGGAGACCTCTCGAAGGTGCTCGCCCACGTCCAGGTCGAGCGCTGGTTCGTCTCGCGAAAGTACCGCGTGGGCGCGGTGACGCTCGGGCCGCAGATGGCCGTCGACGCGCACGAGCGCCAGGTCACCGCGTCGCGCTCGCTCTCTTCGCTGCCCGCGTCGCTGCAAAACGTCGCGCTCTTCGAGCCGTTTGGAGAGCTCGTCGACGCAGCGGGCGGGCTCATCGAGTACAGCGATCTGCTCAAGCGCCCGCTCGACGCGTGGAAGTACCTCTTGCTCATGATCGAGACCGGCGAGGTCGCCCTCAACACCTCCAACCTCTCGCCCAACCTCGTGATGATCGGCAGCGCCAACGAGCTGCACCTCGACGCGTTTCGCGAGCACCCAGAGTTCGCGTCCTTTCGCGGGAGGCTCGAGCTCCTGCGCGCTCCGTACCTGCTCGATTGGAGCTCGGAGAAGTCCATCTACGATCGCCAGGTCGTCCCCTCGGTGCACCGGCACGTCGCGCCGCACGTGACCGAGATGGCCGCGCTCTTCGCCGTGCTGAGCCGCATGCGCAAGCCCTCGGCCGACCGCTACGCCAAGGACGTCGCCGCGCTCGCCGCCGACCTCTCTCCCCTCGAAAAAGCAGACCTCTACGCCACAGGAACGATCCCCGCGCGCATCGATCGCGAGCAGGCCAAGGTGCTGCGAGGCAACATCGAGGCGCTCTTTCGCGAGACCGAGGTGTTTCCCAACTACGAGGGCCGCTCAGGAGCGTCTCCTCGCGAGATCCGCGCCCTCTTGCTCGAGGCCGCGCAGAGCAGCGCGTTTTCGTGCCTCTCGCCCTTCGCCGTTCTCGACGAGTGCGCCGCGCTCGTCTCGCGACGCAACGAGTTCGACTGGCTCAGGCAAGACCCCCTCGCCGGCGGCTACCACGATCCGCGGTACTTTCTTCGGGTCCTGCGCGAACGACTGCTCGACCACATGGAGTCGTCGCTGAGGGACGCCACCGGGCTCGTCGACGAAGCGCGCTACTTCGAGACCTTCGAGCGCTACGTCTCTCACGTCCGCGCCTTCGTGAAGGGCGAGAAGGTCCAGAATCAAGTCACCCGCCGCGACGAAAACCCGGACGAAGTGATGATGCGCGAGATCGAACGCGTGCTCGGCGCCACGGGAACCGGCGCGGAATTCCGCGGCGATCTCATCTCGATGGTGGCCGGCTGGGCCATCGATCACCCGGGGCAGCCCGTGGACTACGTGGGGTTGTTTCCGAGGCACCTCACGAAGCTGAAAGAGAGCTTCTTCGTCGAGCGCAAGGCGCGCGTCGCGTCGATGGCCAAGGACCTGCTCATCGTGCTCACGGACCCTTCGGGGCTCGACGCCGAACCCCGCGCGCGCGCCGAGAAGACCCGCGACAACCTCGTCTCGCGCTTCGGCTACTGCGACAGCTGCGCGCGAGACATGGCCGGCGCGATGTTGAAAGAGCGCTTCGGTTGAGCGTCCGCTGAGCGATCAGCAGCGTGGGCAGAGCAACGCGGTCGATCTGCACGCGCCGTTGCAGCACGCTGTCCCCACTGGGCACATGGTGCCGCAGGCGCCGCAGTTCGAGCTGTTCGTGTCGGTGTTGACCTCGTAGCCGTTGGTGCCGTCGCGGTCGCAGTCCGCGCGCTGCGGATCGCACGTCGCGCCGTGGTAGCAGCGGCCGCTCGTGCACCGAGCGGGCCCGAGGCCCGCCGGCGGCGCGGGGCACACGTAGCCGCAGCTGCCGCAGTTGTTGACGTCGGTCTGCGTGTTGACGCACGCGTTCGAGCAAGCGATCAGACCGGTCAAGCAGGACGCGCATCCCCCCGTGGTGCACACCTGAGAGCGGAAGCAGAGATTGCCGCAGCCGCCGCAGTTGGGCGAACTCAAGAGCGACGCTTCGCAGCCGTCCGCGGCCATCATGTTGCAATCGTCGAAGTTTCGCGCACACGAAATCGAGCAGCGTGCCGCGCTGCACACAGGGCGAGAGTTGGGACCGAACGGGCAGGTCGCTCCGCAGCGACCGCAGTTCGACTCGCTGGTGTTCAAGTCGACGCACACTCCCGAGCAACGCACCTGCCCGATCGGGCACGGAGCAGACGAGTCCACGCCGGTGTCCACGCCGGTGTCCACGCCCGTGTCCGTGCGAACGTCCACGCCCGTGTCCGTCACGGGTCGAACGTCGACGCCGGTATCCGTGCGAACGTCCACGCCCGTGTCGGTCGCCGGACGAACGTCGACGCCCGTGTCCGTCGCGGGTCGAACGTCGACGCCCGTGTCCGTGCCCCCGACGCCGGTGTCGATGCTGGTGCCGGTGTCCATTTCCGCAACGCCGGCGTCCAGTGGATCGGGGACGTCGTTGGGAGGCGACTGCTGATCGACCGGCTGCTGATCGCTGGGCGGTTGTTGAACGTCTTGCGCCTGCGCGTCGATGGCGCTCGTCCCGCCCTCACCGCTGTCGCGGTCGCGCATCGGAACGGTCGTGCATGCGCCCGCAGCGAGCGCTGCGAGCAAGAGGACGCCCAGAGGCGCGCGACGAGCGACACGAAGAGAAGTCATGGCAGCGGTGAGCAGTGTAGCCCATCCGCGTGCTTTACAAGCGTTTTCCCCGGTCGTGTGCGCTTCGTTCTGTTTTACGAACGGTCAGCGACGAGCGCGACGGCGCGTCACGATGGCGCCGAGCGCCGCGAGGGCCGCGAGCGCGCCGCGCGGGTCGACGTGCGATGGCGCCGTGGTGCAGCCGCAGCCGCCGGTCATCATCATTGGGCGGCCGCTGTCCGCGGCGACGCCGCTGTCCGACGGGCCGACGCCGCTGTCCGCAGGGGGAGCAGCGCCGCTATCCGATGGGCCAACGCCGCTGTCCGCGGGCGCAACTCCGCTGTCCGATGGACCGACGCCGCTGTCCGCGGGACCGACGCCGCTGTCGGCCGGGCCCGCACCGGAGTCGGGCGGAACGATCCCGGAGTCCGGCGTTCCCGCCATGACCGTGATCATGTGTGTGGCGCGGTTCCACCCGTCGCCGCTGTTGGCGCCGTTGCCGTTGACGGCGTTGCCCACGGCGTTGATCGTCTGCGCGCCGGTGACGTTGGGTGCCATCCACGTGAAGGGAATCGTGATCGAAGTGGCACCAGCCATCCGAGACAGCGTCGATGACTGCGTCAGCTCGCCGCTCGCCACGCGCGTGTTGGGCGCGCTGGTGGCGAGGGTGCCCATCGTCGATCCGATGTTGAAGCCGGCTTGCATTCGCGTCGCCGACTCGATCACGAAGCGCAGCATGACGACTTCGTTCGGGGCCGCCGTGGTCGGTCCCTCGATGCGGACCATCGTTGTTGTGTCCGCCGTGGGGCTGTGGCACGAGCAGCCCGTCGTGGTCGACCCTGTGCGTCCGCCGCTGAACGCGCTGGCGGTCGAAGGAAGAAGCGCGACCGCGCACGCGGCCGCGACGAAACCAAAGAGAGCGTTCTTGTTCATGGGCGCGGAAACTCGCGCAACTCTGGCGCGAATGCAAGTCTTGCGCGGCGCGTGTCAGAGGGCGCGTAGGTGCGGTGTTTTCTCGAGGCAGGGCGAGAATTTGCGGCGGCGGTCCGAGCCGGGCGAAGGTCGCGGTCCAGTGAAAGCGCGACGATGAGCGACACGCACGCGGTCGGTCGAATTGTTTTCGGGGTTCTCGTCGCGGCGGCGCTCGTCGTCGGCGCCGCTCCTGCGGAAGCGCAGCGCGCAAGGTCGGTGAACGAAGCTCGCGCGCTGCGCGCTGTGCTCGCGCATCGAGGCGCGGGCCGGAGATGGCGCACGATCGTGCTGCACCACAGCGCGACGCCCGCAGGCAGCCCGCAGGCGTTCGAGGCGTGGCACCGAGGCCACCGCCGCTTCGCCTACGGAATGGCCTATCACTTCGTCATCGGCAACGGCCGCGGAATGCCCGACGGACACATCGAAGCGGGCTCGCGCTGGCGCTTGCAACAGCAAGGGGCTCACGTCGCTGCGCGCCTCCGCGACGAGCGCGGATCGAGCGTCGCGGCGCACGCGATCGGCGTGTGCCTCGTGGGAGACTTCGAGCGCTCTCGCCCCACGCGGGCTCAGCTCGCGTCGCTGACGAGACTGCTGCGAGCGCTGCAACGTCGCTACGGGATCGCGTCGAACGCCGTGCACGGACACGGCGAAGTGCACCCCGGCCACACCGCGTGCCCCGGGCGAGCGCTGCGCGAGTGGCAACGCAGCGGGTAGCGATAGGGGGCGCGCGCGGGACCGATCGGTCCCACCCGAGGACCGATCGGTCCCTCTCGAAATCCTCGGGGATAGCCGAGGCGCCGTCCGTTCGTCGGACGGAATCGATCCCTTCACAAGTACAACACGAAGCGCGCTGCGCCGGTCGCGTTCCAGTTGGTCCACGAGGCGCCCGAGAGCGAGAGCTCGACGCCCCAGCCAGATCCAAAGTTGCTGCTGCGGTGACGGCTGAGGCGGAGGTAGCCGCCGACGTCGGCGTTCCACGCGGTAGTGAGCGAGAACGAGAGCGACGGACCGCCGCGTAGCAACGCACCGGCGGAGATCGTCCAGAGAAAGTCCCGCGGCGCTGTCGCTCGCCGCGGCCACGACGACGCGATCACGAATCCAGGTTGAATCGCGAACATCAAATCAAACCAGTGCCCCTCGACGCTGTTCGCGCGGGTGAGTTCGACCCGCCACTGCGCATCCGCGCCGAAGCCCATCTCGAACCAATACCAGCGCAGGCGCCCTCCGCCACCAGCGGACGCAGCAAACCACGAATGCAGCGGCGAGAGCGCCGCAAAGCGAAGCTCGCTCGAGAAGCCCAGCGGACCGTCAAAGGCGAGCCACGGAGCGTCCACGCGATCGTTCGTGCGCAGGTTGGAGCGCACCGTCGAGGACTGGAGCCTCGTGTGTTGCCTGCGCTCCGCGCACTCCGCTGTGAGCTCGGGGCTGCGCGGAGCAGCGCAAATCCGTTGAATCGCAGACCCAACGCTCCTGTTCGACGCCGAGCCGACCTCGAACTCGCCGTGCGACGCGAGCCTTACGACCCCCGCGCACGTTCGGCTCCACGTCGACTGGTGCTCGCGAATCGGCGAAACCTCTTCGACGTTGCATCGCTGCTGCGCCCACTCGGGCACGCACCGAACATGCTCGTGCTGGTAGCGCACCAGCAGCGAGAGCAGGATCGCGCACGCTTCGTCACCGCCCAATTGCCCGCACTGATCCGCGGTGGGCCGCACTCCACAGGCACGCTCGAGCGTCGCCAGGTCCGCGTTCACCGTGCGCAGCGGAGAGTCGGGCAATTCAACGATCGGTCCCGGCGCGGTCGCGTCTTCACTGGACCCGCCGTTCACCATGCCCGAGTCGGGCAACCGATTCCGAGGGAGCGCGGCGACCGGCGATTCGAGGCTGCGCGCGAGCCCTCGACAAGGCCCGAGAATATCTGCGGCGTCCGCCGTGCCGCCGTCCAGCATCAACGCCCCCTGGAAGCAGCCCAAACGATAGCGCGCCGTGCGAATGGCGAACGTGGCAGAACAGGCCGGCGAGTTCGACCGGAGGCGACACGCCTCCGAGAACCAACACTCTGCGTGGTCGAACGCGTCTGCGATGCTGTCGAGCTCCCGTTGTTCGAAGGCAACTTCCGTCTCAGGGTTCGCGACATCGAACGATGCTGTGAGCTCTTCGCACGCGTCGATCACGCCGGCAGAACAAGCGCGCGCGAGAGGGATAGGCGCGTCGCGCAGCTGCCCTCGCGCACGCGCGCGCCTTCCTATTGCGAAGCAGGCCCACGGGGACGCGCCAGAGTCACGGTCGCACTCCAAGTTGATCTCCGACCAGCCCGCGTCGAGGGTCAGGTCTTCGGAGAACAACGCCGCGCATCGCTCGCCGAGCGCCGAACGCGCGCACTCGGGAGCGCGCACCGACGTGCCACCAGGCCCGAGGTTGCCGCGCCCGGCATCGCGTCGACTCGACCCGCTCGGAAACGGGAGCAGCGGCTGGGCGAGGATCGCGCTGCACCGCAGCGAGCTCCGGCCGCGCAGCCGAGTGTTGTCCGCGGTCTGCGAGCGCAGCACTCGCGGGATGATCAGCGCGCTCACGACCGTGACGAGCGCGATCCACCACCCGGACCAAGACGGCGAACGCGCCGTCATCGGGAGACTCCAGTATGGGCGTCTTCGCAGTAGCGCGGTGATTGACAGCGCACCGAGTCTTGGACGCGCTGGCATTCGGGACGACCGTGGACGTCCCAAGGACACGCGCCGCCCGCGCCGTTTGGAAACGCGAACCCCAGCCTTTCGGCGGCGATTTCGGCGCGCTCCCAAACAGCGACGTACTCTTCGGCCGAGCGGAGCGTGTTGTCGATCAAGGTGTCGGAGACGTGTTGCGCGCGCAGGTCCCAGAGCAGATCCGGGAGCATGCCCGCGTGGGCGAGACCGTCGCGAGCGTAGTCGAACGAGTGGGCTCCGTTGTTGGCGCGGTCGTCGTCGGTGCTGGGGGCGCAGACGTCGCTGGTTCCATGGGCGAAGATGCGGTGCTGATGGAGCGTCGCGAATCGCGCGCGGGGGCTCGACCAGCGATCGCGCGTGACGACCGAGGACGACCACGAGCCGCTGTCGGCTGAAGAATCCTGCCGACGATGAAGCTCGACCGGATAGCTCATCAAATCGTGCGACCGTGGCGCCACTTGCACGTTGCCGCCGTTGAAATCTGTCCCCAACCCAACGCCGCTCGGAAACACCGCCGCCGCCGCCAGCAACTGGTGCGCGATGGACTGAGACGTGCCCGGCTCGTCGAACGCGACGCTGTCGCACGCCCACTGAGAAGCGAGGCATCGCTGCTGCCGCCCCTCGTCTGGCTCGAGCTGCCAGCTCCGGTCTTTCACTGGTCGCGTGATCACCGCGACCATCCCGCCCACGTCACGGATTCTCCCAAGCTCTTCGGGCGTCATCTGCCCTTCTTGCCGCGCGTCGCCCGCGGTCAACGCCAGCGTCGTGATGTGGCCGCCGATCACCGGATACGCAAAGCGCTCTTCGTACTGTTGCCATCGTGCGCTGACGTCATCGACGATCGAGAACACGTCGCTCGTGCTCCGATCACTCTGGTGATCGACGTCGATCAGCATTCGCCGCAACATCATCTCTCGAATGAACTGACGACCGAGCCGCGTGAGCCCGCCACGATTGACCGCGCCCACGCCTTCGAGCAGAGAGTCAGGCCACGGAAGGCGACCGCGATCACCAATGTGCCGCGCGCCTTGCCACTCGTACCGCGGGTCCGCTGATGCCACTGCGCTGGCGGCAGGCCCCGACAGCTCGTGCTGCAGGCCCGCCGACCCCATCGCGTTGTCCCAGAAGTGAATCGGAAACATGTGGCGCACCCCGCATGCGTACGCCTCGTCGAGCCGTCGCTGCAGATACTCGATCGTGCATCGCGCGTCGCCCGGACCGCAGCCGAAGGGAGAGTCCACTTCGATGCCCAAAACGACGGCGAGCTTTCCTTCGGACATCACTTGCCGCGCCTCGCGCGGGTTTCGGACGATTCGAAACCACCCTCGGCCTTCGCCTCCCGACTGCGCGTCGACCAACGCCTGCGTCCAATACGCGGCGCGAATCTGCTCGATCACCGTCAAGTCGTCGTCCGCGCAGCGACTGTCCTGCCCGCGTGAAAAGCCAAACGCGCCGACGCACCCCGAATAGTTGTTGACCGCGAGCGCGACGATGAGCCGCAGCCCTCCCTGCACGGCGCGATAGAGCATCGCGGGGTGCGACACCATGTGCGTCCAGTTATCCCAGCGGGGCCAGTCCGCAAACGACGGATAGCCCTGCGACGGCGCCGGGCCGTGCACGTCGCCGGTCGCGATGCGCGTCGCGCCGAGGTGCGCTCGGTGATTCGCGCTGCACTGCCGTCCGTCCGTCTCGAGCGGACACCATGGCTGACCCCACACGACGAGCCTGTCGTACGACAGCGCGGCCCACGGGTGCGTGTGGGCGTCGACGAACCCCGCCGCTGGCTTCTGCAACACCAGCTCGACCGCGCTCGCGTCGCTCGTCGCCGCGAGGCGCAAGATCGTCGAGCCGTGGCGCAGGGCCGTGATGCGCGGAGAGACCCGCACCGTTCCAACGAGCGTCTTCTGCGCGTCGCAGTCGAACGACACGAATGGATTCGTCCAGCGGGCGCGAGCCGCGCCCGCACTGGATCGGTGAGCGTGATGCTCCGGTGTGTCTCGAACGGTCGGTCGACGCGATACGGGTTGATCGCGATGATCTCCGCGCTCGGCGCGCTCGCGCCGCTCGAGTTCATCGCCGCGGAGCGGTTGAGCAACCCGCGCGCGGGTGCATCGCACTGGAGCAGCGACAGCGAGGCTACGGCGACAGCGGCGAAAGAGGTTCTCATGGCAGCTCAGTTCGCGAGAAACGACCGAAGCGGATCGATGTCGCTGGGCCGATATGTGCGATTGATTGGGACCTCCGGCTGTTCGAGCTCAGTCTCGACATCGTCGTCGGAAACGGTCTGCTGAGAGTGCATGCTGCGAGGCATCCAGCGGCTCGCGGTCAGCTCGGCAGCGCGGGACGAGCGACGCTTCGCCAGCAAAATGACGCCCAGTCGATCCCGTGACACCGTCGCTGTCTCTTCGTCGCCGGGCGTCTCGGGGAGCCACAGCTCGAGCTGAACCTCGCGCGACAACAAGCCCGTGCCGACGATGGCTCGTGCCACCGCTGCGAACGCGTGCGCGCGAAGCTCGGTTGCTCCAAGCGAGCGAGCGCCTTGCTCGATGCGAAGCGCGAACGCGACGAGCACCTGCGACTCCGATCGAAGCTGGTTCAACTCGACCGCCACGCGACGCGCGAGTACAGGGTCGTCGAAGACGAAACCAGGGTCCGCATTCGCGCCTCGTCGCGCCGCGCCGTTGGTTCGCTGCGACGGTACGACCGGTCGAACGAGCGTCGTGACGCCGCGGGTGATGATCACGTCGGTGCGGGGTCGCGTGATCACGTCGTCTGCCACAGGCACAACGCCCCCTGGCGCTTCGCGTGGCCGTGCGCCGGTCCAGAGCAGGCACTCGGGGCTCGGGTCGTTGGGGCAGCGGTCTCGCACGTCGGCGACGCCGTCGCGATCGGAGTCCTGCTCTTCCGACGCGGTGGGAGACCGCTGATTGGGCGGTCCTTGCTCGACGTGCCGATCGAGCACGCGGTCGTGCAGGGCATAGGCGATGCGCAGGTGCATCCCTGGTGTCCAAGAGCTCTGCGATGGAGATTCGTAAGACAGCCTGCCGAGCGTGGGACTCTCGATGGATGGGGCGATGGACAGATCGACGTCCTGCGAGAGCACAATGCCAAGAGGCAGCGCGAAGGACACGAACGGAGGGTGGGCGGAGTCGATCGGATGCCAGGACATCAGCTCGACCGCGCCTCGCACTTCGAGCGAGCCGAACACTGGACTGGCACCGCGCCACTGAAACCCTGCCGCGCCAGAGATCTGCACTTCGTGTCCGACTCGCCGCCCGTCGACGGTGAGCGAGTTGCGCAAGTGCGGACCGAGCTCGATCGCGTATCGAAATGAACTGCCAAAGATGTGCCGCGGAATGCACCGTCCCAAGCAGCCAGCGGCAGAGAGCTGCACTTGGGCGCGGACGCTGTGATCCGAGCCGTTGTTCGCGACCGGATCGAGCCACTGCGAATCGAGGTGCAGCTGCCCCGTGAGGTGCAGCGACAGCGTCTGATGCGAGTACCCGAACACTCGCGCGCGCACACCGAGCCGCGGATCGAGCAGCCTCGCGCCGTCACGGGCGAGAAACGCTGCGCGTATGGCCTCGTCGGGAGCCAGATTCATCGTGCTGGTGAGCCCGAACTGCTGGAGCGCGATCGGCACTCCAAGGAAGATCGAGAACGACTCGTGGGGCGTCAGCGAAAATGTCGGGTGCAACGACCAAAGAGCGTCGAGTGAGAGCTTGTCTGCGTTTGGTAGGCGACCCCAGAATCGCACGCTCATTCCCGAGCGGATGACCAGCGGCCAGCCGCCGAGGTATTTCGGTGAGGAGACCTGGGAGAATATCTCCCCCGGTAGCGACGGCTGGAATCGATCGACGAGGAGATACGTCCTGCGCAGGTCCTGCGCTGTCGACGCAGCGGGCGCGACGAGGAGGGCGACACCAGTGATGAGCGTGAGGGAGGTCGAGCGAAGCACAGCTGCGGACTCCGAACGGTGCAGGAAGCGCGCTGGGTAGTCTAGCCAAGCGCTGAAGGAATCCGAAACAATTTGCTTGCAACGCTTCGATGCGCTGTTGCACGCTATCGATACCATCAGGTCTCTCGTGTGCGCGATGCAGCGTCGCGCACGAGCGAACGCCGTACGAGGGGATAATTCACCGTGAAAATAGAGGGAACGAGCGAGGCGCGTGTGTCTCAGGTATCAGCGGCGCGCGCAGCGACCCGTGCGACTCGTGTGTGTGCCTTGGCGTTATCGATGTTCGTTGCAGGGTGCTCTCCGGCCACACCATCGACGAACGCAACAATGTGGCTGTGGTTCGAGAACGCCGGGACATCACCGACGTCGCTCGGGCTGTGGGTACGCGCCCGCAATGCTCTTGGCGGGAAGGTAGAGTTGACGTCGGTCGACGCGGTGCTGTGTCCCTTGGATGCGAGCGGCCCACGCGACGACGGCGGGGCGCCGCGCTGTTCGCGTTCGCAAACGCTGCGTGTGCAATCAGCGAACCAACTGGACGGATTGCTCGTGGTGCCAGACAGCGCGGGCCAGCCGCTCGTCGCTGCGCGATTGCTCAACGAAGCAGGAGGCGTGCTGAGCACCGCGTTTGTCCGTCCGCCGAGAGTAATCGCCACGATGGACGCAGGACGCGACGCGACGAGCGACGCGCAAGACGCGAGCGATGCGACGGATTCAATGGGTACGGACGGATCGACGAACAGCGCAGCCGACGGCAATTAAACGGACGCGACCGACGTGACGGACTCGGGCGAGGCTGGTGGAGGAAGCAATGGGTAGACATCGCGGAAACTCTGGGTGGAGCGCGCTCACAATCGCGTGCTCGATGCTGTTGGCTTCGTCCACCGCTCGAGCGCAAGGGAGAGGCGACAGCGGCGTGGATACCGGCGTGGATACTGGCGTCGACAGCGGCGTCGACACCGGCATCAACGCTACAGATCCGAAGCCAACGTCAAACGATCCCCGCGTTCGCGTATCCTGCTCGCTCGCAGGCGAACGCTGCGGCACCGGAGCGAGTGCTCCGATACTCACATGCACCGCCGCGCACCTGACGTCCGGCGCACCGCTTGCCGGCGCGAGCGCAGTCTCCGTCGATGTTTGTTTCGGCCAGAGCGTACTCGATGACGCGGGCTCCAACGGAAACCCCGTGCTCGAAGTGACCTCGACGAGCAGCGCTGGCGTGGCGACGTACCGACTGAGAGATGGCTCCTCCTTGACACCACCGGATGGCTCCGCCGACCGGTGTTTTCGCTATCGATTGACTGAGTTGCCTCAGGGACTCACAGGCACCGATCAGCTCACGTTTGTTCCGAGCATCCCGATCCAATGCTCCTCTTCAGCAGGGCCTTCGTCGATCGTAGCCAATCGGGCGGAGGCTGCCTCCGTTCGTGCAGGGATGCGCTGCTCGGACCGCAGTGAGTTTCCGACAGAGGACGAGCTCGCCGACTTGACCGAGGATCGACACGCACTCTGCGAACGAATGCACCTCGCATGTCGTGACCAACACGGCGCGCGATTGCCGGACACGACCGGGCTGTACGGCGGCGACACCGCCTACTTCAATCGGTTGGTGATCGTGTTCGGACCCGACGGTCGATTGCGCGGGTCGATCCCTGCCTCGGTTCCCGAGCACGTGCCGGCGTATGCGCTGGTGTATCACCGCGACAACGCGAACTACCGCGTGCGCGTCGCGGGTTGCGACTCGCCCCCGATCCGGGTGGGCAGCGAATCCGTTTCGGGCGCAGCGCGCGTGACGCTCCCTGTGTTTGACGCGCCCCCCGAAACGCAGCCACCTTCGGCCGGAACGGGTTGGACGGTGAGCTTCTTCGAGATCAACCGTTGCGCTGCGTCGGGCTCGGACATCACCGTCGAAGTGTCGGTTCCGGGACAGGGAACATACTGCGATGCCGCCATTGTTCCCGCTCGATACCGCACCGAGTCCACGACGTACCTCGCCGTGACGGTGGCGACCGTCTTCAACTTCGGGAACTACTGGGTGTCTGGCGTCACGCCCGGCGTCGGCGGGCAACCCGGCCGCGTCTTCGAGCGCCAAGAGTTCGTCGAGTTTCGGCCCGTCGCCGGCGTGTTGCTCTTTCCGTTCGGAATCCCGACATCGACGGGCACGCCGTTCTTTCAACGGTTCGGCATGGGTACGGCTATCGCGCTCAGCACCCCTTTCACCGACCTCAACGTCGTCACCGCGGTGAGCCTGCTCCCCGGAATCAACGTGCTACTCGGGATGCGCGTCGCGCGGGTGAATCAACGGCTCGGCGGCGGACTGCGAGACCAGGACGAGTTCACCGATGACTCTTCACGGCTGCCTCGAGACGACCGTTGGGAGTTCGCTCCTGCGTTCAGCTTGGGCATCTCGATCGATCAACAGTTGGTCACGCTCATCACCAAACCGCGCTGAGGAAAGCACCATGAGAAGCCGATCGATTGCGTTGTTCATTGCGGCCGGTGCACTGACGCTGGCTGCGGTGGGGTGCCGCGAACCGCCCGCCGCATGCCGTGACATCAACCACGATCTATTCGAGCGGTGCGGCTGCCCTCCCCCCAACGAGGCACGCCAGCCTCACCGTGCGCTGCTTTGGAGACAGTGCTACGCGAGAACTGTTGGTGTTTCGCCGGACGCGATGCCCGGCGCTGCGCAGTCCACGAGCGTCCGCGCTGCGACTCCGCCGACCCCGTCGAATACCAGCACACCAAACAATGCGCCTGTCGGCACCGGCACGACGCCGATCGCGGGTCCGCCCGGCGGCAGTCCTGGCGGCCCCGATCGTGGCAGCCCGCAAACTGCCAACAGCGGCGTGACATCTTCGGGGGGAAGCCGTAACAGCGGGTCACGGTGAACGCGCTCGGGGCATTGACCCCATCGAGCAAACGCAGATGCGTGTGTCTGCTTCGACACGACAGCATCGACCTGCGACCCAATCGTGCAGCGGCGGTCACGCTGGACGCGTGCCGTCACCGACCGATTGCTCTACCATCGTCTGCGTCCATGGCCCGCGCTCCACGCAAAACCACCAAACCCGCCAAGCCCGCTGCCCGCCCAACTCGCACGCGCGATCGCGCCGCGACGCCCTCTCGCGCCGCGGCTGCTGTGGCGCTCGCGGCCACGGTCGCAGTCGCGCGTCAGGCGACGTCGGCGATGAAGAAGCGCTTCGAGGCGACCATCGCGAAGATGTCCGCTGCGTCCAAGCAAGAGGCGCGCGGCTGGGACGCGTACTTCGAGCTCGTGGGAGAGGTATTGCGCGAGAAGCTCTGGATCGCGGGCGGATTCGACTCTGCGTCACAGTGGCTCGATTCGATCGCCGACGAGCCGATGCGCTCGCTGCGTCGCAACGTTCGCGTGGCAGAGAGCTCGAGCCCCGAGGAGCAAGAGAAATACTCGCGCAGCAAGATCACCCTGGCGCTCGCGTTGCTCGACGCGAAGGACGCAGCCGCGGCCAAGAAGCGCGGCGAGCCATGGCGTCCCTCGGACGAGCCGCGCTCGGTCGATTGGGCGAAGCTGCGATTCGACGTCGTTCGCAATGGAAAGAAGCACAAGCTCTCGCTCGTCGAGATCACCGCACCCGAGCTGCAAGCGCTCATCGACACGATCAACGAGAAGCCAGGCGCTGCTGGCGCAAAGCCCACCGAGACCGAGCAGGCGCTGCGCGCAGCGCTCGACGCGAGCGGCTTGGAAGACGTGACCATCGCGCAGCGAGACCATCGGTACACGGTGACCGGGGCGCGTGCGGATCAACTCGAAGCGCTTGGCCGCGCGCTCATCGAAGCCGCGCGGGCCGCGAAGTGACGGCGTCGTCGCGAGAATCCCTCTGTTTCTCAGCGATTCCCGCGGGGACCGATCGGTCCTCGGTTGGGACCGATCGGTCCCAGTGAGTAGCGCGGGTACCCCGCCCGGTCTGCACAACGAGCCTGTGACCGCGCGTGGTAGTCTTTGCTTCACCTGAGGTTCGAGCGTTGAGCGTTGATGCTTCGTGGGAAGGAGCGAGCGTGTCCGATGCTCTCGCTCGCTTGGAAGAGCTGCGTCGCGACGGGCTGTGCTCGCTGTGGGTGGGCGACGACGTCGCTGCGCCCGACGGGGCGACGTGGGAGCGCGACGCGCGTGCGCTCGCGATTTCTGCGGGATACGTGGCGCTGATCGACGCGATCGATCGGGCCAGCCACGGCCGTGATCGAACGCTGCCCGTTCAGCGCGCGGAGGACGCAGACGTCGAGCTGCTCGCGCAGTCGCTCGAAGCGAGGCGGGGGGACATCGATCACGCGTGGATGCGTGAGCCGCTCGGCGTTGTCCGAGTGCTCGACCCGCGATACCGCGCCGTGTTCACCGATAGCGCCTACCTCTTGGACTGGCGGGGCAGGACGGAGGGGGCTGAAGCGATCCTCGCGCCAGACGTGTTCAACCAGCAGTTCGCAGCGAAGGTGCCTGTGTGCCCATTTCGGCGCAGCGTCTCTCGGACCAACATGGTGCTCTCGATGACGCGCTTCGCCGAGCTGCTGCGAGGCGCCCCTGAGTATCACCGCTGGCTTCGCTCGACGATGACGGGGGCCACCGTTGTGTATGTTGGGGTCGCGCCGCGGACGCTGGTGGCGCTCTTGTCCGCGATCGAGCTCGTTGCGGACGGAGCCGCGCCGCACGTCGCGTTCGTCGATCGTCGTCGAGTCGTCAGTCAGGCGGACCTCGAAGTGTTGCGCTGGAAGCACAACGTCGCCGTGGTGACTCACGAGCCCGCCGAGCTCCGCGCCATCGTGAGCGACCTCACTCGGTCCCCGACAGAAGAGAGCATAGGACTCGAGGCGCTCAAGCCGGCTGCGCCGGTCCTCGCGTCGCTCGAGCTCGAGAACGTCGGTCTGCACCGCGCGCTGTCTCTGCCGCTCGATCCCGGGTGGAACATTCTCCTCGGCGACAACGGAACGGGCAAGACGAGCATCCTGCGCGCCGTGGCGATCGCCATGCTGGGCGAAGACGTCAACGCCAACGCTGCGGCGACGAACCTCCTGCGCGCGCAATCGTCGGTTGGCAAGATCGTCATCGAGACGCGCGGGGACGCGCGGGCGAGCTACACGTCGACGCTCCACGGCGAGTCGAGCGGAGTGCGGGTGATCGCACGGCAGCGGACGCCGCTCGAAGAGAAGAGGCTGTTGGTGCTGGGGTTTCCTGCGGTCCGTGGCGTGTCGACGCGCGTTCTGGCAGGAGCGAAGGGATTCGAGAGCGGAGCGCCGTCAGCCGCGGACGTGCTTCCGCTCGCGATGGGCGCGATCGATCCGCGTATCGATGACGTGCGCCAGTGGGTGATCAACCGCTGGGTCGAGGCGCAGACCCGACGCGCTGGGGATCACACCAATCGCCTCAAGGTGATCGAACAATACTTCGAGACGCTCGAGAAGATGACGCCGGGCACGCGCTGGCGCTTCTCGCGGGTCGATCCGTCCCGTTGGGTAGTGCTCGTTCACACCGACGACGGTGAGGTTCCGCTCGAACGTCTCTCGCAAGGGATCATCTCGATCGTCGGCTGGGTCGGAACGCTGCTCTATCGCTTGTTCGACGCCTTTCCGGACAGCGATGACCCCGCGCGCGAACGCGCCTTGGTGCTCATCGACGAGATCGACGCGCACTTGCATCCCGAGTGGCAGCGAAGGCTCGTTCCTTTGATGAAGGAGCACTTTCCGACGCTGCAAGTGCTCGCCGCGACCCACTCGCCGCTCATCGTGTCGTCGCTCTCGCGCGACGAGGTCAAGGTGCTCGTGCGCGAAGCGCAGGGGGTCGTCGTGCGCGAACTGAGCGAAGACCCTGGGCTGCTTCGCGCGGATCAAGTGCTCACGAGCGACGCCTTCGGGCTCGACACGACGCTGTCCGAGCGAGCGCTGCGGCTCCGCGAAGAGCACGCGCGGTTGGCGGGCGTCTCTCGAGCCGAGCGGAGCGAAGAGCAGCAGGCGAGGCTCGACGAAATCGAGGCCAAATGGCCGGCCGCGTTCGAGTCGGCCAAGGACCGCGCCGACTCGCAGCAGCTCATCGAGGACATCGTCCAACGACTGGCCGAGAAGGGAGCGGACGTTCCAGCGGCGAAGAAAGCCAAGACCAAGGGGGCGCAGTGATCCACGTAAGCTTCGTGGAGCCGTCGCTCGATGGCGACCCTGCGGCAGACGACGCGCGGCAGAAATGGTGGCGAGCCTGGCGCGACCGCGCGAAGCGCGCGCGGGACAAGTACGAAAAATCGCGGAAGACGACGGCCGATCCCGAGTTCGACAGCGACGTGTGGAAGGACCTCAAAGAGTGGCTCCTGCGAGGGCCGTTCGACGGCAAGTGCGGCTACTGCGAGAGCGCTGTGACCGCCGTCGACTTCGGCGACGCCGAGCACTACCGACCGAAGGGCGCGGTGAAGCGGCGCGACGGTGATGCGTGGGTCCCCGTCGTTGTCGGAAGGCGGCCGCATGGCGGGTATTGGTGGCTCGCGTACGATTGGAGCAACCTGTTTCCCGCCTGTGCAAAGTGCAACAGCGCGCACAAGCGCGAGAACTTTCCGACGGCCAAAAAGCACGTGCGTCCGACGGCGCGCGATCTGGCACGGTGGACGAGCGCGGCGCTCGATCGCGAAGAAGAGCCGCTGCTCCTGCACCCCATGCGGGAAGGTGACGAGAACGATCCTTCGCGGCACATCACGTTCGACATCGACGGCCGCGCGGTGCCCATCGATGACAGCGAGCGGGCGAAGGCGACGATCGAGACCGTCGGGCTCAACCGCGACGATGGCCCGAACTCACTCGTCGAGTCGCGACGCGAGACGATGGCCGATCAAGTGAAGCTGTGCATGATGGCGTTCTATCAGTCGGACTGCGATCCGGCAGCGATCGACGCGTTTATGGCAGAGTTGCAGAAGCGCAAGCGGCCCTACGTCGGCGCGATCGCAGTCGCGATCGAGCGCAAGTTCGACATGATTCGCAGGCAGCTCGACGAGCGACGCAAGCTCGACGAGCGTCGCGCGCCGCGTTGAACGCTGCTCTTCAGACCTGGCGCTGCTCGTCGCGCGAGAGTGGATGATACGCCGCTGGGTCCACTCGAACGAGATCCGCTCGCGTCACGCTCGCGCCGAGCTCGCGCCCCGGCGCGCCGATCGCGCCGTCGAAGTACGTCTGTCGCAGGTATGCCCGATCGCGTTGCTCTTCGTCGGCGATCCTCGCGAGCGCGGCCTCCGCGGTGCCCGCGAGCAATCGTGGCGCGATCGCCTCGCGCAGCTCGACGCCGACCGCGGCGTGTCGCACCTCGTCGCGCAACAAGATCGCGAGCGCTGCGCGCACCGACGGCTCGGAGGTCGCGTCGCGATACGCTCGAAACATCGTGACCGACTCGGCCTCGGCGACGACGAGCTCGCGCACGACGATCTCGAGCGCGCGCTCGGCCGGCGGGTCGTCCGACGGCGGCAACGCGAGCCCCGCGAGGTCCACGTCGTAGCGCGACGCGGGGCCGAACCAGGAAGCGACCCGCGCGCACAGCGCAGCGTGCCTGAGCTCGTCGCCGATGAGCCCGTGCACCGCGCACAGCGCGTCGAACGGAGCCTCGCATTCTCCCATGCGCTGCAATAGCTCCGAGAAAACCACCACCGAACGAAACTCGTCCACGATGCGCTCAGTCCACGCCCGGTGCGCTACGGCCACGTCGTCGGGATCGAAGCTCGACAGGTCCGGACGCTGGGCGAGCAGTGATTCGTCCGACTCTGTGAGCTCTCGCGCGAAGCGCGCGAGGATCGTCGGGCCCTGCTCGAAGCGAATCATGGAGTTACTTGCGCCCTGCGGTTGCTGCCTGGCGCGACATCCAACGCGCAAACTCCGGATCGTCGTACGCGACGCGCTGCCCCGTGCGCCGGTCGATCCATCGCGGACCGACGCGCGAGCGCGGATCGCCCACTCGAACATAGGGAGCCTCGGGGTCGATCAGTCGAACCCTGCCTGCGGTCGGGTCCGTTGGCGTTGGATTGGGTGCAGAGACAGCGACGCTCGGCGCGGCCGGGACCGTGGGAGCGGGGGTCGTGCGAACGGCGAGCGTGGAGGTTCCTGCCTGTTCGCTGATGGATGGCATCGGCGGCGAGGGGCGAGGGTCCATCGTCACTGTCGGCGAAGGGGTCGCGCAGCCCGCCATCGTCATCGCGACGCTGATGGCCAGCGCTGAACCGCTCGTTCGGTCGGACTGTGTGTGGTTGGCCGTGTCGTTCGAGCGCTCGCGGACGCGCTCGGCGCTCGGCGTCGCCCTTCGCCAAAGGTCTCTCATCGCAGGCTCCGTGGTTCGCTCGCGCTCCTCGATTGGAGCGCCACCGCGGAGGGAGAGACGCGCGAGCGCGAAGAACGATCTACAGACAACGCCCGGAGAAGAGCCCTCGAGCTTTGCGCGACGAATCCAAGCAGAACGCGATCGGCACACGCCCGCGACGACGTCGCGCAAGGCCCGGGGGCTCGTCTCCGCGAGGGAAATGTTGAGCCAACGAGCGTTCGGGCCTGCCCCAGAATGAATTCTGGGGCAGCGCGCGCCGCAAGAGCGTCGCGAGCCAAGCGCCGCAAGGCAGCGCATGCAAAAGACCCGGTACGCAAGGGGAACCGAAGATAGGTATTCGCAACGCGAGCCGAAAATCCGCCGAGGAACGCGATGGCTCCGCAAGCTCGAGGCCGTCGCTGCGTTCGCGCTCCTGCCGCGTACATCGAAGATTGCATCGAGCGACAACTGCATGCATGCATGCATGCGCTGCCTTGCGGCGCATGGCTCGCGGCGCTCTTGCGGCGCATTCTGGGGCAGTCCCGAACGCTCGTTGGCTCAACTTTCCCTCGCCGAACTTGGCTAACCATGAGGGCTCGTCTCCCGGGCGTGTGCTGACTGTGTGTCTCCCTCCAAATGCGCTGATTTCTCAGTCGCTGAGCTCCTGAGCGAGCGCGGGCGTCGACGACAACACCCGCGCGTTGACCCACGCTTCGAAGAGCGGAGTCATCTCCAGCAGCGCGCCTTGCGCTTCGGCCCACGGGACCTCGACGCCGGTTCGCAGGTCCTTCACCACGCGTCGGCCCACCTGAACGCGGCGCACCTCGTCGTCGCGCAAGAGCTTCTCGACCTCGCTGGGCGCGCGCAGCGGGTGGCCGTGCGCCCCGGTGTCGAAGCTCGCCTTCACCACCGAGTTCGCGCCGTCGCCCATGATTCTGTGTGCTCCCTGCTCGGCGGCGAACACCCTCGCCATTTCGCCCCGAAACACGAGCGCGCACAGCATCGGCGCCCCGTCGCTCGGGGCGTCGGTCGACTCTCTCCAGAGCCACACGCGGGACGCCTCTTTGCCCTTCGATCCCTTCGCGGGCGGGGGCTGGCTCGCGCGCGCCCTGGGGCTCTTGTCGTCGCTCGCGCTCGCCTCGACGGGCATATACACGTGCGCGGCGAGCCCCTGGGCCTTGGCGTACGCGAGGTACGAGCCGCGAAGCCACTCGAGCCACTTCCACGACGCGCGCGAGGCGCCGAGGTACACGATCGAGAGGGGTTTGGCGTTGGCGCTCTCGAAGGTCGAGAGAAAGAGCGCTCTGCGCGCGCGAAAGAGCTGCTCGCGAAGGTCGCCAAACTCTTCGACCAGGGCGTTGGCCGCGTCCGCGCTTCGGTCGTAGTAGGCCTCGAAGGCCAGGTCCTCGCTCGCGATCGCTTGCTCGACGGCGTGATCGACGAGCTGCAACAGGGACTTGGCCGTGGCCGCCCGTCGCGCGGCGCGCTCGGCGAGCGCTCGGTCCTGCCAGAAGCCCTCGAGCCTCGACGCTTGATCGAAGGACGCGAGCACCGTCCGCAGCTCGCGGGCCAGGGCGCTCTTGCTCCATCGCTGAGCCATCACGCGCAGCTCGCCCGCGAGCGCGAGCACTTCACCCGCGCGCGCGACGCTCACGCTCTCTTCGTGGTTGGTCACGAAGCGAAACGTGATGGCCTTCGCGTCGCTCGAGGCGTGAAGCTCGACGCGCGCGCCTCGCGCGGCGTTGGGGCTCGCGGCGCCCGCGTGCTCGCCGTGCGCCCCGTGTTGCGCCTGTTGTTGCGCGAGAAAATCGCAGAGCGGCCCGGTCACCATCCGCTCGATCGCGCGCTTGAGCGGGCGCGCGCCGTACCGCGGGTCGACGCCGGCCGTCACGATCGCGTCGACCGCTCGACTCGTCGGGACGAGCGTCACCCCCGCGCGCCGCAAGCCTTCTCGCTGCGAGAGCTTCTTCAGCTCGCGCAGGACCACCGATCGCAGCGCGTCGGGCGGAAGCGGGTCGAACACGACGAACTCGTCTACGCGGTTGAAAAGCTCGGGTCGAAAGAAAGACTCGGCTTCTGACAGGTAGTGCTGCCGCACCGCGCGCGCCGCGCGCTCGCCCGAGGCGGTCTCGAAGCCCACCTTCGCGCGGAGCGTGTCGGCGCCCAGGTTGGACGTCATGACCAGCACACAATTTCGAAAGTCCGTAAATCGGCCGCGGACGTCGCTGAGCCGCCCCTCTCCCAAAACGCCCAGCAGCACGTCGAACACGACCGGGTGAGCCTTCTCGATCTCGTCGAAGAGCACCACGCTGAAGGGCTGCCTACGGACCGCTCCCGTGAGGACGCCCGCGCTCTGGCCGTCGCCGACGAGCCTCGCGACCGCGTCGGGGCCCACGTATTCACCCATGTCGAGCCGCACGAGGCGCTCGTCCGAGCCGAAGACGAACTGGGCGAGGGCGCGCGAGAGCTCGGTTTTTCCCACGCCGGTGGGGCCCGCGAAGAAGAGCACCGCCGCGGGTTTGTGGGTGTCCTGGAGGCCTGCCTTCAAGACGCTCACGACCTCGACGACCCGCTCGACCGCGTGTCTCTGGCCCACCACGCGCGCCTCGAGCGCCGCGCGAACGCTCGACGGATCCAAGGCCAGATCGTCCCGAAGCAGCACCGGCGGAATCCCGCTCTCGTCCGCGAACCGATCGATCACGGCGGTGCGCTCGAGGGACGGCGCCCTCGCGTGCGCCCGCGCCGCGACCGCGCGACGAAGAAACGCGATCGCGTTGCCGAGCGTCGCTCCGTAGGGCCAGAAGCGCCGGGCGAGGTGCAGGCACGCGTCGACAGCGTCGCGGCTGATCGTGACGTCGTGCGCCGCCGACAGCTCATCGGCGACGCGTAGAGCGATCTCTCTCGCCTCTGTCGGCGCAGGCTCATCCACGCGCAGCACTGCAAAAGACCGCGCAAACGAGGGATTGCGCCGCTCGATTTCGGTCCATGCCTCGGGCGTGGCCTCTCCGATGGCGCACACTTCGCGGGCGGCGAGCGCAGGGCCGACGAGCTGCGCGACGTTGTCGTCTCGCTCTGCAGAGCGGCCGGCGTCGAGCAGGTCGGCCACGGTTCCCAGGCTCAGAACGACGCCAGACCGAGCGGCCTCGCGAAGCACGTCGAGCAGCTGCTGCTGCCACTCGCCGAAGCCGCCCTCGCCGGCGATCAGCCGCGAGGCATCGACGAGAAAGAGCATGCGACGACCCACGCTCGGCAGGTGCTCTTCGTGTTGCAGCCGCGCGGCGAGCTCGGCGATGACCGCGGATTTTCCCACACCTGCGGGGCCGACGAGGACGATCGGGTCCGGATGCGGCTCTCGCAGCCGCGTGAGGATCGAGTCGACGAGAGCGTCTCGTCCGTACGCGCGGGGGAGCTTTTTGTCCCGCGCATGCGCGTGCCACGGGTCGCCGATGCGACGCAGGGTCGGGGTCGCTCGACGCAGCGACGCGGAGTCCGCCGCGCGCGGGTCGCTCTTGCGTTCGGGGCGAAAGCCCGCGTCCTGGTCGTACGCGGCCGCGATCGCCCGGTCGATCGCGGTGCTCGTGCCGATCTCGTCGCTCTCGTCATCGTCCGCCCCGCGCTCGGGATCCGCCTCGTCCTGCGCGGTCGCTGGGCGTTCGCGCAGCGAGAGTTCTCGGTGACGCAGCGACGAGAGCCGCGCGATCGACGGGGTGACCTCGAAGGAGGCGAGCTCTTCGGGGCCCGTCTTGCGCAACGTGAGCAGGGCGTCTTCGTCGAGCGTTTTCAGGTGCGCTTCGAAGAGGGCGGCGGCGCGCTCGAACACGTCTTCTCCGCCTTCGAGCCAGAACCGCACGCCGAGGCGCGGCGCGAAGGCCTCGACGTATGGCCTGTGCGCGGGCGCGAGGATCACGGACAGAGACAGGGGGCGACGCTCGCGCTCCTGCGCGGTCCATACGGGCAATACGGGCAGCTCGAGCTCGACGAGCTCGCCGTCGCCGCCGCGAGTCCATTGTGAAATAGCCCCGGGATGCGCGCGATTGATGGCGTCGTCGGTCGCGAGCGAAAGCTCTTCGATCGCCCGCTCGGCGCTCGGCGCGACCACGGTCCAATGGTCCAGCGCGAGGGGAACGACAACGCACCCCCCCCCGGCCCTCCTGGCAACCAGACACCGATACGAAAACCTCATGTTCGCCCGCGCCTACAGCCCTTCTTACCGCAACCCGACGCCCGCGCCCAACGGCCCACGGCGGGTGACCCGCGTCCCTTGCGACGCCCCAGGGGGGGGGACTGTTGTTGTGCGGAAGGTTGTTTTCGTCTCCGCGGCAAGGTCGTACGATCCGTCGCACCGATCATGAGCGACGTGGACGCGAAGTGCCTCGATGTGTTTCCCAATTGGCTGCGGACCCTCGGCGACGATGGTGAGGGTCTCGTTGACCTCATCTCGGACACGAAGATCCCCGAGACGGCGCGCAGGACGTTGGTCGGAGGGCTGAACTACTTGTTCAAGTCCCTCGACCTCATCCCTGATGGCATCGACGACATCGGCTACCTCGACGATGCCTTCGTGCTCCGCGTCGCCGCCGACCTCGCGAACAAAGAGGGCATCGACGGCGCAGCCGCAGACAAGCTCGTCGTGGCGCTGCGGCTCATCAACGAGGTCGACCTCGTCAAAGACTTTCTCGGCGGCGACTACAAGCGCCTCGAGACCTACGTCGTCGGGCTTCGCCGCGGCGCCGCCCGTGGTCGCTCGGTGGACGACATCGTGAACAACCCGTCGGTGCTCGCCGAGTTCGTCGCGGACGTCCGCGGCTTCGCAAAGAGCTACACGGCGCCTTCGTTCTCGCGCGAGCCGAAGAACCTCATCAAGATGCGCGCGTTCTTCGACGCCAAGCTCCCGCGCTGACAAAGCGGGAGCGGGAGCGGGCAACGCCGGGCGAAGCGACAAACGGGGACGGTCCTCAATAACTCAACTATTCGCTGCGAGCGACAAACGGGGACGGTCCTCAATAACTCAACTATTCGCAGCGAATCGTTGAGTTATTGAGGACCGTCCCCTCGATCGCCCTCGATCCCCTGATCCCTTCGCTACGAATCGTTGAGTTATTGAGGACCGTCCCCTCGGCCCCGTGTGCCCGTTTGCGCTTACGGCCTGCGGCCGTCGACGCTCACTCGGCCGAGCGCGATGGCGGCGCTCTCGCCGCTGATTTCGGTCCACGCGAGGAGGTACTCGCGGCCGCCCCAGGCGACGGACGAGAACAACGCGTCAGCGCCGGCGCGGGGCATGCGGAGCAGCTCGCCCACGACGCGGCCGTTCTTTCCGACGCGCGCGAACACGACCGTGGGTCGGCCCGTACGGGGGTCGGCGTGCGTCCAGGTGATGCCCGTGTTTCCGTCGGTGCCGACGGCGGCGGCGGGCTGCATGTCGACCGCGCGACCGTTGGTGAGCGCCGTGCGTCGCTGCTCGACGCGGTTGCCCGAGGCGCGCGCGAAGGCCAACGTGTTGGTCTCTTCCTCGAACATCCCGTCTTCCCACGCGAAGTTGAACGCGTCGCCGTCCGCCGCCATCGCCACGGCAGCGTTGATCTTGCGCTCGGAGTTGACCACGAAGCCAGCGCCTCCCTGGCCTTCGGGGCCCATGCGCCAGAGCGTGAGCTGCGACTGCGCGCGGCGCAGGTCGAACGTGTTGTAGCCAAACGCAAAGCCCGCGCGGGTCGGCAAGAGCGTGGGCATTCCCACGATGAGAACGTCGCGGATCCCGAGCTCGTTGCCGACGCGAGAGCCCGCGGAGTCGTAGAAGCGGAAGCGCGCGGACATCTGGTCCTCGCCGTTGAAGCGAACCCAGCCCACCGACGTGCGGCCGTTGCTCACCGCGACGCGGGCGAAGAGGTCCATCTCGCGCGACTCGGACACCTTCACGACGGCCCCTTGCGAGGCGCCCGCTGTGTCGACGCGCGCGAGGTACACGTCGAGCTCTTCTTCGTTCTTCAAGCCCGTCCACGCGATGGCGTAGCCCGAGCCCGTCCACGCGACGGACGGAAACAGCGCGAGCTCGCCGTCGCCCGACTGCGTCACGCGCACGGCGTTGCCGACGCGCTCTCCGCCTGAAGAAACGCGCTGAAAGTACACGTCTGCGTTGCGCTCGGAGAGCACTGTGTACACGAGGCCGTAGCCGTCGCCGTTGGACGCGAGCGAGGGCAAGAGCGAGATGCTCTGGCCGTCGCGGGGCCGCACGAACTCGCCCGTCGTGCGGGTCGCGAGCGAGCTCCAAGCCCACTGCGGAAGGCACGCGACCGTCGCGCGCGAGTCGCTCGCGCGCACGGCCATCGTCTGGCAGGTGCGGCGAAGCTGCGAGGGCAGGGCGGCCATCGTGCCTTGATCGGCTCGCGCGGCCAGCGCGCCGTGCGCAGCGCGCGCGCAAGCGTGCGGGCAGCCGCCGTTTGTAAGCGCTGCGAGACCTGCGACGCCCGAGGTCACCGCCGCGCCGACGAGGCCGAAGGCGAGCATCGCGCCCGCGCGGGACTTGGGGTTCGAGAGTCGAAGCCGCGCGTAGTAGAGCGCGAGGCCGAGGATCGAGTCGGGACGCTTGAGCATGCGAGCGTAGCTCCTTTGCGAGAGAGTTCGCGGCGGGGATGCTAGCGCGAGATCGCACGTTGTGCTCGCGCGGACACTGATAGTATCCGCCAGCGAAGATGCGCAGAGGACAGAGGTTACAGATTGTGGGGATGCTCGCTGTGGCGGGCGCGTCGCTGGGTGCGAGCCTGGCGATCATGCCAAACACCGCGAACGCGCAGCCGATGTCGCGCGTTCAGGGGGCCCTTTGGACGCCTCGATTGGCGACCGATGTCGACTCGCTCCCGCACATCAACACCTCGGCCATGCCCGGCCGATGGAACTGGAACGCAGGCCTCGGCATCGAGTTCGTCGAGCGCCCGTACGTCTTGCGCACTCCCGGCGGAGTGACCCAGAACCTCGTGGACTACCAGTTCTGGGGGCACCTGGTCGCCAACCTCGGCCTCGCGTCGATGGTGTCCGTGGGGCTGCACGTTCCGTTCGTGTTCTTTCAGAGCGGAAATCTCCAGCCGCTCGGCGGCGCCGCGATCGACAGCGTCGCGTTCGGCGACGTGAACATGAACGTCCGCGTGAGCTCTCGGCGGATGTACACGCCGCAGCCGAACAACCCGAACGCTCCGCGACCCGATCCCTTCGCCAACGAGGGGCCTGGCATCGCGTTCGTCGGCAACGTCAGCGCTCCGTCGGGCAACGGACGAGCGCTCTCGGGCGCTGGCGCGTTCACGTTCGAAGCGCAAGCCGCGGGAGATTTTCGGCTCTTCGGGATGCTCCTCGCCGCCAACCTCGGCTACCGCGCGCGCTTCAACGGCGGCTATCCCGGGCAGCTCGTGGACTGCAACGCCTCGCCCATGAGCATCGCCTTCGCGTCGTGTCTCGGGCCCATCGGCCTTCACGATCAGCTCACGTGGAGCGCCGGTATCCGCATGCCGCAGGGCCTGCTCGGCGGCATCATGAGCTTGTATTTCGAATCGATGGGCGCGATTTCAATGCGCGCGCCCGGCGCGCCGAACACGCAGCCCGTCGAGCTCCAGGCGGGAATCCAGAAGACCTTTCGTCACGAGTGGCACCTCACGGTGGGCGGCGGGACGGGGGTGACGGACGTTCCTGGCGTCGCGAGGGTGCGCGCGCTGGCGATGATCCAGTGGGCGCCGCGCTTCATCGACGACGACGGCGACGGGTTCAGAGACAACACCGGCGAAGATCGCTGCGTGGGTCTGCCCGAAGACCGCGACGGCTTCGAAGACAACGACGGCTGTCCCGAAGACAACGATCACGATTCGATTCCGGACGAAGAAGATCGCTGCCCCACGCAGGACGAAGACGAAGACGGCCACGACGACGAAGATGGCTGCCCCGATCCGGACAACGACGGAGACGGAGTCCTCGACGCCGCTGATCAGTGCCGCGATCAAGCGATGGGACAGTTTCCCGACGAGGCTCGACAAGGCTGCCCGAGCAACGACAACGACCGCGACGGCACGGCCAACGCCGACGATGTCTGCCCGGCCGAGCCGAGCGGCGCTCACCAAGACCCCGCCCGCCGCGGATGCCCGCTGCCCGATCGCGACAACGACGGCGTCGGCGACACCGTGGACGCGTGCCCCGATCGCTCGGCCGGCGACAACGCGCGCCCCGAACAGCGCGGCTGCCCCGACGAAGATCCCGATCACGACGGTGTCTCGGGCGAGCGCGACCGCTGCCCGACGCAGCCCGAAGTGATCGACGGCGTCGATGATGCCGACGGTTGTCCCGACAACGCGACTCCCACCGCGACTCCCAACACGGCGCCGAACGCGGCACGCCCCGCCGCGCGGCCCCGCCCGCAGCCTCGCGTGCGCATCGACAACGCGTCCGCGACGAACGCGGGCGACGTCGTGCTCCTCGAGGCAGTGCGATTCACCGCGGCTGGCGCGGTCGCTGCGGGCAGCAACGCGCTGCTCGATCAGCTCGCGCTCGCGCTGGTCGCCACCGCGCGCAACCCGTCCCGCGCCTGGTCGTTGAGCGTGAAGTTCACCTGGGTTGCGCCGGCGGCCCCGGCGCAGCCCAACGCGCCCGCGCCGCGGCCCCCGGCAGGAGCGATCACGCGCGAGATGGCCACCACGCGAAGAGACGCCGTGATCGCAGCGCTTCGTCAGCGCAACGTGCCCGAGTGGGCCGTGGTGGCGGGCGAGCCCATCGCGCCTGCAGCTCCGGCGCCGCGTACTGCGCCGGCCGCGCCGCCTGCGCGACGCGAGCCCGATCGCGGAGTCGTCCTCCGCGCGATCACGCGCTGAGCGCGTGCTGGGAGGCGCGCGTTCGCAGTCGGATCCCGTTCGACACCCTCTCAGTACCAGGTGCGCTGCGGACGAAACGCGTCGAGCTCGAACCCCAGCGCGAACGTCGCGGTCACGCCGGGGGCGACCAGCAGCTCGAGCGTCGCCTTCTCGTTGCCGACGTCGCTCCACGGCACGCTCCGCGCGTTGTCGAGCCGCAGCTCGAGCTCGTACGCGCGCTCGCCGAGCCCTTCGCGCACGTTCATGTTGGCGTCGCATCGGCACGAGAATCGTCCGCCCGAGGGGACCGAGAGCGTCGCGACGATCGCCGAAGCACGGGCGATTGCGGGCGCGACGAGGATGATCTTCATCACGCCTTCGAGCGACGGGCGCTCGGTGATGATGACTTGATGCTCGGCCGCTCTGATCCAACCGGACAGATCGATCACGAGTCCCGAGAGCCAAAGGGCGCCAGCAATGAGCGTGAACCCCGCGAGCGCGACCGCGAAGGCGATCGTGATCGGCCCGTTCGTCGGTCGCTCGAGCAGCCACCCGAGCTCGGCGAGAAGCCGCGCGATCAGCACCGCGGTGATCGCCTTCGAGTGCACCTTGGTCGGGATGGGTTTGCTCGCGGGTTGCAGCGTGATGCGCGTCTCTCCCATCGACTCGAGCAGCCGCGTCCGTCCCGCGAAACGCCGCGTTTGCTGCAGCGTGTACGCCGCTCGAAGTCCGAAGAACACCGTGAGCGCAGCGGTCGCGACCGCCGCGAGCCACTGGAAGTGGTGTCCGCTTCGAAGCTGCACCGTCGCGAGCACCCACAGCCAGAACGACGGCACCGCAGCCAACAGGCTCGCGGCGAGCTCGAGCCGCGCTCGCTCTTCGGGCAAGAGCACGCTCGCGTCTCGCTCCGAGAAGAGTTTCTTGAGTGCGGCGATGCGCTCCCTCCTGCGCCCTGTGTCCATGTTGATCTGGCGTCAGTCTGTCACGAGTCGACCCTCGAGGCACCCGCGGTCCCGACGAGCGCTCGCGCCAGCGCCTCGAGGGCCGCGCCCGCCGGAGCGTCCACGCGCACGGTCGCCAGCGGATCTCCTCGTGTTTCTCCGAGGTTCAGGATGGCGACGGGCTTGTTCTGCTCGTGCGCGCGTCGCACGAAGCGAAGCCCCGAGAACACGGTGAGTGACGAGCCGACCACGAGCAGCGCACCAGCGTCGTCGACCACGGCGTAGGAGGCTTCGACCACGGGGCGCGCGACGTTTCCTCCGAAGAAGACGACCTCGGGCTTGAGCGGTCCTCCGCACTCGAGGCAGTCGGCCACGCGAAACTGCGCGACGGTCTCTGTCGAGAGCTCGGCGTCGCCGTCCGGGGCCATCTCTGCAGTTCGCTCGATCCACTGGGGGTTGAGCACGAGCAGCCTGTGCTGGAGGGTGTCGCGCTCTTCGCGGCCGCCGCAGCGGAGGCAGGCGACGGTCGAGAGCGTCCCGTGCAGCTCGATCACCGAGCGGTGTCCGGCCGCTTGATGAAGACCGTCGACGTTTTGCGTCACCAGCCCCGTCAGCAACCCTGCGCGCTCCATCGCGGCGAGCGCTCGGTGTCCGTCGTTGGGCGCGGCCGTGCGAAATCGCGCCCAGCCCACGGTCGCGCGGGCCCAATAGCGCCGCCGCGTCTCGGGGTCGTTCACGAACGCGTGGTGCTGAATGGGCGAGCGAACTCGATTTCGTGTGCTCGGCCCTCGGTAGTCCGGGATCCCGCTCTCGGTGCTCACGCCGGCCCCTGTCAGCACGGCGACCGAGCGTCCGCGCAAGAGCTCGACGAGGCCCGAGAGCTCGCTCACGACCGAGAGCCTCGCGGCTCGAGCGGGGACTGAGAGCCTCGCGGCTCGAGCGGGGACTGAGAGCCTCGCGGCTCGAGCGCGGTCGGAGAGGCCCCGTCGGTCTTGTTGGGGACGCGGTATCTCAGCACCCTGCACTCGATGGGGCCGTTGAACACCTGGTGCGGCTTGGACACTTCGCGAAGGGCGCGCTCTCCGTTGAGCGCGTCTTCGATCATGGGCGTGCCCGCGAGCACCGTGATCGTGTGCCCGTTCATCATGGCGAGCGCGCGGGCCATCGAGCGGTAGAAGGGCATTCCGCCCTCGAGTCGCTCGCCGTACGGCGGGTTGGTCACGACCGCGCCGTCGAAGCCCTTCGGCTCGAGCGCCCGCACGTCTTGCTCGGAGAAGCGAACGAGGCTCCTTGCTGCGCGGGCGTTGTCTCGCGCGGCGAGGACGGCGCGCGGGTCGTTGTCGGACGCGAGGATCACCGGCCCTTCGTCGAGGCTCATGCGAGCGCAGTCGGCGCGGAGCTCTTCGTAGTTGCGCCGCGCGACGTCGTCGAAGTCGAGGTGACGCTCGAAGCCAAACCGTCGGTCGAGCCCCGGAGCGACGTCCCTCGCCCACATATCTGCCTCGATGGCGATGGTGCCCGAGCCGCACATGGGGTCGATGAGCATCGAGCCGCGGTTCCACCCGGACATCCGGAGGATCGCCGCGGCGAGCGTCTCTTTGAGGGGCGCGTCGGCGATGTGTTTGCGGTAGCCGCGCATGTGCAAGGGCTCTCCCGCGAGATCGCGGTACAGCGTGAAGTGCCCGTTGTTTCCATGGAGAAACAAGCGCACATCGGGGTCGTCGAGGTCGACCGAGGGGCGCTCGCCCTCGCGCACGCGGATACGGTCGACGACGGCGTCCTTCACTCGTCGCGAGAGAAACTGCGTGTGGTCGGTGAAGACGTTCTTGGCGCTCGCGCCGACCGCGAGCGTGTGCCGCGGCGAGAGAAATCGCTCCCACTCGAGCGCGCGCACGAGGTCGTAGAGCTCGTCTGCGTCCCGCGCGTCACCGTCGGTGAGCCGCTCGTACACGCGGACGCCGATCCGCGATTGAACACACAGACGCCACGCGAGCGACGGCGGCCCGTCCACGTGAACCCCGCCGCGATCGGCCCTGAGCGACCGCACGCCGAGCTCTCGGAGCTCGTCGCGGAGAACGCCTTCGGTTCCCTTCGCGGCGGTGACGAAGAATCGCATCGACTGCACAGGACCGAGGGTAGCATTGGGGCGCATCGCGCCGAACGGCAAGCGATCTACCCGCAGTCAGCGCGTCGGCCACGGTGAGCGTGCGTAGCCAACGACGCTCACTCTCCCCAGGCCGCCATCCACGGCTTGCTGCGATAGCGATCCCACCCGTCGGGCAACAGCGCGACCACTGGACCCGAGCCCTCCTTCGCGCGCTTCGCATACGCGATCGCGGCGACAACGGCGACCCCTGCGCTTCCGCCCACGAGCAGGCCCTCTTCGCGCACGAGCCTCTTGGTCATCGCGAACGCTTCGTCGTCGCTCACGGTGATCGCTTCGTCGATCACCGAGCGATCCATGATGGCCGGAGGCTTCGATTGGCCGATGCCTTCGATCGCGTACGCGCCGTCTCCCGCGGGCGTTCCGGTGCGAACCCATTCGGCCAGCGCGCTGCCCAGCGGATCGGCCAGGACGATCCTCGCGCTCGGGCACGCGCGGCGCAGGTAGCGCCCGACGCCCGTGATGCTCCCGCCCGTCCCTGCGCCAGCGACGAACGCGCCGATCGCGCCGCCGCACTGCGCCAGAAGCTCTGGCCCCGTGCCCTCTTCGTGCGCGCGGACGTTGGCCTCGTTGCGAAACTGATCGGTCAAGAACCACCCCCGCTCGCCTGCGAGCCTTCGCGCGACGTTCTGAAAATTCTCAGGCGAATCGACGGGGGCGTTGGGCACGATCATCACCTCGGCGCCCGCGCTGCGCAGCGCCGCGCGCTTGTCGTGCGACATCTTCTCGGGCATCACGCAGACGAGCTTGTAGCCCTTGACCGCGCACACCAGGGCCAGCCCCATCCCTGTGTTTCCCGCGGTGGCCTCGATGAGGGTCGCTCCCGGAGAGAGAACGCCGCGCGCCTCGGCGTCCTCGATGATCGATTTCGCGATCCTGTCCTTCACGCTGCCGCCCGGGTTGGTGTGCTCGCATTTGGCGTAGAGCGGGACCGGCAGGCCGGCGCCGACGCGCGCGAGCGCGACGAGGGGCGTGTTTCCGATGGCGTCCAGCACCGAACGAGCGATCGATCCCATGGCTGAATGAACGGTGAAGGTACACAGGACGGGGGCCCGTAGGATGCTGTACCCTTGCGCCCCCCGCGGGCGGGGAGCAAAACCCCCCCTCCGCTGGTTCTCTCGCCACGTGGCAGAGAGCCCTCTGTTCCCTCGAAAGGCGAAATAGCCCCCCATGATTGCCTGGCTTTTGCAGAAGATCCTCGGGACCAAGCACGACCGCGAGATCAAGAAGCTCCGCCCGAAGGTCGATGCCATCAACGCGCTCGAAGCGAAGATTCAGAAGCTGAGCGATGATCAACTCCGCGCCAAGACCGCGGAGTTCAAGCAGAAGATCGAAAACGGCGCCACCGTCGACGAGCTGCTGATCGAGGCGTTCGCCGTCTGCCGCGAGGGAGGCAAGCGCTCGCTCGGGATGCGTCACTACGACGTCCAGCTCATCGGCGGAATGGTCCTCAACCGCGGCGCCATCGCCGAGATGAAGACCGGCGAAGGCAAGACCCTCGTCGCCACGCTGGCCGCGTACTTGAACGCGCTCGAGGGCAAGGGCGTCCACATCGTCACGGTCAACGACTACCTCGCGCGTCGTGACGCCGAGTGGATGGGCAAGCTCTACGGCTTTCTCGGTCTGACCACGGGCGTGATCGTCAACGGTCAGGGCGACGAAGAAAAGCGCCTCTCGTACCGCTCGGACATCACCTACGGGCAGAACAACGAGTTCGGCTTCGACTACCTGCGCGACAACATGAAGTACTCGGTCTTCGAGTGCGCGCAGCGGCCGTTACACTATGCGATCGTCGACGAGGTCGACTCGATCCTCATCGACGAGGCGCGCACGCCGCTCATCATCTCGGGTCAGCCCGAGGCGAGCACGACGCTCTACGTCGAGATCAACAAGATCATCCCGTACTTGAAGAAGGACGAGCACTACGTCCTCGACGAGAAGGCGCACCAGGTCACGCTCACGGACGAGGGCATCGAAGAGGCCGAGCGCAGGCTCAAGATCGACAACCTCTACAACCCCGACAACATCGAGCACCTGCACGTGCTCAACCAGTGCTTGCGCGCGCACACGCTCTACAAAAAGGGCGTCAATTACCTGGTCCAAGAGGGCAAGGTGAACATCGTCGACGAGTTCACTGGCCGCGTGCTCGCCGGCCGACGGTGGAGCGACGGTCTGCACCAGGCCGTCGAGGCCAAAGAGTACGTCCGCGTGCAAGAAGAGAATCGCACGCTCGCGACCATCACCTTTCAGAACCTCTTTCGCATCTACAAGAAGCTCTCGGGAATGACCGGCACCGCCGACACCGAGGCCGAAGAGTTTCACTCGATCTACAAGCTCGACGTCGTCCCGATCCCCACCAATAAGAAGGTGCAGCGCGTCGACGCCGACGACCTCGTGTACAAGACCGAGCGCGAGAAGTTCGAGGCGGTCGCGCAAGAGATCGCGGACTGCGTCGAGAAGGGTCAGCCCGTGCTCGTCGGCACGACCAGCGTCGCGAAATCCGAGGCGATCTCCGCGCTGCTCACGAGGGACGGCGTCGCGCACGAGGTGCTCAACGCCAAGCAGCACGAGCGCGAGGCGTACATCGTCGCCCAGGCTGGCAAGAAGGGCATGGTCACCGTCGCCACCAACATGGCCGGCCGCGGGACGGACATTCTGCTCGGCGGCAACGCGGAGATGATCGCCAAGCTCGAGCTCAAGCAGCAGGGCAAGAACCCCAACGACCCCGCGATCGCTGAAGAGCTCGCGGCGAAGATCGCCGAGCTCGAAGAGGTCTGCAAGAGCGAGCGCGAAGAGGTCCGCGCCGCGGGCGGTCTTCACATCGTGGGAACCGAGCGTCACGAGTCGCGACGCATCGACAACCAGCTCCGCGGCCGCGCAGGCCGCCAGGGAGACCCGGGGTCGTCGCGCTTCTTTCTGTCGCTCGAAGACGACTTGATGAGGATTTTTGCAGGCGAGCGCGTTCAGGCCATCATGGACTCGCTCGGGATGGAAGAGGGCGTTCCGATCGAGCACCCTTGGGTGACCAAGAGCGTCGAGAACGCGCAGAAGAAGGTCGAGGCGCGCAACTTCGACATTCGCAAGAACCTGCTCGACTACGACGACGTGATGAACCAGCAGCGCAAGGCGATCTACGGCCTGCGCCGCGAGGTGCTCGAGGGCAAGTACATCCTCAAGAAGGCCTCGGAGGACGAGGACGATCGCTCGATCGCTCCGCTCGACGACGCGTCGGCCGAGCGCGCCGACACGACCTGCGAGCAGATGCTGTGCAGCTACCCCGAAGAGCCCGAGCAGATCGAGAAGATCATCGAGCAAGAGCTGCTCGGCAACGAGATCGCGCCGCTGCTTCCTCCGGTCAAAACGCTGGACGAGCTGAAGGCCATCCAGCCCTTCGCCGTCGAGCGCGAGGTCTATCGGTACTACGGCGTGCGGCCCGAGGGGCTGCACAAGCACGCGACGGAGCCGAAGAAGGCCCTGGACTTCGTGCAGGTCAAGGTCCGTGACTCGCTCGCGCAGCAGCGAGAGCGGCTCTTGGATTTGTGTGACACCGTCTCGGTCCACATCGTCAACACCCACGCGCCAGACCGCGTCGAGCGCGACGATTGGAACATCGTCGCCATGGCCAACGGCTTCATCGACCGCTTCGGTCCGCTCGCCAGCGACGACAAGAACTTGAACCGCCGCGACGACGCGAGCGAGGACAAGGACAGCAAGGAGAAGGCCGAGGCCGAGAGCGACGAAGCCAAGGAGAAGGCCAAGGCCGAAGCCGAGGCAAAAGCCAAGGAGAAATCCGAACGCGACGAGCGCGCGGTCTCGATGGGCCTGGTCCCGCACGCGCTGACGCTGTACGAGCAGCTCGAGGCGCTCGGCGTGCGCGACGACATGGCGCGCCTGCTCTACAACCACGCAGAGAAGATCGTCCTCGCGTACGAAGACAAGATCGGCCTCGACCAGCTCACGCGCGTGTTTCGCTCGCTGATGCTCGAGGACATCGACAAGTCCTGGATCGATCACCTCACGAACATGGATCACCTTCGCGACGGCATCGGGCTGCGCGGCTACGGCCAGCGCGACCCGAAGCTCGAGTTCAAGAAGGAGGGCTTCGACATGTTCAAGGCCATGATGTCCAACGTGTCGGCCAACGTCGCGAAGAAGCTCTTTCACCTGGAGTTTCAGAGCTCGGCGGACATCGATCGGCTCGAGGCGCAAGAGCGCGAGCAGCACGCGGCGCTCGAGCGATCGATGCGCGCGGTGCACCCTGCGGCACAGTCCGATCTGCCCGAGGGAGACCTCACGAACGAAGAGTTCGAGCAGGGCCTCCGCGAGCTCGGGATCGACCCCGAGCAGATCAGCGCGGTCCGAACGCGCAAGCCCAAGGCGAAGGACAAGGGCGACGGCGCGAGCGCCGCGAGCGGAACGAGCGCCTCGAGTTCAGCGGACTCGACCGAGAGCGAGCGCTCGCCGAGCGCTTCGGAAGAGAGCGCGAGCGCCGAAGGACTCGAGAGCGTCCGTCGCGCTCAGCCCAAGATCGGCCGCAACGACCCGTGCTTCTGCGGCTCGGGCAAGAAGTACAAGAAGTGCCACGGCGCCTCCGAGGCGTCCGCGGACTGATCGCTACATCGCAGGCCCTTACACGAGGGCCCGCGTCCGTTGCGGACTGGAATCGAGGCGTGCGACGTTCGTCCGTAGAGGGCTTGCGATGGACGCACGAAGCAAGATTCACCACATCGATGATGCTTGTTGCTTCGCCGCGCGCGACGACGTGACCTTGTCGATCTGGCGCGCCGAGGCGAGCCCGTCGCGGGTGATCGCGCAGCGAGCGGTGCTCGAGCGGACGCTGCGCCTCTATGATCGCGTGTATTCGCTCACTGCGTTTCGCGCGGCGGACATGAGCATGGGGCAGTTCACCGACGCGAAGCTGCGGGTCGAGTTCGAGAAGCTCGGCAAGATGATGGACGGGCCCCTCGCGGCGCACGCGCTGGTGATCATCGGGACGGGCTTCATCGCCGCGACGGTGCGAAGCGCCTCGGTGTCGATGGCGATGGTGATGAAGCAGCGCGTGAACAACAAGGTCTTCGACGACCTGTACACCGCCGCGCGGTGGCTCCCGACGGCGAGGCCCGAGGGGGCCAAGCCCGGCGAAGTTGACGCCGTCGAGGCGCTGGCCCGCGCGATGAGCGCCGAGCTGGACGTGCGCGCGGCGGCCAGCAAGCCGACGCAGAGCGTCGCGCGGTGAAGTGAGCTGGGCGGTCTCTCGGGATTGCCGCAGGCCGAGGGATGGGGTACCTCGACGAGAGGTCGATGATTCGCTCGTTTCGCGCGCAGCATTTCAAGTCGCTCGAAGACCTCGAGGTCGAGCTCGGTCGCGTGACGGTGCTCATTGGCGAAAACGGCTGCGGCAAGAGCAACATCCTCGAATCGATCGCGTTTGCAGCGGCAGCAGAGGCAGGCAAGGCGGAGCACGAGTTTCTCGCGTCGCGTGGGGTGCGAATGACCGACCCTCGGATGATGGTGTCGGCCTACCGCGCGGAGCAGCCTGGCGGGTTCGAGATCATTGTTCCGACGAAGCGCGGTCTGCCCAGCAGCGTAAGCTTCGTCCTGAACGACTCGCTGAAAGGGTTTGCGGTTTCGACCTCGTACTCCCTGAAAGGCGATGCTGAACTCGAACAACTTGTCGAACGATTACGTGACAAGACTGAAAACGCGGTGGCGATCCACCGAGAGCTCGAGGCGAAGCTGCGTGAGAGCGTCGAGCCTCTGCCAGATTTCATCATCTTCTCCCCTGAAAACAGCGCGCTTCGTACGTTTCAAGCCGAGGGGCAGATCCTCCCTTTGGGCGTCCGTGGTGAGGGGCTGTTCGCGCTGTTGAAGTGGATGACGAAGAGTGACGAGGGCCGCCGCTCGATCGCGGCAATCTCCGAGCAGCTCACGCTGCTGGACTGGTTTCAGTCCTTCGAGGTCCCAGCGGGCCTCGCGCCAGGAGAGCGCACGCTCAACATCGTCGACCGGTTCTTGGCTGATGGATCGAGCTTTGATCAACGCAGCGCAAACGAAGGTTTCTTGTTTCTGCTCTTCTATTTCGCGTTGATTCTCGCTCCGGGAACGCCGCGGTTCTTTGCGATCGACAACGTCGACGCGTCACTCAACCCGCACCTCTGCGAAGAGCTCATCCGACGTCTCGTGAGCCTCGCGAAGCAGCAGGACAAGCAGGTGATCCTGACGACGCACAATCCGTCGGTGCTCGACGGGTTGGATCTCTCTGACGACGAGGTTCGATTGCTCGTCGTTCACCGCAATCGAAGCGGACACACGCGCGTGCGCCGAGTGGATGCGCCGAAACACATTGAAGGGGTCGCGCCTGTTCGGTTGTCGGAGGCGTTCTTGCGCGGCTATCTCGGCGGACTCCCGAAAAACTTTTGATCGTCGTGGGGCAGCGTGATGAGAATCGGAGTCATTGCTGAGGGCGTTACGGATCAAGCCGTGATCGAAGCGATCCTCACTGGATATTTCGACGACGATGATCTCGACGTCGCGTACGTTCAACCGCCGAAGACCGGCGGTGGCCCCGCGGTGGGAAACGCTGGGTGGGGGATGGTGATCAAGCAGTTCGAGGTAGGTGGCTACGCGCAGGCGTTGACCTACAATGACTACCTCGTCGTGCAGATCGATACCGACGTTTCCGAGCAGAGTGGCTACGACGTTTCGTGGCGTGTTGATGGACGCGAACGATCTGTCGACGAGCTCGTTGCGGGCGTGATCCAACGGCTTCGTTCGGCCGGCGACGAGGCGCGGTTCGATCGTCTCCGGTCGAAGCTCATTTTCGCGGTGAGCGTTCATTGCATCGAGTGCTGGCTGCTGCCTCTGATTTTCAGCGACAACAAGCGCAGTAAGCTGACTGGCTGTCTCGACGCGATAAACCAGGAGCTGAGGCGCAGCGATCGCCCGATATTGTCGAACAGCGTTGGCGCGAAGAACCTCGAGGCGTATCGCAATGCGTCCAAGCCGTTCGAGAAGAAGAAGAACGTGAAGATGGCTTGCGGCTGCAACGCTTCTTTCTTCGCGTTCGTCCGTGAGCTCGACGAGCAATTTTCGTCTGCCGCCCATTAGGACCCGCGCCAGCGGCCGCGCGGGCGTGGCCATCGCGGACCCTGGGCGGTGTACATTCCCCGGCCGAGATGGACACCGTGGACCGGCTCGCTGCGGGCGCGCTCATTGGTGACGACTTCGTCATCGAGCGCGAGCTCGCCCGCGGGGGAATGGGCGCTGTGTACGTCGCGCGGCAGCGGTCGACCGGCAGGCTCCGCGCGCTGAAGGTCTTGCAGCCGTCGCTGCTCGATGGGGGCAGGCACGTCGAGCGGTTTCTGCAAGAGGCGCGGATCGGCGCGGCGTTTCGCAGCGCCCACGTGGTCGAGGTGATCGCCGCGGGCGTCGTGCGAGAGCTGGGAACGCCGTGGATGGCGATGGAGCTGCTCGAAGGCGAGACGCTCGCGCGCAGGGTCGAGCGCGTGGGGCCGATGGCGCTGCCCGAGATCGCGCAGCTCGCCGTGCAGCTCGGCGACGCGCTCGGCGCCGCGCACGGCGCGGGCGTCGTCCATCGAGACATCAAGCCGGAGAACTTGTTTTTGTGTGCCGTGCCGAGCGCGACCTTTCACTGGTCGCTCAAGGTCCTCGATTTCGGCATCGCCAAGGTCGTCCAAGACAGCCGCACTGCCGCGACGGCCACCTCCTCGATCGGAACGCCCCTCTGGATGGCCCCCGAACAAACGGACGCGCAGGGCAGGATCGGGCCCGCCACGGACGTCTGGGCGCTCGGCCTCCTGCTCTTCTGGGCGCACACCGGGCGGTACTACTGGCGATCGGCCAACCTCGAGCACCTCAACCTCTCTGCCGTGCTGCGCGAGATGATCATCGACCCGATCGAGCCTGCCTCGACCCGGGCGATCTCGCTCGGCGCGTCGATGCCGCCCGCGCTCGACCCGTGGTTCGCCCGATGCCTCGATCGCGACGCGCACAGGCGCTTCTCCAACGGCCGCGAGGCCTGTGACGCGCTGCTCGCGCTGCTCTCGTCTCTGCACGAGGTGCCCGTCGCGACGCCTGTGGCGTTCGCTTCGACCACGGCGATGCCCGCGGTGACGCCGGTCGGCGTTCACACGTTCACGAGCGTGGCTGCGACGTCGGCCCCGAGCGTCGCCGCGACCGCGTTCGCGCCGGCCGCTCCCGCGCTAGCTGCTGCTCCACCGTTGGCTCCCGCGTCCGCACGACCGCCGCCCCCCGTCGCGGCGAGCGCCGATCGAGCGCCTCGGTCCGACGGTGAAGCGCGCCCGAGCGGCGCTGGCACTCGTGTCTTGTGGACGATCGCTGTGCTGTCGATGCTCGTCGGGCTCATCGGGATCGCGATCGCGCTGTACAACGAATTCGAATTCGTGGGTCGATCGAGGTCCGAGGGCCGCGCGCCGCGCGCGCCACGGTTTCCGACGGTGGTAGAGCTGTCGACTTCGCCGACGAGTCGGATGTCCTTCGTATCGCGAGGTCATCGACGAGCGGCGAAGCGCCTGGTGTTGCCCACGTTGACCTTCGACCATGTTGGAAATGATCTGAGATTACGCACATCGTGTTCGCGCGGCGAGCGCCCGCGGCAGCCGTCGCGCAGGGGCGCGGCCCCCCGCGAGTCGATGCGCCCTTTCGAGATCGCTACCGATCGTCGACTGGGTGCAGCGGCGCGGCAGCGAGCTCTCATCATTCATCACCTGCGTCGAAGTAGCAGCGTTGTCAGTGGCGAAGCAGCGGACCCAATGAAAAGATGGGTGGCA
>LNEO01000212.1 GCA_001465015.1 Deltaproteobacteria bacterium Ga0077539 | reverse complement strand
GTTTGTTAACCCCGTGCGAGAAACACCTCTTTTCAAGGGAGCCCGTTGCCCGCCGCTCGTTGCCCGCCGCTCGCTGCTCGTCGCCCGTTGCCCGTTGCCCGTTGCTCGTTGCTGCGCGGTCTGACGGTGGTCGCGCGAAGCGCACCTTCCGCCGTGAGTCTTCGAGCGGCGCCCAACACGGGGTTTGTCAACCCCGTGCGAGAAACACCTCTTTTCAAGGGAGCCCGTTGCCCGTTGCCCGTTGCCCGTTGCCCGTCGCTCGTTGCCCTTCGTCCGTTGCTCGTTGCGCGTCGCCCGCTGCCCTTTGCCCATTGCTCGTTGCCCGTCGCTCGTTGCCCGTCGCTCGTTGCCCATCGCTCGTTGCCCATCGCTCGTTGCCCGTTGCCCGTTGCCCGCTGCCCGTTGCCCGTCGCTGCGCTCTCTGACGGTGGTCGCGCGAAGCGCACCTTCCGCCGTAAGTCTTCGAGCGGCGCCCAACACGGGGTTTGCTAACCCCGTGCGAGACACGCCTCTTTTCCTTGGGTCGGTGCTCCCTTCCATCACGCGACGTGCGCCTCCCTGCTCATTTCATAGGCCATTCGTGGGTACCCTTGACGGCTCATCTCCCGGGCCGTGAGGCTGACCGCGCGCGCGTTCGCGAAGCCTTTCGCGCTCGTCCCATTGCACCGCTGGTGTGACTGCGAGACCCTCAGTGTTCTGATGGACTCACGATTGACACCCATGTTGGCCGCGGCGCTCGTCGCCTGTGGCCCAGCGGCGATGATGCCCGCCGGCGACGGAGGCAATCCGCAAGACTCTGGTCCTGCGTGCATGTACCCCGAGGGGCCGTACGGCAATCAGGTCGGCCAGCCCATTCGGCCGTACGAGTACAACCGTTGCGACGGGACGCCGTACTCGTTTAGCGGTCCGGATTTCTGTACGCACGAAGCGACGCTCGTCATCGCCGCAGCGGGTTGGTGAACCCGCTGTCAGGCCGAGTCCGGGCGACTCGAACAAGAAATCGTGCAGCGCTTCAATGGTCGGGTTCGCGTGATCCAGGTCCTTACGGATAACTCGACGCGAACCGGCGTGGACGAGGCGTTCTGCTCTTCGTGGCAGAGCCGCTACTCGCTCACCAACGTGAAGGTCCTCATGGATCCCACCAAGTCGTTCTACCGCTTCTTTACCTTCGGAATGTCCGGCACGGTCACCATCAACCTGCCCGCCATGGCCCTGTTCGACCGGGCCGGAACCGTCCGTTGGACGAGGTTCGGCGCTTCGCTCACGCAGGCGCAGGCAGAGATCAACAACGTGCTCTCGGGCGGCTGAGCCAACACCCTCTCAGTCGACGGTAAACGTCTGCGACCCTCCTGGGTACGTGATGGTGTGTCGACCGCGGGGCAACACGCGAAGCGTCGTCCACACGCGATACGGCCGCGGCTGCGTGGGCCCGTCACAGTCGGTGTTGTTGCAGTCCTCGACGGTGAGCGAAATCGTCTCGCCGATCGTCGCGGTCACGAGGGCGAGGGGCATCGCCGCGCAGCGCTCGATCGTTCCCTCGACGGACAACCACACCCATCGTAGAGGGGACGGCATCAGGTTCTGGTCTTGCACCACGCGCACTGCGCTGATCGTTCCCCTGCCGCCGGCACAGTTGTGGGTCGACGAGATCGTGCGGTGCTCGGCGCGCTGCGAGCCAGCGACGAAGGTCGCGTCCGAGTCCGGCGCGCGCGAAGGGGCGATGAGGTTGACGACGTATCCCGGATCGACGCAGGGCAGTTGGTTCTGGCAGCCGCACACTCTGCTCTCGATCGTCGTGTCCGACGCAGACGCTGTCGCTGTGCAGCTGCACCCCTGACCAGCCAGCGTGACCGCGATCGGAATCATCACGCTCTGACGACTCACTCTCGGAACGCGCAGCTCCATCGGCGGCGGGGTCGAACACATCGCGCTCGGCCGATCGTCGATCGGTACGACGTCGGCGGGGCCAGCGTCTGCTCTCGCGTCCGTTGCGCCGTCGCCCATCGGACTGACGGCCGCTCCGCACGCAGAGGCGCAAAGCGAAGCGGCGAAGAGAAAGAAGTTCGAGCGATCGAAACCCATGCGGAGAGCATCGCACTGGATCCGAGGGTTGGCCATCATGGCCGATAGCTTTGTCCTTAGAGACTGGTGCCGTGCGAAGCGCGAGCGGCGGGATCGCTCACCCCGTCGCGATCGGCTTGCGGCGGCACCACTCGCTGTAGGACCCGACGTAGAGCGACGCTCCGTGGATGCCTGCTTCGGCCAGCGCGAGCAGCGTGTGACACGCGGTGACGCCCGAGCCGCAGTGAACGATCACGGACGAAGGTGAGCGATCGCCGAGGATGGCGCCGTACTTCGCAGCGAGCGCGTCGGGGCCGAGAAATCGCCCGTCTTGTCCGAGGTTTTCGCGCAAGGGGACATTGATCGCCCCTGGGATTCTCCCTGCGATCGGGTCGATGGGCTCGCTCTCGCCTCGATAGCGAAACGCGTCTCGAACGTCGATCACGAGGCGATCACCGACAGACAGCGCGCGCTCGACCTCGTCGATCGTGACCGTCGGCGCGCTCGGGGATCGCTGCTCGAGCGCCTGCTCGAAGCCGGGCGCGAGCGCGTAGCGCGCAGGGTCGCGCGGCGCCATCGGGCCCGATTCGACGGGGATTGCGTCAGCGATCGCCGCGGCCAGGCCTCCGTCGAGCACGCGGACGCGCGAGTGTCCGATCGCGGTGAGCATCCACCACAGGCGCGCCGCGGCGTTGGCCCCGCCCTTGTCGTCGTAGCACACGAGGTCTGCGTCAGAATTGATTCCGTGTGCAGATAACAAGTCGACGAGGCGCGCGGTGCTCGGCAGCGGGTGGCGCCCGCCGTGCGCGGGGTCGTCTTTGGAAGAGAGCTCTGTCTCGAGGTCGAACCACCGCGCCCCGCGAAGGTGCTCGCGCTCGAAGCTCGCGCGCGCATCGGGCCCCGAGCGCACGTCGATCCACTGGACGCCCGCGGTCGGGTCACCCTTGCGCAACAGCGGAGAGCTCATCGGTGACCGGATCGTAGCGCAGGGGCGACAAGCGATCACAACTCTGCCGATACTGTTCGACGCGAGCGAGACAGATGACACACGAGCAGCGAGAGCCATCGATTGCGCCGACCTCCGTTGGGGACGGCGAAGACGAGCAGCCGAGGACCGTCGCGTATCGAGATCAGAAGGGGGCTGAGCCTGGGACTGCCGTGCATCGAGACCCAAATGGGGCCCGGCGCGCCGCGCCGCAGGTCACCACGCGGGTGGCGCAGCCCACGATGGAGTTTTCGACGCGCTACGTCGAGGGAGAGATGCTCGGCGAAGGCGGGATGGGCGCCGTGCGAACGCTGTACGACACGGTGATCGGCCGCGAGATCGCGATGAAGGTCATCAAGTCCGAACACAGGAACCGAAGCGAAATGGTCGCGCGCTTTCTGAGAGAGGCGCGCGTGCAGGGGCAGCTCGAGCACCCCGCGATCGTCCCTGTTCACGAGGTGGGGACGACGCCCGAGGGCGACGTCTACTTCACCATGAAGCGCCTCCGCGGAACGACGCTGTCGGCCGCCATCGTCGCGCGCCGCGACGAGCCCAACGCGCGCTCGTCTTCAGCGCTTCGCAGGATGTTGAGCGCCTTCGGCAACGTCTGTCTCGCCGTCGACTTCGCCCACTCGCGCGGGGTCGTTCACCGCGACCTCAAGCCGGACAACATCGTGCTCGGAGACTTCGGCGAGGTGTACGTGCTCGACTGGGGAATCGCGAAGATCCAGGACTCTGCCGAGCGAGATCCCATCGAACAGCGAGCGAAGCCGCTCGAAGTGACGCTCCCGGGCTCGGTGCTCGGGACGCTCGCGTACATGGCTCCCGAGCAGGCGCGCGGCGATCTCGAGCACGTGGACCGACGCAGCGACGTGTACTCGCTGGGCGTGATCCTCTTCGAGATCCTCGCGCTCGAGCGGCTCCACCGCGCAAAGAGCTACACCGAGCTCGCGTTCTCGGCGCTCAACCCGCCGGACCGAAGCCCCGCGCGTCGCGCGCCTTCGCGTGACGTTCCTGTGGAGCTCGACGCGGTGGTGTTGAAGGCGACCGAGGTGGACCGAGACGCGCGCTTTGCGACGGCGCGCGAGCTGGCCGAAGCGATCGAGCGATACCTCGACGGCGACCGAGACGTCGAGCGCCGCCGCGAGGCGGCCGGGCATCACGCGACGCGCGCGAAGGAGGCCATCGCTCGCGCGTTCGACGAGCGAGCTCCGCCGCAGCAAGAGCAGTCCGCTCGCTCCGAAGCGATGCGCGAGATCGGCTCGGCGCTCGGGCTCGACGCGACCAACGGCGCCGCGAAGGACGCGCTCGTCGAGCTGCTCGCGACGCCGATGCGGGCTTTTCCCAAGGAGGCGAGCGCTGCGCTCGACGACGCGCAGCGCGCCAGAATGCAGCAGACCGCGGCGTGGGGCGCCCTCGGCTTCGGCGCGATCGTGGGCATCCTCCCGCTGGTGCTCTGGATGGGCGTTCAGCGGCCCGCGCTCGTCGCGACGCTCTTCGCGATGATGGCGATCGCGTCTCTCTCGTACGCGCGGGTGGCGCGCGGCCCCAGAGCGCGAGCGTCGATGCCAGTGGCCGTGATCGTCTGCTCGTTCGTGGGCCTCTTGCTGGTCGGCGGGGTCGGCGGGCCGCTCTGGTTCACGCCGATGCTCGCCATCGCCAACGGCATGGGTCTCGTGCTCTCGATGCGACGCGAACAGCGAGCGCTCATCGTCGCGCTGTCAGTGTTGCCGGTGCTGATCCCGCTCGGACTCTCGTTCGCCGGGGTGATTCCCAGGATGTATGAATTTGTGGGCGGCGTGATCGTGGTGCGTCCGTGGCTGGTCGCCTTTCCGCCGACGGCCGCGCTGGCGTCGATCGCCCTGTTCTCGGTGCTGCTCGTGGGCGCATCGGTGCTGCTCGGCGGGGCGTTTAGAGACATGCTCGCGCAGGCCGACGAGCGTCAGGTGTTGCACGCCTGGCAACTTCAGCAGCTCGTGCGCGACGCCGCTCCCGCGACGACCCTCAGCGGAGACGGCCCGCGCGCTTCGTCGCCGTTGTAGCGTGGGCGAAGCAAGACTGCTGATCGAGAGCGCTCGCACGGTGGCGCGAGCGTGCATGGGTCTCCCATCGTACGATTCAACAGCACACGATGTCCGAAGGCGTCGACTCCGAGTGGACCGTCACTGGCAGCGCCCGAGCGCCGCGAGTGCTCGGCGCCCACGCGCGCCTGGACCGCGACGTGGTCACGTGGTGGGTCGATCGAGCGCGATCGACGCTCTGGGAGGTGCTCTCGAGCGGACACCTTCAAGCGACGCGGCTCGATCTCTTCACCGTGACCGAACTCCCGGTCGCCAGGGCGAGCGAGACCGTTGTCGCTGCGGTATTTCTCGGGGCCAGCTCGCCCAGCGTCGCGCTCGTGCTCCAGCGCCCCAGCGCCGGTCTCGAGCGCGTCGTGCTCGTTCGGCTCGACGGCGCTTCGATCACCGAGCTCGCCAAGAGCAGGCCCCTCGGCTTCGAGCTCTACGCGGCGCTCGACGGCAGCCGACTGCTGCTCGCGCACTCGTCCTCGACGACGATCCAGAGCTTCGGGCCCGACGGAACCAAGGGAGAAACGTTCGACGTCGCGACGCCTCCCTTCGAGCGCGACCACTGGGTGCTCGTCGACGCAGACACCTGGCTCTCGATCGACGGGCAGCGGATCGAACGGGGCGCCCTCGGCCAGCGCGCGTCGGTCCTTCGCGAGGGCGACTTCGGCGCGGTGCAGCGGCTGCTCGGAGTCATCGGCGATGGCTCTCTCGCGTACATCACGCGCGTGGTCGAGCAGCGCGTCTTGCGCGTGATCGACGCCGACGGAGGGGCGCTGTTCGAGCTCCCATTGGGCGAGCGCCACGCCCGCGTCCCTGCGTTCGACGCAGAAGGGCCGCTCTATTTGCTCTCGCCCGATGTTTGCGCGCGCCGCGTGGACGGGACCGTCGCGCACGATGTCGCGCCACCGGGCGAGTCGTGGCTGGGGTTGTGGCGAGGACAGCTCGTCTCGAGACGCGGCCGTTCGCTGGTCGTTCGTGACGTGCGCTCGTCGGACAAAGAGGCGGGATCCGTTGGCGACGCGCGGCCCGTGACCTCGCTCGGGCTGAGCCGCGACGGCCGACGAGCGATCACCGTCGAAGCGGGCGATCGCCTTCGTTGCTACGACCTCGACGACGAGACGATCGTTCAAGAGCTCGCCGTCGACGGGACCTGGTGGCTCGCAGGAATGTGCGAAGGCGACCGCGCTGCCGCCCTCGTTCGTCGCGACGCGGTCGACCTCGGCGTGTCGCTCTGGCGCCCGGCGGACGACTGCGCGTCGCTCACCGAAGTGCTCTCGCTCGACCCGTCCACGGCGCCCCGCGTCCTCGCTGTGTCCTGCGACGGAAGCCGCGTCGCGGTCGGCTCGATGGACCGCGCCGGCCTCGTCGTTCACTCGCGACGAAGCGACGAGGAGCCGCAGACCGCGCTCGCCTGCGGGCTCCCGATCGCGGCTCGATTCGTGAGCGACGATCGCGCGATGGTCGTGCGCGAAGCGCTCGCGCAGCGTTGGCTTTCGCTCGACCCTCGCGAAGTCGAGCAGGCTCGAGTGACCGAAGAAAAGAGCGCCGAAGAGGCCCGCTTCGTGCGTATCTCGGCGGCGGTGACCGCCGTGTCCGAAGACGATGACACCCCGTCGGTCTCGCTCTCGGTCGAGCGCGGACGCTCGCAGTGGGAGGACGGCGCGATGCTGCGTCGCAGGATTCACGCGCTCGCGGTCGCAGACACGGTCGCGCTCGCCGCAGTGGCCCTCTCGCCGTCGATCACCATCGTCGTGCTCGACGCGCACGGAACCGAGCTCGCCCGCGTCGAGCGCCGCAAGTCCACCGCGGATCGCGTCACGCAGATGGCGTTCTCCGAGGATGGCCGCCGGCTCGTCGCAGGGACCGAGGGCGGTCAGCTCATCGTCGTGGACCTCGAGCTCTCGTCGAGGTGATCTGTATTCAAGTGTGATCGCTGCAGCGCTGCTGCGCTAGAACTCGTTCACCTTGGCGATGATCTCGTTCATGACCTCGCGCGTCCCGCCGCCGATGGGGTACAGGCGCGCGTCGCGATAGAGACGCTCGACCACGTACTCGCGCATGTACCCGTAGCCGCCGTGGAGCTGCACGGCCTCGTCGCAGACGAACGAGCACATGTCCGTGGCGGTGTTCTTCGCCATCGCGGCGAGGCCCGCGGCCGCTTCGCCGCGCAGGTGACGGGTGGTGACCTCGTGCACGAGCGCTCGGGTGGCCGCGAGGCGCGTGGACATCTCAGCGAGCTTGTGGCGCGTGACCTGAAAGCCCGAGAGCGTCTTGCCGAAGGCCGTTCGCTCTTTGACGTAGCGGCGCGTCTCGCGCAGGGCGAGCTCGGCGATCGCCACGCACTGCGCCGCGAGCAAGATGCGCTCGTTGGCGAAGTTCATCATGATGGCGACGAAGCCCGAGCCCTCGTCGCCCAGCAGGTTTTCTGCAGGGACGCGGCAGTCCTCGAAGCTGAGCTCTGCGGTGTCCGACGCCCACCAGCCCATCTTTTCGAGCCTGCGCGACACGGAGAATCCGGGCGTGTCTCGCTCGATCACCATGAGCGAGACGCCTCCGTGTCCCGGGCCCCCTGTGCGCACGGCGCACGTGACGAAGTCCGCGCGCGCCCCTGACGTGATGAACGTCTTGCTTCCGTTGACGACGTAGTGATCGCCGTCGCGCGCGGCGCGGGTCTTGAGCGACGCGACGTCGCTGCCTCCGCCGGGCTCGGTGATCGCGAGCGCGCTCACTTTTTCGCCCTTCAACACCGGTGTGACCCAGCGGCGCTTCTGCGCTTCGGTCCCCAGCGCCAGGATGGGCGGAAGCGCGATGCCGTGGCTGCCGATGCCCACGGTCGTTCCGACGCTCTTGCCGGCGAGCACCATCTCTTCGGACGCGACCAGGACGTGCGTGAGGTCGCCTCCTGCTCCGCCGTACTCCTCGGGGTACGCGATGCCGAGGAGGCCTGCCTCCGAGATCTTGTTGTAGAGCTCTCGAGGAAACTCCCCGGCCTCCTCCCACTTGTGCGCGTTGGGCGCGATCTCACGCTCGGCGAAGGCGCGCATCGAGCGTCGGAGCTCGGCGTGAACGTCGGTCTCGAACAGGTACGTGCTCGTCATGCCGCCCGATCGTAGCGGATAACCGCCGCCCGCTCGCCCTCTTCGCCGCTCGAATCACTGCGAACCGAGCGGGCGCTACGCTCCGCGAAGCTTCGCTTCGATGACGGCTGGCTCTCGCGAGGACAACCGGACGAGCTGCAGCGCCCTCCCAGCGCGCACCTCGGCGCTCGCGAACGCTCGCTCTTGCTCCGTGAGCCGACGAGAGAGCCCCGCCTCGAGCGCCGAAAGAGTCAACGCGAGGCGCCCTTCTTCGCGCCCTTCTTCGCGCCCTTCTTCGCGCCCTTCTTCGCGCCCTTCTTCGCGCACGTCCGCGATGTCCTTGTAGCCCGCGCGGAGCAGCAAGTTGCGCATCGAGACGTCGAGGGCGACGCGACGATCCCAAAGCGCAGCGGCCGGCATTTTCTCTTGTAGAACCCCTGTCGCTTCGATTTCGTCGTCGCCCGTGTACGTCTTCATCGCGTCGGGCGCTGTGTACACTTCGACCCGTCGAAGCCCGACGAGCCGCACGACCCACACGTACTTCGAGCCTGCGCCGAAGTACTCTTCGATCTTGGTCTGAAGATCGGCTTCGTCCGTGCCTTCGTCAGCGTACTCGACGGCCAGCGGGGGAGCGCCTTTCGCCCACCCCCTCGTGTCCGCAGGAACTCCGCCGACGCTCACGTCCGGCGCGCGCACGGTGTGCTCTGCGAGCTTGTGACCGACGTCCACCCCCGACTCGACCACCATCGGGTCGGTCGCGAGCGGCAGCGCGCCGGTGACGTTGGCGTTGCCGTGGCGCGTGCCCGCGGGCGCGAGCTGCACGGGGTGGCCGTGTGAAATCTCGTAGTAGCCCCCTGGTTCGAGGCCGTCTGCGCGAAACGGCCCCAGCGCTGGCCGCGGAGTTCGATCGTGACCGCTCATCACGACCGATCGTAGCGCATCGAGCGCGCCCGCGTCGGTCGTTGGGCGCTTACCGTTGCCCAGCCAGCAGCCGCTGCGCGAGCGCTCGCCATCGCGCTGCTGCCTCGCGCTGCGCGTCTGCGGCCACGCGAGCGAGCTGGTCGTGGAGTGGAACTGCGTCGATGGGCGCGATTCCTTCGACGAGCCGACGAGCTTCGTCTCGATGCGCTTGCGCGGTGTCCCGGCAGTCGATGATGACCTGCGCGGTGTCCACGGCGTCGTCGATGTGCCGGGGAAGCACGGTCACATGCGAGAGATACTCCATCGGCAGCCCGAAGGACTCGGCCGCGCGCCAGAGCTCCCGAGCTGTGTACATCGGCAGGATGTGCCCCGTCGGATTGCTCCCAGTGGCCATGCGAAAATCCAGCGCCAGCTCTCGCTTGAGCGGGTGGTCGCTCACCGCGGTCACGAGCTCTTCGAGGCCCGAGCGCATCCACTGCTGCTTGGACCCGTCGAGCTGGTGCTCGGAGCAGTGCGACACGCGACGAAACGCCCAGCGCCATCGACGCTCGTCCGGCGAGCGCCTCTGCAAGACGTTGAGCGCCCGCGGAAAGTCCTGTCTTTTCAGCAGGATGGCCGCGTCGTCGCTGATCCTCGTGTAGTCGGCGATGGGCGAGCTCGTCGCGAAGGGTGAGTGCTGCACGGCGACTTCGGCCATTGCCCGAACCGAAGGCGAGCGGTCAAAAATCTGGCGGACTTTCGGGGCGCACCCATCGCGGGATGGGCGGGAGTCGCCGCGAGTCATGCAGAGGAAGTGAGCAAAGGTCCGGGCTCGGCTACGATGGTGGCGATATGACCGAGGGACACAGGCCGCTGCCTCGCGAGGTGTTCATCTTGCTGGCGGCCGTCGCGCGCGCGGACGGAAAGCTCGACGACGAAGAGATCGACGCGATCGCACGCGCCGCGCTCGACGAGGGGCTCGAGCTGTCCGAGGTCGAGGGCATCGAGAAGGCCATTCGCGAAGGCGTCGCCATCGACGACGTCGACATTCACAAGCTCTCGCCGCGCGATCGCCTGTACGCGTACGCGGTCGCATCGTGGGTGTCCCTCGTGGACGGCGAGCGCACCGATCGTGAAGACGCGGCGCTGTTCTCGCTGGCGTTCGTGCTTCGACTCACGCCGCGCGGTCGTCAGGAGGCCGATGACATCGTTCGCGAGCTCTTCGCGATGCCTGATGGAGAGCAGCTCGCGCGCTTCGACCTCTCGGGGCTGCGCGCCGAGCTCGATCGACGCCTGGCCAAGCCGTCGATCATGCCGCCTCCGCCCTGAGCACAACGGGCGATCCTCACGATGACCGACGAACAACAACGAGCGCGCGCGATCAAGACGTGGCTCTCTGCGCAGGACGACGCGATGCGCGAGGCGCTGCGCGCGCTCGTCGAGCAGTCGAGCTTCACCGAGGATCGCGATGGAGTTCGCGCGGCGCTCGACGCGCTCGAGGCCGCGCTCCCTGCGCACTGGCGTCGCGAGCGCGTCGCGAGCGAGACGTACGGCGGCCACATGGTCGTGCACGGAGAGTCGCCCGCGAGCGAGGGGGGCGTCGTGCTGGTGGGGCACATCGACACGGTGTTTCCTCGTGATGTTTTCACGGGCTATCGAGAAGAGGGCGAGCGCGCGATGGGGCCGGGCGTCTTGGATATGAAGGGCGGCCTCGTGGTGACCGCGTGGGGCTTGCGCGCCGCGGAGGCGGCTGGGCACCCCGTGGGTCCATGGACGTGGGTGGTCGTGGGCGACGAAGAAGTGGGCTCGCCCGAGAGCGCTGAGACGATCAAGCGCGCGGCCAAGGGCGCTCGGTGCGCGCTCGTGTTCGAGTCGGGGCGCGCGCACGACGCGATCATCACGCGACGCAAGGGGACAGGAACGCTGTTTGTCACCGCGCACGGCGTCGCTGCGCACGCGGGCAACGCGCACGACCGCGGCCGCAACGCGCTCTGGAGCCTCGCGCGCTGGATCGACGCCGCGCAGTCGCTCACGGATTACGCCCGCGGGATCACCGTCAACGTCGGCGTCGTCCGCGGTGGAACCTCGAAGAACACCGTCCCCGATCGCGCCACGGCCGAGGTCGACTTTCGCTTCGTGTCGAGCGACGACCGCGCGTGGCTCGTGGACGCGCTCGAGCGACTCGCCGTCGAGCGGGCGACGGACGGCACGCGCATCGAGCTCGTCTGGGGGCCGGGCCGCGCGCCGCTCGAGCGGACCGACGCGAGCGCGAAGCTGCGAGATAACTACGCGAAATGTCAGATTGAATCCGGACTCGGCGGCGGCGAATCTCCCCTCGTCGGAGGGGGCAGCGACGCGTCGACCACGAGCCGCGAGGGCGTTGCGTCGATCGACGCGCTCGGCGTTCGCGGCGAGGGCTTTCACACGCTACGCGAGTACGCAGAGCTACGAACGCTCGCGCCGAAGGCAGAGTCGCTCGCGCGGTTTATGGCGCTCGGCGTCGCGGGGATGTTGTCGTGAATTGAGCATGTGGCCCCTCAGCGCGCTACGTTGAAGGCTCGAGAGGTCCACACACGCAACGATGATCGATCAGCCAACGTGCTTGCTTCGTCTCGTGCCGTTTCTCGCCTTGATGTCTCTGCTCTCTCTGGGGGCCTGCGCGGGGCGCGAGCCGAGAGACTCGGGCGTGCCGCGGCGAGATTCGGGCGTCGATCGCCCTGATCTTCCTGAGATCGACGATGACGACATGGACGCGCAGTACGACCCCGATCCGTTGGACTGGGATGTGTACCGCTTTCCGTCCGCGCCCGACGCGGCGGACGTCGTCGGAGACGCGGCGTTCGCCGAGCCTTTGAGCGAAGAGGACGCCTCTGCGGACGGCGGCGACGGCGGGGTCGATCGCAGAGCGGTGATCGACAGGCCGATCGCCGACACGTGGCCCGCGGTCAACGCGTGGAGCGACGAGTTCGAGCGCGAGTACTCTGCGTTCGTCGCTCGGCTCGGTCGCGGCGTCGCCGAGCGACGATGCGGACGGATCGATCGCTGCTTGCGCAACCCCGATTTCAACACGCTGTACGACGAGCGCACCGACCGAGACCTGCACCTCAACGTCGACTGCGCGGACTTGCCGTACGTGTTGCGCGCGTACTTCTCGTTCAAGCGCAAGCTGCCGTTCGGCTACACGTTCTGGGTCGATGGCTCGCCATCTCGCGCGGGAAAAGACCCGCGATACATGGTGGGGATCGTCCCGGGTGACGTGCGCAACTGGTGGCGACACAGGACGTTCAGGAGCCTCGTGCGAGACATGGGCTCGTGGGTCCACTCGGGCATGTACCGCGTGTCCGCGCGCCGCGAAGGCGGCGACTTCTACACGGTGTCGCTCAATCGCCAGGCCGTTCGTCCCGGAACGACCTTCTACGACCCCAACGGTCACGTCCTGGTCGTCACCTCGGTCGAGCTCGACGGATCGGTCTTCATGATGGACGGACACCCCGACGGATCGCTCACGAGCAAGCGCTTCGGCGCGGCGTTCGTCGCGGGGACCTATGACCTCGGCGGCGGGTTCAAGAACTTTCGACCAGTCCGTCTCGTGGGCAATCAAGTGACGATCGCTCGCAACGCCGAGTGTCCTCAATGGGACGCCGCGCAGCAGTACACGCGCGCGAACTTCATCGTGAACGGCGAGCCTGCGTCGTACAGCGAGTATGTGCGCTCGCAGCTCGCGGACCCCAACGCGCAGCAGGACCCCGTGCACGAAGTGCGCGCACAAATTCAAGCGCTGTGCAGCGACGTGACCGACCGGGTCGACGCGGTGAACTTCGCGATCACCAACAACCTCCACACGCGCGGCCACCCCAACCAGCTCCCGAGCAACATCTACGGAACGGACGGCGACTGGGAGACCTACTCGACGCCCTCGCGTGACGCGCGGTTGAAAGCGGCCTTTCGCGAGCTCGCCCACACGGTCCAGCTGACGCTGCGACGGGACGCTTCGTTGCTCGAGCCTGTACGCGCAGCGTGGCGCGAAGAGGTCGCCCGCCCCGCGTGCCAATACCAATACACAAACTCCGCTGGCGCGACGGTCTCGCTGTCGTTCGAGGCGGTGCTCGACCGACTCTTCAAGATGTCGTTCGATCCGTACCACTGCCCCGAGCTTCGCTGGGGCGCGCCCGAAGGTTCTCCCGAGCGCGCGAGCTGCCCGGACAACGAGCTCAAGCGCATCTGGTATTCGCGTGAGAATCGCCTGCGCAATCGAATCGACCGCGAGTACGGCGCTCCCACGCCGGTGACGTTTGGCCCCGAGACGCCCGAGAACGTCGACCCGCGCCAGTGGCTCACCAACCCTCCGCCGCCAGACCCGCCGCGAGACGCCGGCGCCCCCGCGCGCCGCAATTGAGCAGCGCGGGAGCAGAGACCTCCCGCGCCTCGCGGCCCGGCTCCCCGATCGCTACGAGCGGCCCGAAATCGCGTCGAGGGCGATCTGCGCGCTCGACGCGAGCACGTAGGCCTCGAGCACCTCGCGTCGCGACGCGGTGGTGCCGCGACGGACGCGCTGCGCCGACGAGCGCACGCGCGCGTAGCGCTCTGGAGCGAGGCCGAGCGCCCACGCTGCGCCTTCGTGTTGCCCCTCTGCGCGCCCGAGGATGCGCGCCGTGCGGTCGAGCAGACGCACGAGCAGCGCTTCGAGCAAGAGCAGCGCGCGCGCGTGAAGACCTTCTTCGATCGCGTCCTCGATGGTGCGCATCGCCTCTTGTTCTTCGATGTCGAACAGCGGCGCCAGCGACGCCGATCGCCTCGACGTCGTGCGTTGCTCTCCGGGCTCGTGCGAGCCTGGCTCGGTGTTCGTTGCCCTCTCGTACGCGGCGACCTCGCGAGCGAGCGCGCTCTCGATGCTGGGCGCCGTCGGACGCAGCGCGGGAACCAATCGCGAGCTCGTATCCACCGTGTTCATCGCGCCGACCGCCGAGTGCAGCGCGAGCTCGATGCCCGCCGAGGGACTCACCGAGGTCGGAGGAACCACCGTCGGCGTGTTGAGCGGCGGCGCGCCCGTGCCCGCGACGATGTGCGCGGGCTCGACGCTGGCGCTCGGCACGTCCGCCTGCACGCTGGAGAGCCGCTGCGCGACCGTCCCGTCTTGAGGGACGATGAGCTCGGGCGGCAACACCTTGCGCTTGACCAGGTCGTCGAGCGCCGTGCGCACGATCGCGTCGAGCGGCTCGAACACACCTTCGCCGCGCGAAGCCGAGGTCGAAAACGACGGCGACTTCTTGCTGTTGAGCGCGCGATCGAGCTCGCTCATCGCGAGCACGTCGTCGAGGTCTCGCTTGTTGTACGAGAACACCAGGGGGACGTCCTCGAGGCCCTTTCCGAGCTCGCGGAGGTTGTCCCGAAGATTGTCGAGCGACTCGGTGTTGGCGTCGAGCCGCGCGGTCTGCGAGTCCGCGACGAAGATCACTCCGTCCGCCCCGGTGAGCACCAGCTTGCGCGTCGCGTTGAAGTACACCTGCCCCGGTACCGTGAACAATTGCAGGCGAATCTGCAGATCACCCACGCTCGGCAGCCGCACCGGCAGGAAGTCGAAGTACAGCGTCCGGTCCACCGGCGTCGCGAGAGAAATCATGCGCCCGCGGTGCTCGGGGCGCACGGCTGCGTGCAGCGCTTTTAGTGATGTCGTCTTACCCCCGAGGCCAGGACCGTAGTAAACGATCTTGAGGACCAGCTCCCGGGTGGCCGCAGAGAACGTAGCCACAGAGCAACCCTACCACTGTTTTCGATCGCTCCAGAGACGCCGATGGTTTTACTCTGTTGGCTTTCGTAACGGTGGGATTCGCGCCACGAGCAACGCCGCGATGAGCGTTCCTGCGGCGGCGACGGCCATCGGAGCGGACGGTCCCAAATGATCGAACGCCAACCCCGCGGTGATCGGCCCGAGCACGCGCGCAAACGCGCCCGCGGATTGTTGAACGCCCAGCGTTCGCCCCTGCTGGTCCGCGCGCCCGCGCTTGGACGTCGCCGCGGTCAACGACGGGTTGATCAGCGCGTTGCCGAGCGACGAAATCGGCAGGATCAACCACAGAGGCAGGGCGCGACGCATGAACTCGGCCGGGCTCGAAGGCGCCAGCGCGTACGCGGCCGGACGCGATGGCAACAGCATCAGCATCAGCATCGCCAGCGACACAAAGAGCATCCCCGCCCGAGCCAGCGACAGGTCCTGGTGTTTGCGTGAGAGCCTGCCATACAAGCCCCCCTGCACGATCACCACGACCAGGCCGATGTAGCCGAAGAGAAAGCCCGTCTCGCGCGAGCCAAAGTTGAAGCGCGCCTGCGTAAACAGCGCGAACGTGGCCTCGAGGTTGGTAAACGCAAACGCCTGCAAGAAGAACACGAGCACCAGCGGCGCGATCGCCTTGTCGGCCATCGCCTCGCGCAGCGGCGCGAGCGTCGCCTGCCGCGCGAGCACGCGCCCGATCACCTTCGGCCCGAACCGCTCGGGCACGATGGGCGTGTCCGTCGCTCCGTCGCGGTACGTGCTCGGCGCGCTCGAAGTCGTCGGCTCGTCCGTCGGCGCGGCGGTCTTGCGCAGTCGCAACGACTCGGGGAGGTACCGCAGCGCGAGCGCGAAGTTGACCGCGGCCAGCGCTGCCGCAGCGAATCCGGGAGCCCGAAACGACTGCGCCGCGAGGATCCCGCCGAAGAACGGCCCCAGGATGAACCCGAGCCCGAACGCCGCGCCGATCATCCCCATCGCGCGACCCCGGTCCTCGGGCTTGGTCACGTCGGCGATGTACGCCTGCAGGGTCGACAGGTTGGCTGTCATGATTCCCTGCAAAATGCGCGACAAGAGCAGCAGCGGATAGCTGTCGGCGAACGCGAGCAAGAGCATCGAGAGCGACGTGGCCGCGATGCTCGTGAGCAGCACCGGACGACGCCCGACGCGATCGCTGAGCTCTCCCCACACGGGGACGAACAAGAAGCCCATCAGCGAGAAGCTCGCGAACAAGAGCGACACTTGGAGCGCGCTCGCGCCGTACCGCTGCGCGTAGAAGGGCAACAGCGGGATCGTCAGACCGAAGCCCAACAAATCAATAAACGCCGTGAGAAACAGGGTCGGCAGCGGCGAGCGCGCCGGTCGCTCGTTTACGACCGCCGCGCTCACTGCGCACGCTCGCGCCGCGGGCCGTTGCTCGCGGGCGGCGCGCCGTCGTCATCGGTCTCGTCGTCCTCCTCCGCTGGAATGCGATAGCTCTCGTCGAGCCACCGCCCCAGGTCGATCAGCTTGCAACGCTTCGAGCAGAACGGAGCGAACTCGTTCTGTGCGCGGTCTGCGAGCGCCTCACGCTTGCAGATGGGACAGATTCTCACCATCAGCGGCGGCGACCATAGCGCTATTTCGCCCGCTGTTCAGGGCGAAACCGACAACGCGAGGAGCCGCGACGATGAAGCGCAGCAATCACCCCGTCGCTGCGCTCAGAAGGATCCCGCTGCGCCGAGCATCGCGCCGCCCGTCGTCGGCGCGGCCCACGCGGTCCACTGCGGCAGCGCTCTCCGGGCGGTAGGGCGCGCCGCGAGCTCGCCCTCGGGAACCATCCTCTCGCGAGGCCCACCGACGATGACCATCACCGTCCCGCCGACGAGCAGGATCGAGCCAGCGATGAGACCCACGTTGGCGAGCGTCTGAAATTGCTCGCCCTCTTGAATTTGTGGCTCCCATGGCGGCGCGCAGCCGCCCGCGCCGCACTCCGTCTGCAGCGCTCGAAACTGGCTGCTCGCGCGGAGCCCGAAGCCGACAAACGCGGCGAGGCCCGCGACGCCGACCGCTCCGACGACGATGCCCGCGATGCGCACTCCTCCGCCTTCGCTGACGCGCACCATCCGTGGCGGAGGAGGCGTGGCGCTCTCGTTGTCTCGCCCCGTCGCGTTGCTGTTGGTGTTGGCGTTGGTCGAAGGCGGCACGTAGTTGGGGTCCACGCGCAGCTCGATGGAGTATTCGGTGGTGCTCCCCGCGCGCACCGTGACCTCGTGTCGAAACGGGAGGCGTCCAGGCGCGGTGGCCGTCAACACGATCGTCCCTGGCGTCGTCGGCACAGGAACCTCGAACATCGCCGCCGGAAGCACAGCGTCGCCCACACGAACCTCGAGCCCATCGGGCGCGCGCGGCGCGCGCAGGGTGAGGTTTCCGATGCGCGGGCGGATCGCCTCCATGTCCTGCCTCGCGGCGTCGCGCGACGCTGCGTAGCGAGGCTCGGTCGCCGAGCGATCAGCGGCCTCTGCTCCAGCGCGCTGAAACTCGATGTACGCCTCGCCCAGCCGGCCGAGCTCGCGCAGGCAGCGCGCGATGTACAGCCGCGTGTTGGGCGATCCGACGAGCTGATTGGCCGCGCGAAACTCAGTGAGCGCGCCGTTGAAGTCGTTGGCGACGAAGAGCTCTCGGCCTCGCGCGAAGCGAACCTGCGCCGCGCTCTCGTTGGCGGTCTGCGCGTGCGCGGGCTTCGCGCTCGCGCCGAGCGCACAAGAGAGCGCCGCTGCGACACAGAACGCTCGAACGATCGATCGTCGAATCATCTTGCTCGTTGCCACAGTCACCGTTGGATCTCTCGATCTTCGCGGCTACATCGCCTCGGGGTTGAAAGGCTGTGTGCCTTGCCCGGTGCGCTGCGTGTTGCTGTTGGTCGGGGCGTTGCCGCTGTTGCCGCTCGACGTGTTGTTGGCACCCGCGTTGGTGCCGTTGGTGCCAGCGTTGGCGCTGTTGGTTGGCGGCGTGCGTCCGTTGCGTCGCCCGTTGTTGCGTCCGGTACGGGCGCTCGGCTGGCTGGTGTCGTTTGCAGTCTCGCTGGGGTCGAACGTCATCGCGTCGTCCAGGCTCGCCTGCTGCGCTCCGGCGTCATCGGCCGCGACTGCCGCGGGGTTTGTGGGCACGATCGTTGGCGGAGGCGTCTCGTGCCCGCCCTGCGTCGGTTGTGGGTCCTGTCGAGCGCCTTGCGTGACGATCACCGCGCCGCCCTCTGCGCTGCGAGCGCGAAGAAAGAGCAGCACCGCGCCAGCGCCGAGCAGCGCAAAGACGCCGACGAGCGCGAGCAGCACATACAGCAACGTGTTGCTCTGTTTGGGCACGAGCACGATCGGAAGCGTGCTCGTAGTCGCGCCGGGCGCCGCGCCGGGCGGCGCTGGAACCAAGGAGGGCGAAGGCGCTCCTGGAGGCAGCTCCAGTGGCTTGGCCGGCTCGTCGCGCACCGCAGTGCGCTCGGGGTCCGTCGGAAGCTTGGTGCGCGTGACGGGTCGCACCGCGCTGGTGCTGCTGTCGGCGCCCGCGGCGCGCGCGGCGGCGTGAAGCGATTCGATGCGTTGCCCAGCGATTTCGCGGACGAAAGCGCCCACGGCTCGCGCGCTCGCGATGCCCACCGAGCCGCCGGCCTCTTCGAGCTCCTCTGCCATTTGCGACGCGTTGGCGTAGCGCTCGTCCGGGTCTCTCGCGAGGGACTTCATCACCGCGGCGTCGAGCGCTTCGGGGATCTCTGGGACCAGCTCTTTCAGGCGTGGGATCGGGTGGACGAGGAGGTTGCGAAGCACCTCGCCGTCGTTTTGCCCGAAGAAGAGCCTGCGACCCGCGAGGCACTCCCACAGCACGACGCCGAGAGACCAGAGATCCGCGCGGCGATCCACGGGGACGCCCGAGGTCTGCTCGGGCGCCATGTACGCGATCTTGCCTTTGATCTGGCCGTCGCGCGTGACGCTCAAGCGCTCTTCGGCGCGGGCGATCCCGAAGTCCGTGATGCGCGAGATGCCGTCGACGCCGACGAGGATGTTGTGCGGCGAGACGTCCCTGTGCACGAGGCGCAAGGGCTCGCCGCTCTGTCCCGTCAGCTCGTGCGCCGCATGAAGCCCTGCGCAAACATCGAGCGCGATCCGCAGCGCGATCGGGACAGGAACGCGCTTTCGGTCTTTGAACACGCCGCGAAGCAGGCCGAGCAGCCCCTCTCCGTCGACGAAGTCCATCACGAGAAAGAGCCCGTCGTCGCCGTTTTCGAGGTCCTGCGTGGGAACGACGTTCGGGTGGCGAATGCGCGCCGCGAGCCGCGCTTCGTCCATGAACATCTGCACGAACTCGTCATCCTTGGCGACGTGCGGGTGCAGGCACTTGATGGCTACGAGTCGCGCGAACCCCGCGGCGCCGAGCGCGCGCCCGAGAAAGACCGTGGCCATTCCTCCCGAAGCGATCTCTGTGATCACTTCGTACCGTCCGAACCGCGTCCCTGGTGGGATCGACACGTGCATCGACCCGGTTTGTTGGCCGGCCATCGGAGAGCGACACTATCACCCCCGCCGCCCCACGTCGAAAGCGCGCTGCGTTTCGCGTCACGATGTCGCCGCCCCGTGAGGCGGCTGTTGCTCAGCCGTCGCACGGGCGCCGCGGACTGCCCTCCCCGAAGCTGTGATCGCCGTCCCCCTTGGCCGGCGATTACTTCAGATCCAACGCAGCGATTCCAGGGAGAAACTTACCCTCGAACATCTCGAGCGCCGCGCCGCCGCCGGTCGAGACGTGAGTCACCTGCGACTCGAACCCGAGCGACCGGACGGCCGCCGCGCTGTCTCCGCCGCCCACGATCGTGACGCCGCCGTTCTTGGTGGCCTCGGCGAACGCCTTGGCGACGGCCACGGTCCCTTCGTCGAAGGGCTTCATCTCGAAGACGCCCATGGGGCCGTTCCAGATGGCGGTCTTGGACGCGGCGATCTTCTTGGCGAAGAGCTCGCGCGTCGCAGGGCCGATGTCCAAGCCCATCCAGCCCGCTTCCATCTTCTCGACGACCTTCGAGGGCGCGTTTGCCTCGAACTTCTGCGTCACGACGTGATCGATCGGCAGGACCAGGGTCTTTCCCTTCGCCTTCGCGAGCTCGAGGATCTCGCGCGCCATGTTCAACACGGGCTTCTCGACGCCCTTCTTGTCGAGGACGACCGTCTCGTACTTCGATCCGCCCACGTCGATGCCCGCGGCCTTCATGAACGTGTAGGCCATCGCTCCGCCGATCAGCACCTCGTCGACCAGGTCGAGCAGGTTGCGCACGACGAAGACCTTGTCGCTCACCTTCGCGCCGCCCAGCACCGCCACGAACGGGCGCGACGGGTTCTTCAGCGCTCGGTTGATCACGTCGACCTCTCGCTTCACGAGGTCGCCCGCGACGCCGCCCTTCAACTGCCGAGGAACGCCCGTCATCGACGCCGCGTCTCTGTGCGACGTGCCGAACGCGTCGTTGACGTACACGTCCGCCAGCGCCGCGAGCTTCTTGGAGAACGCCTCGTCGTTCGTCGCTTCACCCGGGTAGAACCGCAGGTTTTCGAGCAGGATGACCTCGCCCTCCTTCAGCTCGGCCACGGCCTTCTCTGCCGCCTCTCCCACGCAGTCCGGGACGAAGCGCACGGGCTTCTTCAAGAGCTCGCTCAGCCGCGTCGCGATGGGCGCGAGAGAGAACTCTTGCTCGTAGCCCTTCTCCGCCGGGCGGCCGAGGTGCGAGGCGAGCACGAGCCTTCCGCCCGCGGCGAGCACCTTCTGGATCGAGCCCAACGCAGAGCTGATCCGGAAGTCGTCCGTGATCTTGCCGGCCTCCATCGGGACGTTGAAGTCCACGCGCATGAACACGCGCTTGCCCGATAAACTGGCGTCGCCGAGTCCCTTGACCTCGATGTTGTCGCCCGCGTCGACGCCCTTTTGCACGACCAGGCGCGCGAGGTCGACCACGCGCATCGAGTAGCCCCACTCGTTGTCGTACCAGCTCACGACCTTGAAGAAGCGACCCTTGCCCTTGAGGTTGTTCTCGAGCGTCGCCTTGGCGTCGTAGATCGACGCGCGGTCGTCGTGGATGAAGTCCGTCGAGACGAGCTGCTCGTCGGTCACGCCGAGCACGCCCTTGAGGTAGGTCTCGCTCGCGCGGCGCAGCGCTGCGTCGATCTCTTCGATCGTCGTCTCTTTCTCCGAGCGAAACGTCAGGTCCACGACGGACACGTTTGCAACAGGGACGCGAAAGCTCATGCCCGTGAGCTTTCCCTTCGTCTGCGGAAGGACCTCGCCCACGGCCTTGGCCGCGCCGGTGCTCGACGGGATGATGTTGATCGCCGCCGCGCGCCCGCCGCGCCAGTCCTTCTTCGAGGGACCGTCGACGGTCTTCTGCGTGGCCGTGTACGCGTGGATCGTCGTCATCAAGCCCGTCTCGATCCCGATGCCCTCCTTCAAGATCGTGTGAACGACCGGCGCGAGGCAGTTGGTCGTGCACGAGGCGTTCGAGATGATGTGGTGCTTGCGCGCGTCGTACTCCTCGTGGTTCACGCCGACGACGAAGGTCTTCATGTCCGGGCCCTTGCCGGGCGCCGTGAGGATCACCTTCTTTGCGCCCGCCGCGATGTGTCCGCGGAGCTGATCGCTCTCGGTGAACACGCCGGAGGCGTCGATCACGAGCTGAACGCCCATCGCCTTCCACGGCAAGAGCGAGAGGTCCTTCGCAGCGCCGAGGCACTGGATCTTCTGCCCGTTGACGACGAGGACGTCGTTCTCTTTCTTGTCCGCCGAGCTCTTCTCCGTGTGGATCTCGCCTTTGAA
>LNEO01000211.1 GCA_001465015.1 Deltaproteobacteria bacterium Ga0077539 | reverse complement strand
CTTGTCTTGAATACCGGTGCGATGAGTAGCTGCGGGCGCGAGCCCGCTGCGCTCCGCACCGTAGGTGCGTTGTTGCCCGGCCCCTCGGCTCCGGGCCGCAGCTGCGCTGCTCGTTTCCCTCACAGAACTGGGGTAACAATGAAGGCTCGACCTCTGGCCGTCAGGCGAGCGTGTTGCCGCTTGGGTGTTGACGCCGCTACTGATTTTCCTTCGGATGTGCATTTTTGAACCGAAATCCGGTTCCCTGTTTAGGATTTCACGGTCCATTCGGAGCTGAGCGTTCTCACGTTCGAGTCGAGCGACCTTCTGCTCGAGCGTCGCTTGCTTGGGCTCGCGATCGTTGCGAGGTGCCGCTGCGGGCTTCTTCTTGCGCTTCATCCGTTGTTGCTTGCGCGAGAATTTCAGCGTGTGGACGTTGATGCCGAGGTCTTCGGCAACGTCCGCAATCGAGCGGTCGGACTGGTCCAACATCGCCAACGCATCGGCTCGAAAATCAGCTGTGGACTGTCGGGGACGGGTGAGCATCGGTTGCTCCTGCGCGGGTCCACGAAACCGAGGGAAGGTCACTCCGGTGCGACCTCCGCTGCCCCATCGCGTCGATCAGCGGCGGCCTTCGTAGCGAAGCACTGCACCAAACGCGCCCGCCGCCCAAAGCGTGGGCGTCCCACCCGCCAACGACGCGCCTGGAACCACGTCGGCGATCCCGTCCACTGGCACCACGGGATAGCTGCTCCTGAACGCCATGAGATCTCTGTCCCAGCGATACAGTCCTGTCCCCGCCGGCGTGGTCACCACCAGCTCGATCTCGTTCGGTCCCCCCACGCGCATGCGCTGGATCGAACCCGTGACGCGACCGATGTCCGTCCACGGCCCGCCCGCGCGTGGCCGCTTCCGCACGAGATCGCCCTCGACCGTGTACACCATCCCTGCGGTGTCGCGATCCATCCGCGTGAGCGTCGGTCCGTAGCTCAGAAGCGCGCTCCACGCGGTCCCGTTCCAGTGGAAGAAGATGCTCGCAAACGAGCCGCCCGCGATGTCGTTGCCGAGGATCATCACGTCGTTGGCGCTCACGACATCGACCGCAGTGAGGTCCAGCGACGAAAGGTTGACCCCGTTGACCACCCGAGGAAGCGGGACGGGCGGCGCGCGCCACACGTCTCCCTCGAGGCGGTACACAGCCGCGCCGTCACCGACAGCCCACACATTCAACGGGTCGCTCCCGTCGATGTCCCGCAGCGTCGTGAGGCCGATGCCCTCGACCGTCGCAGCCGTGATGCGCTGCTCGCTCGCGTTGTAGCGCGCGATCGCGCCGGCCTCTCCCACCAGCCACGTACGATTGACGTCCGCGCGCCACGCCCACGCATCGGTGACCGCGAGCTGCATCCCGTTGGCGATCGTCGGAGTCGCAGAATACACCCATCTCGCGCCATCGCGACGGCCCCACACGCGATCACCAAACACCGCGACAGGATCGTCTACGTTGAGCGGGCGCGGCGACACAAACACCCGCGAAGTCTGCGTTACCGTCGCAGGATCCGGTCGCCATGCGCCGCCGCTCCACGACGACACAAACGGCGTGCTGTCCGTGAGCCACCCGGCCGAACCGTCGGAGAGCTGGTCAAACACCGCAGAAAACGTCGTTGCTCCCGTGAGCGTGAAGCGCTGACGCCACCCGGTCGCTGTCCATTGCACGGCCTGCGTCCCGTTGACGTAGAACGCGTCACCGTGCGGCGTACGAACGAGCCGCGGCCCTGTCGTGCGCGGGAGCGGCAGCTCGTCGCCGCCGACCCGTCCGTCGCGAATCTCGAGGTACGTCTCGAGCCCCGTGTTGAAATCGAAGTACCCCACGAGCGCGACGCCGTTGGCTGGACAAGTGAGCTCCGAGTTGAAGCGCTCGCCCGAACCCGCGGGGGCGCGATACGAGAGCGCCCACGCCGCGCCGTCCCAGCGATAGAGAGCAGTGGCAAAGCCGCCGCTCGATGTGCTCGCCGTCGCCCACACTTCGGTCGCAGACCGCACGCAGAGCGAACGCGCAAACGCGCCGGTCGGAAGCGCGGGGGCGGGAGAGAACGCAGCCCCGTTCCATCGCTGCAGGAGCGTGTTGGTGTTGTTCATCGACAGCAGCCACACGTTGGCTGCGCCGCTGCCGTCGATGGCCGTGAGGGTCGGCAGTCCGCCGTGCGTCACGAGACTCCAACGCACGCCATCCCATCGCACGAGAACCGATGGCGTGGTGACACCCGAGGTGCTCCCGATCGCCCACACGTCGTTGGGGCCCGATCCCCAGATCGTTCGCAGCGTCACGGTCGTTGGTGATGCAACGGGGGTCCACCGTCCGTCCGCATAGCGCACGATCGTCCCGCGCTCTCCCACCGCCCACGCCTCCGTCGCGCTCACGGCGTACACTGCGCGCAGCGCGTTGCCCTGCGGAAGAGGGCTCTGCCAACACCATTGATCAGGCTCGCATCCGAGCGCCATCGGGTTGGGGACATCCGCTGTCACGACGTCCGTGACCGTGGGCACATCCACGAACATGGCGCTGTCGATGGCCGCGACGTCGCGAGAGCTGTCGTTGAGCGAGACGACATCAATGATCGCTGCGTCGCGGTCCAACGCTACAACGCGGCTTCCGCACGCAGCGGTGAGCGCTGCGAACAGCATCGTGTACAGAGATAACTTCATGGGGTTGATCGCACAGGGCCACGAGGGCGCACGAGCGGCTCACGAAATCGTCCCCGCCCTGCGTTGCCGCCACATCGCTTCCGTGATCGACCACGGAAGACCTCACGCGGGTCAGCGCAAACACGCTCAGAACAAGCACGCGTCCGGGCGATTGTGCTCCCAGTGCCATGTCTCGCTCGAGACCGTGCGGCAAAACCCGTAGCGCCGCGCGTTGCTCACCATCCAGCGATACGCGGCGCTCGATAGGTTGAGGTCCGCGGCGCTTCCACGGATGTGCGGCGCGTTGCGCGAAGGGCGCGCTGTCACCACGCGACACGTGCCTTGGCGCACGCCGTTGACGCAACGCGCGCTAGGAGGGACCAGAAGTCCAGCGCGTTGCGACGTCAACGAAAGTCCCTCGTGACCATGCCGCGCCGTACGTGCTCGGGACGGGGTGTGTACGCCGGGAGCAGAAGGCCATCTCGGAGCGGATGAGGTCGGCGATGCGGCGGGCGCTGCCGACGCCGATCGAGAGGGCGTACAGTCAGAGGGTGAGCTTCATCCGCGGGCTCAGCTCGCTGCGCCCGGCGGAGTGCGGGGCGCTGCGCGTGTCGGCCAAGAAGCACCGTGCTTTCGCTCGTGTTTTCACGGGCGATACCGTGTTGGTCTTCGTCGCGGTATAGCAATGAACGCCCGCAGGGGCCCCGCGCCACCAAACGCGCGGCAACCAGCCCCTCCTCACGCTGCTCATGTGCCTTCGCTTCGAATACTTGTGTGTGAAGCTTGTGAGTTGCGCGCTCGCCGCCGCGCTCCTCGGCGCACGGCCCGCGCACGCACAGTCCCAGCGCGCAGCCTCCGTTCGGCTCGTGGTCGAACGCACGCCGAGCGCCGCCCAGTGCGCAGACGAGGAGCAGACGCGCGCGCGTGTCACCGCGAGGCTCGGCTACGACCCGTTTCGCAGCGACGCTCCCGCCCTCGCACGACTGCGATGGAACCGCCGCGCGGGTCGGTTCGTCCTGAACCTCGAGCTCGATCGACCAGGACTCCGGCGCCCCGCCCGTCGGTCGTTGTCGTCTCGCGCGCGCACCTGCGACACGATCAGCGACACGATGTCGCTCGCGCTCGCCATCGCGATCGACCCCGTCGCCGCCGCGCGAATCGCCTCGAGCGCCAACAGCAACACGGCCAACAGCAGCGCGCCCGACACGACCAACACTGTCGGTCGAACAACAAGCGGGAGCAGCGCTCCGATCGCCCCGACCGCGCCCCCGAGCACGCAGCTCGAAGAGCTCTTGCCCGTGACGCGCTCGAGCGCCGCGCCGTTGATTTCGTGGGTCGTGCGGCTCGGCGCGC
>LNEO01000210.1 GCA_001465015.1 Deltaproteobacteria bacterium Ga0077539 | reverse complement strand
GCTTCGCATTGGAAAAATGCTGGTGAACGCAGCATGCGTATGTCGTGAGGGCCCTTGCTCTGCAAGGGCTACGCGATCCTCAATCGATCATCGACACACACGAAGCGAGCGAAGTGCAGCCATTGCAGAGCAATGGCCACACAATCAACTTACTCGGTTGAATACTACGATTTCGTAATGCGAAGCCGCCGCCCCTGCCGTTCCAGGCGGGGGCGGGGCGCGCGGCAGCGCGGGTGGGGGCCGCCGCGCGGCTCTGTGTCTAATGTCGTTCTGCCCACTCGGGGCGCGCGGCAGCGCGGGTGGGGGCCGCCGCGCGGCTCGATGCCAAACGTCGTTTCGACACTCGATTTGCTACTCGGACTCTCTGTTTCACCCGTGAAGTCTTCGGCGCCAATGGGACACGAGCCCATCCTCCCCGCAGCCCCAGCCCGACCCCGCGATCACTTGCGAGCCAATAGCTCTTCGAGAAACGGCGCAGTGGGCGAGGCCTTCACCTTCGAGACGCGCTCGGGCGTGCCCTCTGCGATGAGCTTTCCTCCGGCGTCGCCGCCCTCGGGGCCGAGGTCGATCACCCAGTCCGCGCATTGAACCACGTCCAGGTTGTGCTCGATCACGAGCACCGTGTTGCCTTGATCGACCAGCCGCTGGAGCACCGCGAGCAGCTTCTCGACATCGACGAAGTGAAGGCCTGTCGTCGGCTCGTCGAGCACGTACAGCGTCTTGCCGGTCTCTCTGCGCGCGAGCTCGCGCGAGAGCTTGACCCGCTGCGCTTCGCCGCCCGAGAGCGTCGTCGCGCGCTGCCCGAGCTTCATGTACCCAAGTCCCACGTCGCGCAGCGTCTGCAGCCCTCGCGCGACCGACGGATGCGCAGAGAAGAGCGCGTGGCACTCGTCCACGCTGAGCTCGAGCACGTCCGTGATCGACTTGCCCTTGTAGCGAATCGAGAGCGTCGCGTCGTTGTAGCGCAGCCCCTTGCACACCTCGCACGTGACGTACACGTCCGAGAGAAAGTGCATCTCGACCTTCACCACGCCGTCGCCCTGGCACGACTCGCAGCGGCCGCCCTTGACGTTGAAGCTGAAGCGAGAGGCCTCGAAGCCGCGCGCTCGGGCCTCGGGTAGCTGAGAAAACACCTCGCGGACGTCGTCGAAGAGCTTGGTGTACGTCCCGGGGTTGGACCTCGGCGTGCGCCCGATGGGCTGCTGATCGATCGCGATGATCTTGTCGAGCTGCGCGATGCCGTCGATGCCGTCGTGCGCGCCCGGAGCGTCCATCGCGCCGTGGAGCGCCTGCGAGAGCGCCGGCAACAGGATCCCTTGCACGAGCGAGCTCTTGCCCGCGCCAGAGGGCCCCGTCACGGCCACGAAGCACCCGAGCGGAACGTCGACGGTGACGTTCTTCAGGTTGTTTTCGCGGGCGCCGCGGATCGTGAGCTTGCCCTTGGGCTTGCGTCGCTCAGCGGGTCGCGCGATGCGCCGACGGCCCGAGAGAAAGTCCCCTGTCGCGCTGCCCTTGTGTTTCTCGAGGTCCTTGGGCAGCCCCTCGAAGACCACCTTTCCGCCGAGGTGACCGGCGCCCGGACCGAACTCGACCACGTGATCTGCGCGGCGGATCGTGTCTTCGTCGTGCTCGACCACGAGCACGCTGTTGCCGATGTCTCTCAACCCTTCGAGCGCTTGGAGCAATCGTTGGTTGTCCCTCGGGTGCAGTCCGATCGACGGCTCGTCGAGCACGTAGAGCACCCCCGTCAGCTCGCTGCCGAGCTGGCTCGCGAGGCGAATGCGCTGCGCTTCTCCGCCCGAGAGCGAGGGGCCCGCGCGGTCGAGCGTGAGGTAGCTCAGCCCCACGTTGCGCAGAAACCCGAGCCGCGCGCGCACTTCGCGCAACACGCCCTCGGCGATCTTGAGCTCGTTCTCGGTGAGCGCGAGCCCGTCGGCGTGCTTGCTCGCGTGGTCCACGGAGAGCGCGGTGAACTCTGCGACGCTCTTTCCCGAGAGCTTGACCGCCAGGCTCTCGGGGCGAAGCCGTCGGCCCTCGCACACGTCGCACGGAACGTCGCGGAGGTACTTTCGATACACCTCGCGCATCCGCTCGCTCGAGGTCTCTTGGTACCTGCGCATCAGCGTGGGAATCACCCCGTGAAAGCGAATCGCCCACGACCCGTGGCTCTCGCTTCCCTCCTTGCCCCACGTCACGCGCATGCGCTTGTCGCCCAGCCCGAAGAGCACCTGTTGCCGCTGTTTTTCGGGCAGCTTCTTCCACGGCTTGTCGAGGTCGACGCCGGTCGCCTTCGCCATCGCCTCGATGATCCGAAAGGTCCACCCCTCGCCGCGCTCGACCGCCGTCGCCCACGGCGCGATCGCCCCGCCGTTGATGCTCTTGGTCGCGTCCGGAACGATCAGCACCGGATCCATCTCGAGCCGCGTCCCCAGCCCGTTGCACGCCGGGCACATCCCGAGCGGCGAATTGAAAGAGAAGCTCTGCGGGCTCAGCTCGGGGTACGCCACCCCGCAGCACGAGCGCGACTCCGAGAATCGATGCGCCTCGGCGCCGTCTCCGTCCGGGAGCACCAGACACTCGCCCTTCGCTTCTTTGAGCGCCAGCTCGACGGCCTCGGCCACCCTCCGTCGATCTTCGTCCCGCGCGGCCACGCGATCGATCACCAGCTCGACGTCGTGCTTCTTCTTCTTGTCCACCGCAGGCAGCGCGTCGAGCCGATGGATCGCTCCGTCGATGCGAACCCGCGTGAAGCCTCGCGACTCGAAGCCCGTGAGCACGTCCTTGAACTCGCCCTTGCGGTTGGCGGCGAGCGGCGCCAGCACCGTGACGCGCTGACCCTTGGCGAAGGCGAACACGTCACTGACGACCTCGTCGACCGAACGTCCGCGCACTTCTTTGCCGCAGCTCGTGCAGTGTTGCCGCCCGGCCTTGGCGTAGAGAACGCGGAGATAATCGTAGACCTCGGTGATGGTGCCCACCGTCGAGCGAGGATTTCCGCTGGCGGATTTCTGCTCGATCGCGATCGTGGGGGCGAGTCCTCGGATGCGCTCGACCGCGGGACGATCGAGTCGCCCGAGAAATTGCCGCGCGTACGCGCTGAGCGACTCGACGTAGCGCCGCTGCCCCTCGGCGTAGAGCGTGTCGAACGCGAGCGAGCTCTTGCCCGAACCCGAGGGTCCCGTAAACACGACGAGCGAGTGCTTGGGCAGGACGAGCCTGTCGACGTGGAGGTTGTGCTCCCGTGCGCCGACGATCTCGATGACGTCGTCCCCGTGCGAGTGACCTCTGCGCGTTGCGTTCATTGGACGCTCGCTGCCTAACACTCCAGGCGCCGAGACCGAGAGCCCCTCGGGTCCAGTTAACAAAACTTTGCCTTCGGTTATGGCGCCTGTCGCTTGTCGCCGACAGGCGAGGCGCTATGCCCCCTGCGACCAACCCATGACTGAGCGGACTGTCTTCGAGGACCCGTATGCGACGGTCACGTATTCTCCCGATCGCAAGCTGATCGTGTATCGCCGCAAGGCGACGCCGTACCCCGACCTGGCGACAGCGCGCGCGTCGCTCGAGGCCGCGCGAGGGGCGATGCCACTGGGCCTGAAGCTCTCGCACCATGTGTTCTTGATGGACGTGCGCGAGGGACCGCTGCGGGTCGACCCCGAGTTCGAGCAGGCGACGGAGGCCTCTGGGCCCGACATCTCGAAGCTCTTCAAGCGCGCGGCGGTGCTCGTGAAGACCGCCGTGGGTAAGCTGCAAATGAGCCGCCTTCGCAACGAGCGAGCCAGGATCTTCGAGGTCTTCGACGACGAGACCGAGGCGTACGCGTTTCTCTCGAGCTGAGACGAGACCCGCGCTGGCCGGCTCGCCGTCGCCCTTCGGGGAGAAACTCCGAAGGCCCGATCGGCGTTCCGTTTGACGGGGAAACCGATCGAGCCTCCGAGGTCGCGAGTCGTCTCTTTGAGTAGAGTGCTTGCGTCGATCGATCCGCGGCTACGATGATGCTGTCATCGCTGACGGCGCCTTCGCTCGCTCGTACGATCGACTCACACGTTCGCTGTCACCAGCTTCGTGTGGGATCCTGCCTCGGAACGTTCTTTTCAGAGCCTGCGCGCGGTTGGCGCACCGCGAACGCTGCGATTGGTAACGAGCCACAGGTGAGGGTTTGTTGTTTTCGAGCGTCGTCTTCGGCGTCGGCTCCCGTTCGGATCCGCCGCTTCTCTCGCCGTTCGCCTGTCGTCGCGCCTCGCGACTGCCGCGACAGGGACCCGTCGGCTCTCATCGAGCGTACTTTTCGCTGCTCCGCCGAGACGCCCTCGCTCGAGGTCGTAGACCTCGGCGAGAGCGGGCAGAATCCTCAGCGCGATTCACTCATCGCTTCTTTGCGCTCGATCGCCGCGTCTCCGCTGCGACTCGCGCACGAACATCGATGGCTCGGAGTCGGTCGTGTCCTCGACACGGGTGCTTCGCACCTCGCAGGCCGCCGCCCGCGCCGCTCCGCCTCGCGTCGGGCGCTAACTCGTCGTCAGCGCCTCTCGCGAGGTCCGCGCCCGCGACCCAGCTTCTCGTCCGAGGGATCCTTCGAAGCGGGCGCTTTCACGCGCGCTTCGAGCGGTGGTCCGACAGGAGAAGTCCGGTCGCGTAGAGCTTGTTATCCAGGGTTGTGCTCTTGCGTGGTTCGGAGCGGAATTTTTCCGACGAACCGCTGCCCCGCCGGACGATTCGGGTCCACGCTGATGCGCGGATCGTCCGGGCGTCGAAGCTCACTGAGCCGCAGCGGGAGCCTCGAGACTGATCCCTCTCGTGCGTGTCAACCGATCCAACCTCTCGGCCGATCGATCACTCCACGACATCGAAGTAGGGAGGCTCGAGTTCCAGATCTCGAAGTTCGTAGCCGCTGCTCGCGCGTCACCGCGCGTCTCGCAAACCATGAACCGAGAGACCCTTGCTGCGCCCTGCCGCTCGCTCCCGGAGCGAGGCGCTCGGACCGTAGTCCGAGGGCCGTCGATCACCGACGGTCTGCGGCAGACCCGCGTGGGTCCGGAGAAGCGATCTGCGGACACCACGAGGCTCGTGCGAGCTCGTCGCACGTTGCGCCGCGCTCGTTACTCCGTCGACGAATCGACGAACCTCCGAGCGCGTGCCCGAAGCGCATTGCAGCGCTGTGGGACTTCGTTCGCGACGAGGCGTTGGCTCCGCTTCGTCACTCGCGGTCTGCGGTGGTGTTCCGCCGACAAAGGGGTTGTAACCGAGGACGTTCGAAGGGCTAAATTTTTGGTGACGATTTTTAGTTTTTCCTGAGAATCATGCGGCAGATCGCGTGCAATTCGCGGCGCCACCCGGCGCAGCGCGACCTCGGGCCGTGCGCGCGCCGTCAGGTCTTTGCTCCGCGCACCCCGACTGCGCCGTCGTTGCGCTAAAACCCGCGTGTCTATGCGCCCCCTCGTCGCACTCGGCGCGGTCGCCCTCCTCGGAGCAGCGTTCGCGGGCGGCTGGTTCGCCCACGCCGCGCGCCTCCGCGCGCTCACGCCCCCGCCGAGGCCCGCTGCCGTTGCTCCCCCTCGCCCGCTCACCCGTCCGCCCACGCCGTCGCGGCCCGAAGAGCCCGCGCGCGAAGCGGCCCCGCGCGCCGCGCCACCGCGGGTGTTTCGCATGGATTCCAGGCACACCGGGCGCTCGGGCTACGCGCTCCCGCTGGACCTCGAGGTCGTTCACCGCGTTCGCACCGGCGGGCGCATCTCGACCCAGCCCGTCGTCAACAGCAACGGGAGGGTCGTCGTCGGCTCGCACGACGGGCTGCTCTATGGCGTCGACGTCGACCGAGGCTCGGCGCTCTGGCGCTTGAATACTGGTGATCGTATCTACACCTCCCCCGCCGTCGCCGACGACGGAACGACCTACGCAGGGACCGACGCCGATCGACTGTTCTCCGTCGATCCCCGTGGCCACCTTCAGTGGGCGCTCGGCACCGACGCGGACGCAGACACTTCGCCGGCCATCGCGCCGGACCAGACGCTGCGCTTCGCCGCGGGTCGAGTGCTCTACGCGACGAGCAGAGACCTCACGGTGCGATGGCGGCTGCAGTTTGGCGCCAAGCTCTTCTCTTCGCCCGTGGTGCTCGACGACGGAACCACGCTCATCGGCTGCCAGGACGACAAGCTCTACGCCGTGGATCCTTCGGGCGTGATTCGTTGGCAGCACGAGACCGGCGCCGACGTCGACGCGCCACCGGCGGTGCACAACGACGCGGTGTTCTTCGGCTCGGACGACGGCCACGTGTATGCCGTCTCGCTCAGCGACGGAGCGCGGCGATGGCGCACGAACGTCGGCGGCTACGTGCGCGCGGGCGTGGCCATCGGGCTCGACGGCCGAATCGTCGTCGGGACCTTTGGCCCCACTCCCCGCATCGTGGCGCTCGACGGACGAACGGGAGCCATCGCTTGGAGCGTCGCCGTCACGGGCGGTCCGCCGACGGCAGAGTGGGGCGTGGCGAGCTCGGCGCTCGTCGATCGTGATGGCCGCTACGCGGTCGGGCTACCGACAGGCGAGCTCATCGTGATCGAGCGCGACGGCGCCGTGCTCGACCGCGTCCGACTGGGATCGAGCCCCGTTGACTCCAGCCCGATCCTCGTTCGCGACGCCCTCGTCGCCGTGGGCAACGACGAAGGAACGCTCTTTCTCCTCGGCCCCGCCCGGGTGTTTGCGCGTGACGCCGACGCCCCGTCCCCTCGGGACGCCAGCAGCCTCGACCCACCGTCACAACCCCTGCCTGGCTCCGCGGCCGGTTCCGACGCGAGCACGCAAGTCCGTTGACGACGACCGCGACCCTTCTCTGATAACGTCTCTATCGATGCAGGTCATCGGTTCGCGACGATCGCTCCCGCGCATTCTCTCGATGATTCTGGCCGGAGGTGAGGGAAAGCGCCTCGCGCCCCTCACGCTCGAACGAGCCAAACCCGCGGTTCCCTTCGGCGGGCGCTATCGAATCATCGACGTCGTTCTATCGAACTTCGTCAACTCGGGCCTCGCGAAGATCAAGATCCTCACCCAGTACAAGAGCGCGTCGCTCGAAGAGCACATCGCGCGCGCCTGGCGCCTCTCGCCCATCCTCGACAACTACATCGAGACCATCCCCGCCCAACAACGCACGGGGCTCAACTGGTTTCGCGGCAGCGCCGACGCCGTGTGGCAGTGCTTTCACGTCGTGCGCGACGAGGACCCAGAGATCGTCATCATCTTCGGCGGTGACCACATCTACAAGATGGACGTCCAGCAGATGCTGGAGCACCACTTGATGAAGAACGCGGACCTCACCGTCGCCGCGATCCCTGTCCCCAAGAAGGAAGCGAGCGCGTTCGGCGTGATTCACACCGACGCCGAGGGCCGCGTGATCGCCTTCATCGAGAAGCCCGCGGACCCGCCAGAGATGCCCAACCGCCCGGGCTGGTCCCTCGCGTCGATGGGCAACTACATCTTTCAGCGCAACGTCCTCGAAGAAGAGCTCGTCCGCGATCAGACCGACGAGGAGAGCGCCCACGATTTCGGCAAGAACATCCTGCCCTCGATGGTCGAGAAGGGCCGACGCGTCTACACCTACGACTTCGCGCAGAACATCGTTCCGGGCGAGAAGAAGAACGGATACTGGCGCGACATCGGGACGATCGGCTCGTACTTCGACGCCCACCTCGACCTCGTGTCGATCTCACCAGAATTCAACCTCTACAACCGCGACTGGCCGCTGCGCACCGGGCACAGCCACGACCCGCCCGCGAAGTTCGTCTTCAGCGACCAGATGTCCGCGCGCGTCGGCATCGCCATGGACTCGCTCGTGTGCGACGGGTGCATCATCTCCGGCGGGCAGATCCACAAGTCCGTCCTCGCGCCCGGCGTGCGCGTCAACTCGTTTTCGCACATCGAGCAGTGCGTCTTGATGGAGCGCGTGAAGGTCGGCCGCTACGCCCGCTTGAAGCGCGTGATCGTCGACAAAGACGTCGAGATCCCCGCAGGCGCTCAAATCGGCTTCGACCTCGAACAAGACCGCAAGCGCTTCACCGTCTCCGAAGACGGCATCGTCGTCATCCCCAAGCGAGCGCGGCTCGACGGCTGAGTCAGCCGCCCCGTTGGAAGGAAGAAACGCCACGAGCGATCTCCTGGGAAATATCCTGGGAATCTTCGGGTTGCGTTTCGCCAACGGAAGGCGGCGCGAAATTCAATCGCCGCCCCGTTGGAAGGAAGAAACGCCACGAGCGATCTCCTGGGAAATATCCTGGGAATCTTTGGGTTGCGTTTCGCCAACGGAAGGCGGCGCGAAATTCAATCCACCCTCTCACGTCGGTCGCTTCAGCGGTTTGAGCGTCGTCGAGCTCGCCCCGCGCGTGGCGCTGGCTGCCTTCATCCGCTCGATCTCCCCCGAGAGCTCTTCGATCGCCTCGGCCACCCGCGCCTCGAGCGCAGGATCATCCAGCTCTGGACCGATCTGCTCGGGCTCCATCTGCGTCTTCAAGATGAACCGCGCGCGGATGAACGCATGGCCCGAGCTGGCGAATTTCTCGAAAAATCCCTGCACCAGCGCGTGCGCTCGACCTCTCATCCCGCCGCGCATCCTACAACAGTTTCGGCGCGCGAAGGCCCAGCGCGTGAAGAACAGCGCTGACTCGCCGTTTCAACGATCACTCGCGCTGCGTTCGCGCCACGCGAGCGTGATACCGTCGGCTCCGTGAGCGACGCTGTCACGACGCTGCCTCGTGGGGGTTGGTACGTGAAGACCTCTGCAGGTCCGATTCAGGTCGGGCTTCCGCCAGAGACCATCAAGGACTCGATGGCCGCGGGGCTCGCCGTGCCAACGCTCTACGTCTTGCCCAAACAACTGTTCGACCGACGGCGCGGGGTCAACGTCGCGGAGTGCGAATTTCCTGCGTATTTCAACTTCTTCGCGCTCAAGCGAAGGATCCGTCTGCTCGCGAACTCCGCCGACGACGAGCGCAGGATTCGATCGGTTTTCGAAGAGGCCCTCTTCGGCCCGAGCATCATGCCGAGCGACAGCGAGTTCGCCGGCGACTACGCCGCGGAGCTGCGACCTGACTTCGCCCGAGAGAGCAATCACTTTCGCAAGATGCCCGACGGCTCGCGGCTCGACGTCGACATGCTCGTCGATTTCGTGCGCTTCGACGAGCACGGCGTGTGCGCCATCACCGACGCCGTTCAAGTGCGCCGCGTGGGCGAGCACGTCGAGATCTGGGACCAAGGCGCGCTGGTCGCGAAGACACCCCACAGGCTCGACCTCACCCCGCGCTCGACGCTCACGCCCCAGACCGACGTCCCGCCCTTCGAGCCGCCAGAGTTCGGCGTCACCGTCCTCGGATCGAGCCACGGCTTCGACCCCGCAGGCAAGACCACCGGCATCGTCATCTGGGTCGGAAAGCGCGGGATCCTCGTCGATCCCCCGGTCGACGCCACCGAGTACCTGCGCGAGCAAGGCGTCCCCGCCAGGCTCATCGACGGCGTGATCCTCACGCACTGTCACGCCGACCATGACTCGGGGACGTTTCAGAAGATCCTCGAAGAGGGCAGGATCAACGTCTACACGACGCCCACGATCGTCGGCTCGTTCGTGAAGAAATACGCAGCGCTGTCGGGGCTCGGCGAAGACCTCTTGCGCCGCACCTTCGTGTTCAACCCCGTCACGATCGGCGCGCCCGTGCGCGTGCACGGCGCAGAAATCTGGTTCTTCTACACGCTGCACTCGATTCCTGCGCTCGGCTTCGAGGTCTTCTACGGAAACAAGTCCCTCGCGTTCTCGGGCGACAGCCTCTACGACCCGACGAGGCTCCGCGCGCTGAGAGACATGGGCGTGCTCTCCAACGAGCGCTGCGACGACCTCATTGATTTTCCGTGGCACCACACCGTGGTCATCCACGAGGCCGGCGTGCCTCCGCTGCACACGCCCGCGATGGTGCTCGCAGAGCTTCCAGAGGACGCCAAAGAGCGCCTCTACGTCGTGCACATCGCCGAGAAAGACCTCCCCAAGGACAAGGGGCTCAAGGGCGCGCGCGTCGGCCTCGAGCACTCGATCCGCATCCCCGTCGACAGCTCTCCCAACGACGAGGCCGCCGAGTGGCTCGAGCTGCTCTCGGGCGTCGAGATCTTCAGAGACCTCTCGCTGAGCCGCGCCGGCGAGCTGCTGCGCGCGGCGAAGCTACGCACGTTTCCCGCAGGCACGACGATCATCAAGAAAGACTCGCGCGGAGAAACGTTCTACGCGATCGCCTCCGGCGTGTGCGCGGTCGTCGCCGACGGCGTCGAGCTCAAGCGCTACTCCGCGGGCGATTACTTCGGCGAGACCGCGCTCGTGCTCGATCAACCGCGGACCGCGGACGTCGTCGCGCGCACCGACTGTCGGCTGCTCGAGATCGATCGCTACGGGTTTCTCTACCTCCTGCGAGGCACCGACGTGCCCGAGCGACTCGTGCGCCTCGCCAAGATGCGCGAGCTGCGATCGTGGGAGGTGTTCGACAAGAACTCCGTGCTCTCGCACCTCTCGAGCGGGCAAAAGACCGTGCTCCAATCGCACATGGTGCTCAAGCATCTCGAGGTCGGCGAGGTGCTCTGGAGCGCGCACGGACCGGCGTCCGGCGCGGTGCTGCTCGACGAAGCGCAGCTCGAGCTCGAGGGGACCGACGGCTCGCTCGCGCCGTTCAAGACCGGCGCGTTCGTCGGCGAGTTCGACGCGATTCGCCTCAACGTCCCGGTCAAGACCACCGCGCGGGTCGTCGGCCGCGGCCGCGCGTTTCTGCTCGATCGCACCGCCCTCTCGCGGTTCTTCAAAGACAACCCAGGCGTGCTCGTGAGCTTCCTCGGCACGCGATTCGTGGAGTGACGCCGTGAGCGACGGAGCAGTGCTCGTCACGGGCATCGTGGGGCGCCTCGGCAAGACCGTGTGCCGCTTGCTCCATCGCGAGGTGCCCGTGGTGGGCGTCGATCGCAGGGATTTTCCCGATCGGCCGCGAGACGTGCTGTTTCATCAGATCGACATTCGTCGCAAGAAGATGCGCGACCTCTTTCGCGGAGGGCACATCAGCGCCGTCGTTCACCTCGGGATCATGCACGACCCGCGCAGCTCGCCCGCCGAGCACCACGCGTGGAACGTCGTCGCCTTCGGAAAGCTCCTCGAGTACATGGAGCAGTACAAGGTCCCCAAGCTCGTCGTGCTCTCGAGCGCGAACGTGTACGGACCGCAGCCAGAAAACCCGCAGTTTCTGCCAGAAAACGCGCCGCTCCTCGGCAGCGCGCGCTTTCACGAGATCCGCGACCTCATCGAGGTCGACATGCTCGCGCAGAGCTTCTTCTGGCGAAACAGCGCGTGCGAGACGGTGATCCTGCGGCCCGTGCACATCCTGGGAAGCGTCCGCAACGCGCCGTCCAACTACCTGCGGCTCGACGTGATCCCGACGCTCATGGGCTTCGATCCCATGGTGCAGGTCGTTCACCAAGACGACGTCGCGCAGGCGATTCAGCGCGCGCTGACCCCCGGCGCGCGAGGGATCTTCAACCTCGCGGGGCCGCCTCCGGTCTCTTTGTCCAAGCTCATCCGCACCGTCGGTCGCCCCACGGTGAGCATCCCGTACACCCTCGGGCGATCCATGCTCTCGGCGGCGTGGCGCTGGAGGCTGTCGAGCTTTCCCGCGCCAGAGCTCGATCACATCAAGTACGTGTGCATGGTCGACGATCGTCGCGCGAGAGAGCAGCTCGCCTTCGCCCCCAGGCGCAACCTGCGAGACTGCGCGCTCGCGCTCGACGAAGAGTAGACGCTCGGAGCGCCGCTCTACAGCTCGAGCTCGAGCCCGTCGTACGACACGCGAACGCCCCGCGACTCGACCCACGCGCGCTCCGCGCCGTCCGAGAAGTGAATCGGGTTGGTGTTGTTGATGTGCACCAGCCATCGCTCAGCGGCTGGAAATCTCCCGAGAAACTCGACGATCCCCGCTGATCCCGAGAGCGGCGCATGACCCATCGTCCGCGCGTCCCGCGTGGTCAAGCCCAGCGCGGTCATCTCGTCGTTGGTGAAGAACGTCCCGTCGATGAAGAGCACGCCCGCGCGAGCGAGGTACCCCGCCAGCCGCTCGTCGAGGTCGCGCACCCCAGGAACGTACGCGAGCACTCTCCCTCCAGCGGCGCTCTTCACCAACAGTCCGACGGTGTCTCCCTCGAGCTCTCCGCGCCCCCGACCGAGCCCGCGCGCCGCGGCGTAGGGCGGGACCTTGCTGGCCACGGAGAAAGCCTCGATCCGCACGCCCGTGTCCACGCCATCTCGATCGCAGATCGAGAGCTCAGCGCCGTCCGTCGGGAGCACCGTTGATTTCGTGGGTCCGTACGCCCCCAGGGCGGTCAGCACCCCGAGCCCGACCTCGATCGCCTCGAACACCGGCGCGGTGCCGTACAAGTGCGGCGCGCCGCCTTCGCGCAAGACCAGCAGGCCCAGACAGTGATCGAGGTCCGCGTTGGTGAGCACTGTTGCGGCGATGGGCGAAGCCCGGAGCTTTCCGGGACCAGGCGCGGCCGCGGGCCACGACGCGAGCTGCACCCGCACGTCGGGTGAGGCGTTGAGCAGCACCCAGCGGACGCCGCCATCGGCGCTCACGGCGAGGGACGACTGTGTGCGACAGGGCACGCGAGGGTCGCCGGCGCGAGCGGCGCGACACGGAGGACAACCGCAGTTCCATTGGGGCAGGCCGCCGCCAGCGCCGCTGCCGAGAACCCTGAGTCGAAGTGGAGACGCCATCGGATCGTTGGCGCGCGAGTATCGACGGAGAACGGCCCCGTGTCTCTCTCCCCGAGCGGGACGAGCGCCCCCGCGGCTGCGTCGCGGAACGCGATGCGCAGCGCGCCAGCGGAAGGCGTTGGCACGGCCGAGTCATCACAAGGGAGCATGGGATCGAAGAGCACGCCCGGCGCACGGCCGAGAGTCGAGCGCCCATCGCTACCCAAGTTTCGCGAGTGAAACCGCAGCCGATGCGCATAGAAGCGAGCGGCGAGCCCCCTGGCGCGTGGAAGCGAGCGGCGAGGCCCCTGGCGCATGAACGCGAGGTGCGTATGCACGCGAGCAGCGAGCCCCCTGGCGCATGCAACAAGTGCATGCGCATGAGCGCCGAGTGCGGCGGGGCGTCACGGTCGAGGCGACCGGACGCCGCGTGGGCTCGCTGCGCTGCGCCCCGTGCGATCCATTCCCTTCGCTTGATTGTCGGTGTCTCCGGAGATGGCTCTTTTTCGACGGGAGCGAGAGCCACTTCGCGTTCGTCGTGACCAACCCGGCACGTCGTGATGACACATCGATCGAGAACCCAATCGAATCGGCGAAGGGGATCGAGCGCCATTGTGCCCAAGGGATCGATCGCCCCGCGGCGTCCGGTCGCCTCGACCGTGACGCCCCGCCGCACTC
>LNEO01000209.1 GCA_001465015.1 Deltaproteobacteria bacterium Ga0077539 | reverse complement strand
CGGCGGCGCGACGCGAAACGGATCGTTCGTCTGAGGGGGTCCGTTCTCATCGGCGAGCGGATCGGTCACGTCGGGCGCCACGGGAACCGGGTCGCCTGGCTCGATGCGATCGAAGCGAATCTGCATGTCGACCTCGTCCCGTTGGATCAACACGCGAACGCGATCGGGGTAGGCCTCGCCCTGCACCACGCGATAGCTCTCGTAGCGAATGTCCGCGCGCGGACCGCGAAGATCACGAAGGACCATGCGCGAGACCCGCGGCGTTTGCCGATCGGGCGGCAACGCGTCCTGGTCCGGGGGCAGCTCGAGCTCGATTCGCGCCGTGTTTCCCTCGGTCGTTCGCAGATCGACGACGTAGCGCCCCTCCTCCCAGCGCACGGGACCGACCGGCGTTCCGATCACCGGAACGCCGCCGCTCAACACCGCCGCGATCTCCCGCGCCTCGAGCGCGATCCCTGCGATGCGCTGCGCTGCGCAGGCGCGGGCAGGCCCGACGACAAACTGGTTTCCCTGAAGCAGTCCGAAGCGCGTCCCGTCGCTGACCAGCGAGAAGAAAGACACGCCAAACGCCGAGATGTCGAAGCGAATGCGATCCGGCGCGCGCACCGCGATGTCGAGATCGCCGCGCTTTCGCCCCTCACGATTGTAGATGTCCGCGCTGCCGTGCGCGCGCAATGCCCGCACGCGCGTCGCTCGTTGGCCGAGCACCGTTGTGATCCGCGAGGCGTCCCGGATCAGTCCCCCCCGCGGCAGACCACGCACACACGAAGAGCACCCGCCCGTCGCAAAAGCGCTCACGACCGCGGCCAGCGCCGCGCGCCGCGCTACAGAACCGAGTTTCACGTTCGTATCGTACGCGCTACCCCGTCGAATCCGCCCACCGTTCGCATCGCCGGGTGTGAACGATCGTTCGCTATCGGCCCGTGATCGCTCGGCGCGCGATGAGCGCGTGGCCGACGATCCGCCGCCATTCTGTGCGAGCAACCTGCGAGCGACGCGAGCTCGACTCGAGGCCGAGCGCCATTGGCACACCCGCTGCTACCATCGGCTCTTCTGGAGACTCCACGCATGAAGCACTCTCTTCGCGCCCCCCTCGTTGCCGTCGCCTTGTTGGCTTCGAACTGTGCCCCGAGCACGGGATTTCTCGTGCAGGGCACCGTCTCGGTCGCGTTTCGTGAAGGCAGCGCGGCGCCCACGGACAGCGGCTTTCGATTCTCTCCGCAGCGGCGCGTGGACCCGACGCTGGCTCAAGGCACCGCCGGCGGCATTCAGGGCACCTGCTCGCTCGGGCCCAACGGGCGCAGCCTCGTGCTGCAGCAAGTGGGCGGCGACGCACGCGGGCTTCGCTCGATCACGTTTACGCTCCCCGATTGGTCGCAGGACAGCTGCGCGAACTGTTCTCGAGGCTCGGTCACCTTCGCGATCGGCGAGAACAGCTTTACCGGAGCGCAGACCGCCGGCGCGGCTTCGCCCTGCGAGTTTACGCCCACGCGAACGAGCAGCGCCTACGGCATGAAGCTCCGCGCGACGTGCACCGGACTCACCTCGGGAACAACGACCGCCAACCTCGCCGTCGACCTCGACCTCGAGCAGTGCGACGGTCCCATGACCCGCAACTGACCGGTCGCAACCGCAGCGCTCCTCGCGCGAACGGTCTGCAAATCTCCTTCGATCAGAACGTCATCGCGAGCGCCGTCGAGGGGACGAGCGTCAGCGCGAAGCCATCGACTCGCACCGGCGTCGTGTCGGCGCTGGCCCAAAACATGGCCATCATCGCGTCGAGCTCGACCACCGCGGCGAAGCGCCCGAACCCGACGCGCAGCCCGACGTTGAGCGACAGCTCGAGGCGGTGCGCGCGCGCAGCCAAAACGCCTGCAGGATCGCCGATCGCGCCCATGAACGAAGGGTGAAACAGCCGCGCGCCGCCGTACGTGTAACCGACGCGAGCGCCCGCCCAGACATCATAGAGCTCGCTGCTGGTGCGGCCGATCTGAGCGTTGAAGTCTCCGCCGAACACCTCGCCCCCGCGCAGCTCGGCGCCGCCAGCGACGCGATAAGACGTCAAGTCGACGCCACCGCGCGCGGCCAACCCCATCGCGAAGGCCCACTTCTCTTCCGCTCCGAAGCCGAACGCGCGTCGAACGCCGAAGCGGGCGGTGCGAAGGTTGATGAGCGATCCCTGGAGCTCGACGCGGCTCGCGAGCGCGCCGCGAACGGCGAGGTAACTCGCAGGGCCGGTGCTCGTCGCGCCAAACGCGCTCGCCGCGCGGACGATGGCCGCCCGCTCGTCGTCGGTCGGCGCGTTGCCAGCGCGAACGCGCTCGTCCGCTGTGCGGCCCGCCGCGAGCACCGGCTCGGCGACGGGAGCTGCGTACGCCCCGCCGACGTCTACAACGACCGTGCCTGCACGGCCGATCCTCGCGGGAACGAGCGTCGGATTCGTATGAGCGCAGGCCGCGCTCGCAAAGACCATCCCCGCAATCCAAAACCGCGTCGGCGCACGAAGGACACCCACGCGGCGCGGAGCGCTCACTGCCGAAAGCGTGAGGGGTAGTTGTTCTTCGTGGCGCGGTCTTTGAGCTGCTGATCGTCGGGGTGCAGCTTGAGGGCGCGCTCGATCAAGAGCGACTCGGTCTCATCGTGCTTGGGGTCGGGCAAGCAGCAATCGACCGGGCAGACCGCGGCGCAGGCTTCTTTCGCATGAAAGCCAACGCACTCGGTGCACAGCTCGGGGTCGATCACATAGATCTCGTCCCCTTCGGAGATCGCGTCGTTGGGGCACTCGGGCTCGCAAGCGCCGCAGTTGATGCAGTCCTGAGTAATGTAGGTCGCCATGGTCGACGGCCGCGGTATGTAGATGGGTTGTGCGGGGGCGTCAATCGCAAGGTTTACTCGCGTCCCCTCCACGCAGCGCCGCGGATCGCGCGAAGGGGGACGTCGAGCTCGCTGCGTTGCGGGAAGCGGACTCAGAGGTCGACGATGATGACGCGGTCTTCTTCCTCGTCCTCGTCCCTCGCCGGCCTCGATGGCATGGGCGAGCTAGATGGGATCGGGAGCTCGAGCGTCGGCTGCTCGATGCGCTGACGACGCTGCTCTTCTTCGCGGCGGCGGATTTGTTCGATGATGAACGGAGGGAGCATGTCACCTCACCATTCTCGTTCGTGGGGTCGAAGGTCGCCTCCGTCCACCACGGCCACGAATCAGAGTCTCGCATCGGCCAACCCCTCGCTGCACTGCTCGGGGCTTCGATGCCAATACGTGGGTAACGCGCCCACGGATCGATCGTCAAGATAGCGCCCGCGTTGTAGACGGCAAGCGTACGTTCGATGAACGTTTTGCAACGCAGAGCGGCAAAGCTCGCGGCGTCGCGGGCGGCAGCTCGCCTTCGGGCCGCTCGGAGCGTTGGCGGCGGCCGCGAGTTCGGGGTGTGGTACGGTCTCTCCCCCCTCGAGCCCCATTGGCTACCAAGGTGCACACCGGCCTGTGAACTCGCTTCGTCGCGTCGTCGCTGCAGCCATCGTCTCGATCGCCTCGGGGCTCGCCGATCCACGCGCGGCCAACGCGCAGCAGGCGACGGCCTCGGCCGACTATGACCCGCAATCCAGCGCGTGGAACGGGCTCGTCGAGCTCGTTCGCCTCTCGCAGGCGGCGCGAATCGAGCTGCGCACGACGCCGATGCTCGATTGGAGCGCCGTTCGTCGCGGCGACGGGCTGCTGGTCTTGTATCCGCTCTCGGGCATCGACCTCGACGAGCTCAGCGCGTTTCTCGAAGACGGGGGTCGACTCGCGCTGCTCGACGATTTCGGGACAAGTGACCCGCTGCTCCGTTGGTTTCAGGTGCAGCGAAGCGAAGCGCTGCAGGGCACCCTCCGCTCGCCTCGGCTGCCCGGGATGTACACGGCGTTTCGTTTGGGCGACCACGTGCTGGGTGACCAGGTCGACTCGCTGGTGACCAACGAGCCGGTGGTTCTTCGGCACCCGAGGCTCTCGCCGGTGTTTTCGCTCTCCCGCGAGCCATCACAGGGAATCGTGCTCGCGGGCCAGGTCGGCCGCGGCAGGCTCGTCGTGGGCGGCGACCCGTCGGTGCTGATCAACTCGATGCTGCGGTTCGCAGGCAATCGTCAGTTCGCGACGAACCTGCTCACCTACCTCGCCTCGCAGCCGAACGGGCGCGTGCACCTTGTGCACGGTCGCTTTTCGTCGCGCGGCGCGTACGAAGGCGCGCACAGCCGTCGACGTTCGCCGCTCAAGCTCTTCTCGAAGAACCTCGACGAAAACCTCCAGCGGCTCGGCGCGGTCTTCAACGATCCAGCGCTCTTGCGGCTCTCGAGCGTCCTCGCGCTGTTGATGGCCACCCTCGCGATGGCCTTGAAAGTATGGGGCCCCCGCCCGAGCGACCGATTCGGCCCGACCGCGCCTGCGGGGCCCCTCGCGGGCGTCGCGCCGAAGGTTTTGCTCTTCGGTCGCAGCGGGGCCAATCTGCTCTACCCGACGCTCGTGTTGCGACGGCTCTTCGAGCGCGCGCTCTTGCGTTCGCTCGACCTGCTTCCCCCAACGGACATCGCTCGCGTCGTGGCGAAGGCCGAGAAGAAGCTGACGGTCGACGAGCTTGCCACCCTGCGCGGCGTGCTGGTCGAGCTCGATCAGATCGCGAACGACGCCGAGGACAAACCCTCGCTCAAAATCGCGCCGCGGCGGTTCGTCTCCCTCTGGCGCAGGATCTCTGCCATCCTTCGCGCCCTCTCTAGCCCATGACAGATTCGGCACCTGCGAGCTCAGACCCACCAGACAAAGAAGTCGCCGAGCGCCTCGCCCGCGCTGGCGAACGCGTCCGCGGCATCTTGGACGAGGTCGGTCGATGCTTCGTCGGCCCGCGCGAGGTGCCCGAGCGGATCATTACGTGCCTGCTCGCGCGGGGACATGTGTTGCTCGAGGGCGTTCCGGGCGTCGCCAAGACGACGTTGATCCGGGCCTTCGCCAACGCGATCGGCGCGAGCTTCAAGCGCATTCAGTTTACGCCGGACCTCTTGCCGAGCGACATCACCGGGACGTACGTGTTGTCCCCGCGCGAGGGCGGATTTTCGCTGCGAAAAGGGCCCGTGTTCGCGCACGTCGTCCTCGGCGACGAGATCAACCGCGCCCCGGCCAAGACCCAGTCGGCCTTGCTCGAGGCCATGCAAGAGAGCCAGGTCACGATCGACGGCGAGTCGCACCAGCTCGAGCAGCCCTTCTTCGTTCTGGCCACGCAAAACCCGATCGAACAAGAGGGCACCTACCCGCTGCCCGAAGCGCAGGTCGACCGGTTCTTGATGCGGATCGTCGTGGGGTATCCCTCGGCCTCCGACGAGCTCAAGATCATTCGGACGTACTCGACCGTGCCGCCCGAGGCGCGGCCGGTGCTGTCGCCCGAAGAGGTGCTCTGGCTCCAATCGCGGACGTCGGAGGTCTTCGTCGACGACGAGATCTACGCGTACGCCGTCGCGCTCGCGACGTATACGCGCACCCACCCGCGCGTGGCGCTCGGAGCGTCGCCGCGAGGGTCGCTCGGGCTCGTGCTCGCCGCGCGCGCGAGCGCCCTGGTGAGGGGTCGGCACTACGTCATCCCCGATGATTTGAAGCGCCTCGCGGCCAGCGTCCTGGCGCACAGGCTCGTGCTCACGCCCGAGGCGGACGCCGAAGGCATCACGCGCGAGGCCATCGTCGAAGAGACGCTCGAGCGCGTCCCGTATCGTCGCTCGGAGTCGCGCGGAGAGCCGACGCACGGCCACGCGGTGTCCGGTCGCGGTTAGCCCTGCGCGGTGAAGGTCCAAGTGAACCCGCGCGAGGTCCCCGACAACACACGTTTTCAACGGGCTTTCGATGGGCCAGCGCTCGAGCGCGGCGCCAACCCGATGCGCAGCTGCTATATGCTCCCCGTGCCCACTCGATGCCATCGCTGAGCTCATCAGGAAAGCTCTCGCTCGCCGGCGGCGTCGCCCTCACCCTGGGCGGCGTCGCGGGCGCCATCGAGCCGCTGATGGCCGCAGGGCAGGGAGTGCTCGTCGGACTCGCGCTCGCGTGGGTGGCGACCGTTCCGATCCCGCGGAGGATGCGGCGCGAACGGCTCGAGTTCAGCTGGTGGATGCTGCAAGGCGCCCGGCGGCCCGACGAGCCGCTGACGATCCGCATCGCGCTTCGCAATCCCACGAAATCAACGCTGCTGCTCGGCGCTCCGCGGCTGTCGCTCTCGCCGGGGCTCAAGCACGCACGATGGAAGGGCGCGCGCATCGAGCTCGCCCCCGAGTCGCTCTCGACCTTCGACATCGAAGTGCTGCCGGGACACGCGGGGCGCCACGTGCTGCACGGCGCGTGGATGACCGTGAGCGGGCCGCTGGGGCTGGCGTGGGCTCCCCTGTATTTTCCCAATCCGCTCGTGCTCGAGGTCGCGCCGAGGACCCTGGGCGCGGCGCTGCAACGCTCGCACGCGAGGCCCGATCCCGAGGCGCGCGCCGGGCGATCGACGCGCAGGCACGGCGAGGGCGCAGAGATCCGCGAGCTGCGAGAGCACCAGCCGGGAGACCCTTTTCATCGCATCGCGTGGAAGGCCTCGGCCCGTCGCGGGCGCCTGCTCGTGCGCGAGACAGAAGACGACGCGCAGACCACGCGAGTGCTCGTCGTCGACGTCGGCCCCTCGATGCGCGGTGACCCGAGAGGAGGCTCGAAGCTCGACTACGCGATCGAGCTCGTCGCGCAAGCGTCGCGCGGCGCGCGGCTCGGCGGCGATCGACTGGGCTTCGTCGGCTTCGACGCGCGGGTCACGCTGAACATCACGCCCGGATCGAGCCCCGCGCACCTCGCGGCGATCGTCGCTGGGGCGATCGATCAACGCTCGCTGGTCGACGAAGACCTCACGGACCTCGATGACGAGCAGCTCGATCAGATCGTCGCGAGGTACTTTCGCGAGCAAGAAGGGGTCGAGGTGCCGCTCGGGCCCGAGGCGCGCGCCCGCCTCGCGAAGATGGCGCGCACCTCCGCGGGAAAAGACCCGCACATGCAGCTCCCCGTCCGCGCCTCCGACGAAGACGGCCGCGTGTTGCGCGCGTTTTGTCGGGCGAGAGGCATCCTCTTGCCGCTGCGCTACGACACGACAGGGCTCTCGCGGGCCGCGGGGCTCGCTGCGGCGCTCGAGGCAGCGACGCACAAAGCGCGCGAGCCTCGGACCATCGTCGTGCTCTCGGATCTCGACCCGTTCGAGAGCGCCGATCGGCTGCGCGGGGCGTTCGCTGCGGCTCGCTCGGGACGACACCGGATCACGGTGGTCGCGCCGATGGGAGAAGACTTCGCGCCCAAGCCCGAAGGGCCAGCGGGCGACGCGGTGCGCGACGCGCTGTTGAAGGACGACGAGCTGCGCGTGCAGGCGCTGCGAACGGGGCTGGCGAGGATCGGCGTTCCTTTGTACTCGGCGCGCAAGCGAGACCCGTTTGCGCACTGGCTCGCGAGGGCATCGACGCCGCGCGTGGCGAAGGCGAACAAGTGAAGAGTCATGAGTGACGTTGGAGAGCCCCGCGGGGCCGATGCTCCGTTCGCTGCCTTCGAAGACCCGCGAGGATTTCTCGCGCGGCACGGGCTGCGACCGAAGGACTCGTTCGGGCAGAATTTTCTCATCGCGCCTCCGGTGGCCGAGTCCATCGTGCGCGCTGTCGATCCGCGGCCCGACGAGTGCGTGATCGAAGTGGGCACAGGTCCCGGCACGCTCGCCAAGATGCTCGCGCCCCGCGCGCGCCGAGTGCTCGCGATCGAGCGCGATCGAGACATGGTCGCCGCGCTCAAAGCGGACGAGCTCGCGCCCAACATCGAAGTGCTCGAGATGGACGCGGCGCAGTTCGACTATCGCGCGCACGCAGAGAACGAGCCCACGGCGATCGTCGGCAACCTGCCCTACCAGATCACCGGAAAGCTCATCCGAGCGTTTCTCACGCCGCCAGTGCGATGGCGGGTCGCCGTCGTGATGGTGCAAAAAGAAGTGGCGCTCAGGCTCGCCGCTCGCCCCAACGACGACGACTGGGGGGTGCTCTCGGTGTTTACGCAGGCCGCGTGCACGGTCGAGCGCGTGTGCGAGGCGAGCCCCCGGTGCTTTCATCCCGCGCCGCGCGTCGTGAGCGCGGTGGTGGCGCTGCGTCCGCGAGTGACGCCCCTGGCCGAAGAGACGCCGCTGTTTCAGCGGGTGGTGCACGGGCTGTTCGCGGCGCGGCGAAAGACGACGCTCAACGGGCTTACGCCGGTTTCTCCGCACGGACGCGAGGGCGCGAAGGCGGCGCTCGCTCGGGCGAAGCTCGACGGGCAGCGCCGGCCCGAGACGCTCTCGATCGAAGAGCTGCACGCGTTGACCGAGGCGCTGCGCGAAGCCTGAGCAGCACCGCCGTCGCGAACGGCGGATCACCGGCGCGCGTTGCGTTTACCATGGCACGACATGGGCCAATCGACCGCGTTCGAAAAGTTGCCGCGCCCGCGCGACTCGCTCTCGACGACGCCGCGGGCTTCGGTGGGGCTTCGCGCGCAGATCGCGCTCGCGCTGGTGGCGGTGCTCGTGATCGCGGCGGTCCTCGCAAACGCTGCGATCCGCCCGCTCACGGCGGCGGCCTCGCGCTCGGTGCGAAAGCGGGCGGGGGTCACGTTGGTGCGCGCGGTGGCGGGCCAGATCGCGCTGCTCCCTGCAGAGCGCGGCTCGCTCGAGCCGCTGGTGACCGACACGGTGGGCGAAGGCGCCCTCTCTGCAGCGGCGGTGCTCGACGCAGACGGGCGAGCGATCGCGCAGGCAGGAACGTTTGCGTTGGCGCTGCCGCGGGCGCCGCTGGTCGATGGCGTGGAAGAGCGGTCCTCGATGCTGCGAATCGTCGTGGGGCTTCCGCGAGGAGGAGCGGTGGCGGCGGAGGTGTCGCTCGCGCAGTCTGCGAGCGAGCGCGGGCTGGTCGCGGGCGTGTTGCTCTACACGCTGGTGGCGTCGTCGGCGGCGCTCTTTGTGCTGTACGCGCTGCTCACGCGGTACACGGTGCGGCCGCTCGAAGTGCTCACGCGAGCGGCGGAGCGAGTGGCCGCTGGCAACCGAGAGGCGCGCGCAGAGCCTCGAGGCGCGAGGGAGATCGCGCGCGCAGCGGTGGCCTTCAACGTGATGACCGAGGACCTCGCGGCGCGCGAGGCCGAGCTGTCGGCGCGCGTGATCGAGCTCGAGCGAGCGCACGCCGAGCTTCGCGAGGCGCACGCCCAGCTCGTTCGCACCGAGCGACTCGCGGTGGTGGGCCGCCTCTCAGCGGGGATCGCGCACGAGATCGGAAACCCCCTCGCGGCGATCGTGGGCCTCGCAGACGTGATGCGAGACGGCGGGCTCGAAGACGACGAAGTTCAGGATTTTTCCAAGCGAATCGGCCGCGAAGCCGAGCGCATTCACCGCACGGTGCGAGACCTGCTCGACTACGCGAGGGCGCGACCGACGAGCGAGTCCAAGAGCGACGAGCCAGGGGTGGTCTTCGACGCGGTCGACCAGGTGCGACGACTGCTCGAGCCCCAGAAGAGCGTGAAGGACATCGCGATCTCGGTCGACGTGGCGCCGTCGTTGCCGCCGGTGACGCTGTCGGATGACCGGCTCGTTCAGGTGCTGCTCAACCTGGCGCTCAACGCGGCGGACGCGATGAAGAAGCCCGGCGAGGAGACCGCGAGAGGGTCGCTCGCGATCCGCGCGTCGAGCGTCGACGGACGGGTGCGAATCGACGTCGAGGACGACGGGCCGGGGATCGACGAGGCGCTGCGCGAGCGGGTGTTCGAGCCGTTTTTCACGACCAAGCCCGCGGGTGAAGGGACCGGGCTCGGCCTGGCGATCTGCGCGTCGCTCGTCGATCAAGCGGGCGGAACGCTGCGCGCCCTCCCCCGCGCCGACGGCGCCACGGGAGCGCGCTTGCGCGTCGATCTCCCCGCGGCGCGACGAGCGGAAGAAACGATAAACACATAGCAAAAGCAATAGATATTCAAACTCACTTGCAGACGTATTGCATTCAGGTCCCGCCCCTGCGATACCTCCGCCCATGAGACACGTACTGATCATGACGGCCGCGGCGTTGCTTGCGGCCTGTGCTCCCGCAAACACGCCCGCCGACGCGTCCACTTCTTCGGACGTCCGGTCGATGGGCGACGCGATGGCGCGCCCGAGCTGCGAGGCGATCGAGACCGCGTGTCACCCGGTCGAGGATCGCGACATGACGACCCGCGAGTGCCACGGGATCTCGGAGAGCGCGACGTCCACCGAGGCGACGTGCGCGATGAACCTCGCGCGCTGCGTGGCGGCATGCGCGGGCGACGCGAGCACTTCGGGCGGCTGATCAGTCGCTCCGGAGCCGCGCAGGATCAGTCACGAGACGACGAATCGGCGACCGTGGCGTCATGGACGGCGCCGTCGCTCGATGAAGCATCGGACGACGCATCCGCGCCCGCGTCAGATTCGATCGCGACGCAGACGCCGAGGGTCTCTCCGCGGGCCATCTGGCATCGGGTGCCAGCGGCGCACTGACGACGGACGCGATCACACGGGGCGCCGAGGACGACGCCCGCGCAGACGCGGGACGCGGCGTCGCAGCGAGCGCCGAGCGCCGCGCAGTCGATCGCGATGGGCTGCCCCGCGCGGCAGTTGGAGATGATCCGCTCGCCGCGACAGGTGTCGATGTCCGCGTCGACGCACGCGCCGAGATCCGCGACGCAGCGGCCTGAAGTGCGATCCTGGAGGCATCCCGAGCTGGCGCCTTCGCAAAACGCGAACAAGTTGTGGGTGTGGTTGCCGTGGGGAACGACCGTGCGACAGTTTGCGCCGATGGGCTGCAGACACGAGTAGATCCCAGTGCTGTTGATCTGCGAGCAGCGTCCGCCGGTCATCGAGCAATCGACAGACACCACCCCATCGCTCTCGCAGTAGAGATAGGTCTGCCCCTGGCAGGCGCCGGTCGAAGGGACACCGCACCCCGTCGTGGTGCTGTCCGCGCTGGCGTCCTGTGCGGCGACTGGGCTCGCGCAGTGGGTGAGCGCGAAAAGAAGAGCGACAGCAGCAGCTTTACGCATGGTCGCTGCGTTAGTACATCCAACGTGCAGTTGCAATTGGGATACGGTTCGAGCGTTATCCCCCCAGCGGGCGCAGGGCTTCGGCGCGCAGGGCGCGGGCGACGTGGGCGACGTGAAGGATGCGAGAGCCGGCGCGGCCGCGAGCCCAGCGGGTGGGATCGAGCGCGCCGAAGCGGGGAGAGCACTCGGCGAGCGTTCCGATGCGGGTCTTGAAGTAGCGCGCGGCGGCGGGGCGAAGGTCGAACCAGCGCTCGGGCATCGAGCCCGCGGAGGCCTCGCCGAGGGCGCGATCGAGCAGCGCGGCGGCGATCGGGTTCCACGTGGCGAGGGTCGTCGCGGGCGCGCAAAACGCCGCCCATTCGCGAGCGAAATGATCGACCGAGATCCCCTCGCGAAGCGCGCGCTCGTCGAGCTCGGTGAACGAGGGCGTCGCTGGCGCGAGCGCTGTGCGCGGCGCGATGATCCACTCTGCGCGCGCTCCGTCGTCGAGCCGCTCGGCGACCCAGTGAACGAGCTCGGGCTCGGGTCGCTCTGCGCGGTCGAAGGGCCACGCGTTGCTCTCGGCGTAGCCCACGATCACGCCCGTGGGCGTGCGAGAGAGCTCTTCGGGAACCTCGCGTCGTCGCTCGGGCTTCGTTGATTTCTTGTGTCGTCCGTAGCCCGCGCCGGACCTCGCGTACTCGAGCTGAAAGTCCACCATGGCCTCGAACGGGGCGAGCATGGCGCGCGGATCGACCGCGGCGCCTTCGAGCGCCGAGAGCGCCTCGACGAGCGCCTCGAGGGTCGAGAGACACTCGATCGAAGGCTCTTTGCGGATGCGGTAGTTGCTCGGGCTGGTCGGCACGAGGCCGTAGCGCGGGAGCGACCTGAGGCCGGGGCTCTTCTTGAGCACCTTGGCGGCTTGCCACCAGGTTCCGTCGACGACGACGAGCGTGCGCTGGCCGCGGGGGTCGTCGCCGAGCTCGCGGATGTCCTTGGTGTCCTCCCCCGGAAAGAGCAGCCCCACGCCCCCCTCGCCCGCCCGCTCGACGAGCGCGCGAACGGTCTCTTCGCGGTCGGCCTCGACGGTCACGACGAGCTCGCTGTTGGGGAGGCAGAGCCTCGCGATGCGCGCCGTGTTGATCGGAACGTCGGCCTCGCGGGGGTGCTGCACGATCACGACGCGCGTGTGCGTGTCGACCTCGCGGACGTGCGCGCAGTAGCAGACGACGCGCGGGCGCTTGCAGCGATCACACAGGGCGCGCGGCTGGATTTCTGCGGACCCTTCGCGCGGTGAGTCAGGCTCGTTGGCCACGGTGGTATGATGTACACGCACTGAATGTCCGACGCGCCGCCGAATGATCCCGAGCGCTCGAAGGTCCGCCGGTTCTCGATGATCCGCGACTTTCAGGTCGCCGACCTCTTTACGCTGTGCAACGGGTTCGCGGGGATGGGGTCTGTGCTCGCGTCGATGCGCTATTGCGTCGACCGCGATCGGACCGCGCTCTGGACGGCGTTCGCGCTCTTGCCCGTCTCGCTGGCGTGCGACTTTCTCGACGGTCGCATCGCGCGGTTTCGCGGCGAGGTCTCGCTGCTCGGCCAAGAGCTCGACTCGCTCGCGGACGCTGTGGCGTTCGGCGTAGCCCCGGCGGCGCTCGGGTTTGCGTTGGGCCTGCGCGGCGGGTGGGACGCTTTGGCGCTCGTGTACTTCGTGGGCTGCGGGATCTCGCGGCTGGCGCGGTACAACGCGACGGCCGCGCAGCTCTCGGACGACTCGGGCAAAGTGAAGTACTACGAGGGCACTCCCATCCCGACGAGCTTGTCGATCGCGATGGTGTTCGCCGTGCTCGCGAGCAAGGGCCTTGTGCACGACGCGCTGCCGCTTGGTGGTCACCAGGTCGGGCCGTTCGTGTTGCATCCCATCGCGCTGCTCTATGTGCTCAGCGGCAGCGCGATGATCAGCAAGACGCTGCGCATCCCGAAGCCCTGAGGGCGCTCACAGAACGACGAGCGGCACGAGGAGCACGGCGCGGACGTCGTCGCGCTCGAAGCGCATGCGGCCGAGATACGCACAGAATTTCAAGAACGCCCAGCGGTCTTCGCCTTGCGCCTCGCGGGTCGACGGGACCTCGACGCACGCGCGGGTGATCGAGGACGACACGCGCACGACGGCCCCCTCTTCGACGTCGACGAGGATCGCGCTGAGGAGCCTCAGCAGCCCTCGCACCTGAGAGACGTGGGCGGGCTCGTTGCAGTCGATCGTCACTTTGCGTCTCGACGCGTCGGCGGCGCGCGCGACCGCCTCGCCGCACTCGATGATCGGGTCGACCTCGCGGGGAAACAGCAAGAGCTCGATGAGCTCGCACGCAGCCACCAGCTCGCTCATCGCGCCGTCCAGCGCGCGCACGAGCGGCTCGATCGCGACGCCCGACTGAGCTGCAGAGGAGACAGCGCGCAGCCACGCGCACACGCGCTCGCGCAGGCCGCGAAGGTAGTGCGCCGCGCGCGTCGCATCCGGACGCACCGGCGTGATCCCGGACTGGTGCGGGGTCAGCCCGGTGTGCAGGTCCGCCGTCTCGATGCTGGGCAGCAGCGTCAACGTGCGCGCCTCGATCGCGAACAGTGAGCCCACATGTGCGCGCTGCTCGGCGTTGGGCCAGTACGATTGCAGATACGAAAGGGCCAACCGAACAAACGATTTCGTTTCTGCGAGGTGATCGCGCCAGCGACGGATCGCGCGCCCCACCTCAGCAACCTCGGGAGAAACCACGCGAAGCGCGGTGCTCGGCCGTTCGAGAGAGCGCTTTCCTCCTGTTGCTTTGGTCACGTCGGTGCTTCCTCGAGCGAGTGAAACGCAGGTTTCGGGCCAGCCAACGACCCGGCTCGGGAAAGCTCTCGAATCAGACTTGCATTGATACGCAACTACGAATATATCCTCGCGCAACTTGGTTTCTGCCGCGCCGACCCGAGCTGAGCGATGGGAGCTGTATCGACTGCTCTCCGAGCCTCTGCGGCTCAGGCTGCTCGCGCTCGCAGGCGAGGACGAGCTCGCCGTCAGCGAGCTGGCGGAGCTGCTCGAGGAGTCGCAGCCCAACGTCTCGCGGCACGCGGCCACGCTGCGGCAAGCAGGGCTCTTGTCCGATCGCAGGCAGGGCACCTGGACGCTGCTCAAGCTCGAGCAGGACGCGACGCGCGACGCGGTCGTGAGCGACGCGCTGGCGACGGGGCGCGGCCTGTGCGAGCGAGACGGCTCGCTGGCGCGCGTGTCGGACGTAGTGCGAGCGCGGGACAAAGGCACGCGTGAGTTCTTCGCGCGCACCAGGACCAGCGCGAGCGCGTCGGCGCAGTCCGAGTGGGGCGCGTACGTGTTTGCGTTGGCGTCGCTGTTGCCGCGGCGCGCGCTGGCCGTGGACGCTGGCACCGGCGACGGCGCGGCGCTCGACGCCCTCGCGCCAGCGTTCGACCGCGTGATCGCCGTCGACCGCAGCGACGCGCAGCTCGAGGCGTGCCGCGAGCGTCTCGCCGCGCGGGGACACAAAAACGTGACGCTCGTGCGCAGCGAGCTCGATCGATCGTTGAGAGAGCACGTCCCCGACGGCGCGGACCTCGTCCTCGCGGCGCGCGTGCTTCACCACGCGCCCAAGCCCGGCGAGGCCGTCGGCGCGCTCGCGTCCCTGCTGCGCGCAGGCGGAGCGCTCGTGGTGCTCGACTACGCGAGGCACGACGACGAGGCCCTGCGCACGCAGCAAGCGGACCTGTGGCTCGGCTTCGAAGAGGCCGAGCTGCGGGGGCATTTCGAGCGAGCGGGGCTCTCGTGGCGGGGCGCGCGAGAGGTCCCTGCGAGCTACCGAGGCGCGGGGCCCGATCGAGCGGTGCGCTGGATCGTGGCGGTCGGGGCGAAGGACGCCTGAGCACAAGTTTTCAAGATTCACCAAACGCTCCCGCGGGAGCGCACGAAAGAGAAGAGAGACCATGTCGAAGTTGCCCAACGAAGTTCCCGGAAAGTACAAGGTCGCGGACATGTCCCTCGCGGACTGGGGCCGCAAGGAGATCCGCATCGCCGAGAAGGAGATGCCCGGATTGATGTCGCTGCGCGAGGAGTACGGCGCGAAGAAGCCGCTCAAGGGCGCGCGCATCGCCGGCTGCCTGCACATGACCATCCAGACCGCGGTGCTCATCGAGACCCTCAAGGAGCTCGGCGCCGAAGTGACCTGGACGAGCTGCAACATCTTCTCGACGCAAGACCACGCCGCCGCCGCGATCGCCGCGACCGGCACGCCCGTCTTCGCGTGGAAGGGCGAGACCGAGCCGGAGTACGACTGGTGCATCGACCAGCAGATCTTCGCCTTCGAGGGCGGCAAGGGCCCCAACATGATCCTCGATGACGGCGGCGACCTGACCATCGTGATCCACAAGAAGTACGCGCAGCTCTTCGGCGGCGAAGACCCCATCCGCGGCCTGTCCGAGGAGACCACCACGGGCGTGCACCGCTTGTACGAGATGCACAAGCACGGACACCTCAAGGTGCCCGCGTTCAACGTCAACGACTCGGTGACCAAGTCGAAGTTCGACAACCTCTACGGCTGCCGCGAGTCGCTCGGCGACGGAATCAAGCGCGCGACGGACGTCATGTTCGCCGGCAAGACCGCGGTCGTCGCGGGCTACGGCGACGTGGGCAAGGGCAGCGCGCAGGCGCTGAGGGCGCTCGGAGCGCGCGTGATCATCACGGAGATCGACCCGATCTGCGCGCTGCAGGCGGCGATGGAGGGCTACGAGGTCAAGCGCCTCGAGACCGTCATCAACCTCGCGGACATCGTCGTGACCGCCACCGGCTGCAAGGACATCGTCCGCGCCGAGCACATGAAGCAGATGAAGGACGAGGCGATCCTCTGCAACATCGGCCACTTCGACAGCGAAGTGCAGGTCGCCTGGCTCGAGAACAACCCCGAGATCAAGAAAGAGAACGTCAAGCCCCAGGTCGATCAGTACATCTTCCCCGATGGAAAGCGCCTGACCGTCCTCGCCTCGGGCCGCCTCGTCAACCTCGGCTGCGCCACCGGCCACCCGTCGTTCGTCATGTCCGCGAGCTTCACCAACCAGGTGCTCGCGCAGATCGAGCTCTGGACCAAGTACGGCCAGTACGCGGTCGGCGTGTACGTGCTGCCGAAGTTCCTCGACGAGAAGGTCGCCCGCCTCCACCTGAAGAAGCTCGGCGTCGAGCTGACCGAGCTCAGCAAGGACCAGGCGGACTACATCAACGTGAGCCAACAAGGCCCGTTCAAGCCCGAGAACTACCGCTACTAGAGCGCGTCGGGAGCCAGCTTGTGACGGCTTACGTCCTCGCTCGCTCCCGCGCCGTAGCGCTGCTACGGCTTGGTCGTTCGCTGCGGGCGCGCTCGTCACAAACTGGCTCCGGACGCGCTCCAGCCGAAGTACTTCAGGGGGGGCCGTTGACTTAGTTGCATCGTGCAACTAAGTTTCCTCTCGCGCGGTTGCGCGGGAGGATTCGTCGATGTTCTCGCTCTACACAGACCGGTACCAGCTCTCGATGCTCGGCGCGTACTTGCGCGAGGGGATCGCCTCTCGTCGAGCCGTCTTCGAGCTGTCGATGCGCAAGCTGCCCAAGGCGCGGCGCTTTCTGGTGGTCGCGGGGATCGACCGCGCGCTGCGCTTTCTCGAAGGCGTGCGCTTCACCGAGGACGAGATCAGCTACCTGCGCGAGTCGGCGTCGCTGCGCGACGTGATGACCGAGCAGATGGTCGACTACCTCAGGGGATTTCGATTTCGTGGGCGTGTATTCGGCCTGCGCGAGGGCGAGGTGCTCATGGGCGGCGGGCCCATCTTGCGCGTCGAAGGGACGCTCGCCGAAGCGCAGATCGTCGAGACCTTCTTGCTCGGCGTCATCAACCACGAGTCGAAGGTGGCCTCGAAGGCCGCGCGCGTCGTGCTCGCGGCGCGCGGCAAACCCGTGATGGAGTTCGGCGCGCGGAGGCTCGACCCGCTGGCGGCGCCCACGGCCGCGAGGGCTGCTTACATCGCGGGCTGCATCGGGACGAGCTGCGAAGAGGCAGGGTTTCGTTACGGCGTTCCCGTGTCGGGGACGTGCGCGCACTCGTACATGCTCGCGCACGTCGACGAGGGTGAGGACGGCGCGTTTCGCGCGTTCGCAGAGGCTTTTCCCGGCGGCACGTCGCTGCTCGTCGACACGTGGGACACGATCCGCGGCACGCTGCGCGCCGCCAAGGCCGGCCCCGCGGTCAAAGCCGTCCGCGTCGACTCCGGGGACCTCGCTCGCCTGGGACCGCAGATCCGCTCGATCCTCGACGCCGCAGGCCGAAGCGACGTGAAGATCATCGGCTCGGACGACATGGACGAGTACAAGATCAACGCGCTGCTCGACGCGGGCGCGCCCTACGACACCTTCGGCGTCGGCACCGCCATCGTGCTGAGCCCGGACTCACCGTCGTTCGGCGCCGTCTACAAGCTCGTCGAGGTCGACGACCGCAGGGGCGTGCCCACGCCGGTCGCCAAGCGCGCTCCAGGAAAGGCCAGCTACGGCGGAGCCAAGGCCATGTGGCGCAAGATGGGCAAGGACGCCGACGGCCGCGCGGTCGCGAGCGAAGACTTCGTCGCCCTCGCCAGCGAGCGCCCCGACGGCGTCCCGCTCTTCGTCGAGCACATGCGCGACGGCGCGCGGGTGTCGTCGGCCTCGGAGAAGGACGCGACGCGCGAGGCCCGCGCGTACGCCAAAGAGCAGCTCGGGACCCTCCCCGCGGCGCAGCGGGTGGTCGCGCTCGAAGAGACCACGCCGACCAGCGAGCAGTACCGCGTGACCATCAGCGACGCCGTGCGAAGGCTCGAGAAGCTCGACGGCTGAGCCTACCGCGACGCGCTCACTTGCGAAGCCTGAGCTGCACGAGCTTCTCTTGCGGGTCTTTTGTGTGCGTGTTTTCGAGCTTGAGCACCCCGCGCGGGCAGACCTCGGCGCACATCCCGCAGCCCACGCAGCTGGCGCGGGTGAAGCTCTCGTTGGCCTGCGCGTAGGCGCGCACGTCGATGCCCATCTCGCAGTGCTCGCTGCACATCCCGCAGGAGATGCACTGGTCTTCTTTGACGCGAATGCGAAAGCGACCGGCGCGCTGAAAGATCCCGAGCACCGCGGCCATCGGGCAGAAGTACCTGCACCACACGCGCGTTCCGCCGATGGGGTAAGCGGCCACGCCGATGATCCCTGACAAGAGCGACGAGACGATGAGCCCGTAGTTCGTTCGAAGCTTCTCGGACCAAAGGTCCAGCTGCGGGTGCGAACCCTGCACGAACGCGCTGGCTAGAACCACGGACGTGGTCACCACGCAGATCACCAGCGTGCTGTAGATGGCCACCTTCTCGAAGCGCCAGGCCTTCTCGCTCTTGTCGCTGAGGTGTCTGAAGCTGTCGCCCGCGGTGTTGGCGAGGCCGCCGCAGCCGCAGACCCACGAGCAGTACCAGCGCTTTCCGTAGCGAAGGGCAAGCAACGGCGCGAGGACGAGCGAGCCGATGAAGCTCCAGAGCACCAGCGGAGCCGGGTTGTGTCGGATGAACCCCGGCTCGAAGTAGTACATCTTCAGCGGCCACAGGTAGCTGAAGTAGTGCTCGGGGTGCCCCGCCATCTTCATGATCAACGGGACGCTGAAGGCCAACGTCGCCTGCACCACGATCACGACGATCGTGCGGATCACTTGATAGCGGTTGTGCCCGTATTTTCGCAGAAACGCGACGCCGCCCAGCGTGACCGCCAGCGTGTAGAGCGCCCCGTAGAACGTCCACTTCGCGCCGGCTTGTCCTCGCGTCCCGAGGTGCAACAGCCACGCGAGGCGGTCGAACGGGTTGACCCCTCGCGCGTCGTCACCCCAGTAGAGCACGACGTAGAACGCGAAGATCGCGAGCGCCAGCGCCCACGCGGTCACCCCGCGGTGCGTGACGTCGTGCTTCAACCAACCGATCGCGCCGCGCTGCTTCACTGCCGCACCTCGAGCTCTCTCTCGACCATGCGCTCGATGCGAGCGCGACCAAACTCCACGTCGAACTGCGCCTCACGAAGGTGAGACCTCACCCAGTCGATCGATCGCTGCTCGTCGATCCAGCGCGCGATCACCGTCGTGTCCCAGCGCGAGCCGATCGCGTTGAACGCGCTGAGGGCGCCGTCACGCTCGATGAGCCGCACGGTGACCTCCTTGTTCGGCAGCGAGAGATAGAGCGAGCGCGCCCCGAGCTCTCCGGCGTCGCCCACGGTCGTGTACTCGAGCTCGAAGAACTTCGCGCTGTTGACGAACACCGGAGGCACGTAGCGCTCCTTCGATCCGGTAAGCTGCCTCGCGACGAAGGCTCCGTGGCGCTTGGCCGTGTACCAGATGGGCTCGTACACCGAGCGATTCGCGCTGCGAACGACGGCGCAGTCCCCGATGGCCCACACGCCATCGACGCTCGTGCGAAGGTGCTCGTCGACCACCACGCCTCGATCGATCACAGGAGCGCTCTCGCAGCGAGCCAGCCACTCGACGTCAGGCTCGACGCCGATGGCCACGCCGAACAGCTCGCACGGGACGCTGTCGCCCGAGCCGAGCGTCACGCCCGATACGCGACCGCTTCCGTCGACGCTCACCGACGAGATCGTCTCTTCGATGCGAAGGTCCGCCCCGCGCTTTCGAATGTGCGCGGCGACGAGCTCGCCTTCTTCGCGGCACAAGCCTGCGGGCCAGTACCACTTCTCGCGGGCCACGAAGGTCGTAGGCAAGCGATGGTGAACGAGCGACTCGACCAGCTCGACGCCGATGAGCCCTCCGCCGACCACGACCGCGCGCCGCGTCGAGGGGATCAGGGCCTCGCACGCGTCGAGGTCCGAGAGGGAGACGAAGTTGACGACCCCCGATTTCACCTCTGAAATTCCAGGAACATCCAGCGCTCGAGCCCGCGCCCCCGTGGCGATCACCAGCGCGTCCCAGGGGAGCTTCGCGCCGTCGGCGAGCGTGACGGTGCGGCTCTTGGCAGAGAGGTCCACGCACCGGCCGCGGACGCGGGTGATGCGCTGGCGGTCGTAGACGTGGCGCTCGTAGGGCTCGAGCCCCTTGCGCGGGAGCTTGTCCATGAGCGCGTACATCAACGCCGTGCGCGCGATGAAATAGTCGCTCTCGTCGGAGACCACGGTGATCTCGGCGCGATCGTCTCGCGCCCGGATATCCAGGGCCGCGGTGATGCCCGCGACACCGTTTCCGATGATGACGACACGACGAGCAGCCACGCGACCTCTGAGCGCACAGTACGCGCTCGTCGTCGGAAGTGTTTCGTGACAGTTGACGAATCGGTCGCGGGCGTGGCCCTTTCTGCGCGCGAATGCATCCGGTGCTCGTGCTCGTCCCTGGGTTCGTGATCAAGGCGCTGGCGCTGGCGGCGCTCTTGTCCGGCCCGATCGCGTGGGGGGTCGCTCGATTTCGTGGGCGTTCTGTGAGCAGCGACGACGCGCTCATGTACGCGTGGTTCGCGCTCGTGTCCGTCGCGCTGTTCGTCCTCGGCGCACCCGCGGTCGCGCGGGACGGGCTCGGCGCAGCGCTGCGTCACGGCTCGACCTTCGTCGAGCCCTGGCGCGTGGTGCCCATCTATTCGTACGGCGTGTTGCTCGCGACGGGGATCTTGATGGGGTGCTTCGCGGGCCTCTCGCTCTCGCGTCGGATCGCGATTCCATCGGCGAAATACTGGACATTTTGCGCTGTCGCGGCGGCCACAGCGCTGCTCGGCGCGCGCGGGCTCTACCTGATCGTCCAGTGGAAGGCCGAGTTCGTCGCGAGCGACGGGCGAGTCTTGTGGGAGCGCGTGCTCTATCCCCGCGCCAACGGCTTCGTCGTGTACGGCGGGTTCATTTCGGGCGTCCTCGGGGTGTGGGCCTTTGCGAAGCGGTCTCGGACGCTGGTGTGGCAGTGGACCGACATCGCGACCGTGGGAATGCCGCTCGGCCTCGCGTTTGGAAGGCTCGGGTGCTTTCTCGCCGGGTGCGACTTCGGGATGGCGCTGTCGAGCGAAGCGCCCGCGTGGCTCGAGCGGCTGGGGCGATTTCCGCGATGGCCGACGGGCGAAGGATCTCCCGCGTGGTGGCAGCACACGCACGCGGGCGTGCGGCTCACCCGCGAGCTCTGCGAGCAAGCGCACGGGGTCATGCGCGGCGATCGATGCGTGCTGCCGGGGACCATCACCGAGAGCCTCGCGGTGCACCCGACGCAGCTCTACGAGCTCGTGCTGGGGTTGGCGCTCTTCGCGTGGCAACGATGGCTCTGGCCGAGGCGACGCTTCGATGGGCAGGTCTCGTTGAGCTTCATGGTGCTCTACGGTCTCGCGCGCTCGGGGCTCGAACTCGTGCGCGACGACGTCGAGCGCGGCACGAGCGCGGGGCTGACCACGTCGCAGTGGATCGGCCTCACGAGCGCTGCGATCGGCGTGCTCGCGTACGGCTGGCGAGCGCGAACGGCGGGACAACCGGCGAGCGAGCTCGCGACGGTCAGCTGAACTTCCCGCTCGCGGCGAGGAAGGTCATCTTCTCGTTGGTCTCGCGGAGGCGAGCGGCGAGCGTCCGCACGACGTTCCACAGGATCTCGTAGGCGATCTCTTTGTGAAGAAAGAGAAGGTGCTGCATGGCGTCTTTGTCGATCGCCAAGAGCTTGCAGCGCTCGTGCACGCGCGCGTCGGCCGAGCGCGGCGCGTCGTCGACCAGGGCCATCTCGCCGAAGTAGTCCCCCTCGCCCAACACCGCGAGGGCCTCTTCACCGAGCCCAGGAACATCGCGGGAAATGCGCACCTTGCCGTCGAGGATCAAGAAGAGCTTGTCCCCGGGGTCACCCGCGCGAAAGAGCACGGTTCCGAGACCATGTGACTCCTCGGAGGCGATCGCTGCGATGCGTTCGAGCGATCGTCGAGTGAGACCCGAGAACATATGAATGCGCCCGAGAGCGTCGACGCGGGCAGAAATGCTCACGAGTCACGAGGGTAAGCCAGTCGCGAGCAAAGACGGGAATTTTCGACGATCGCTCGACACCGAAGCCCAGGGCGCGGGTTGCCACAAGCCCCCCAGAGGTGCGATACGCCCGATCAGTTGATCAATGGCGTCCAACGGCGCGCGATTCGCTTGGGGATTTACCCGCTTCTTCGTGGGCCTGCTGCTGTGGTGCGTCGCGGCGCTGTTTGTGTTCGTGCTCGTCGACGGGGCGATGCCCCTCTGGGCAGCGATCACGGTGACGGCGCTCGTGGTGCTCGGGCTGCCCTCGTTGCTCACCCGGCTCTTGCTCCCCGCGTTTCGTCGACTCGGCGAAAACGCGCGGTGGTGGGAGCTGTGGCCAGGGCTCTGCGGGGTCGTGGCGCTGCTCGCGATCGTGGGTCCACTGCTGTTTGGCCGCGCGTTTTCTGGGAGAAAACTGCAAGGCGTCGGCGCGCGTCACCCCGGCGCAGCCCCGTGGATCAAGCGCACAACAACCGCGATCGGTCGCTGGCTCGCGACCCCGCCCTCGGGAGCAGGCGGCGCGCAAACGGGCCTCGGCGACGGTGGCGTTCGTGGGGACGCCAGCGCGGACTCTCACGCAGAGAGCGGCGCCGTCAGCGCATCGACAGACAGCGCGAGCGAAGATGCGTCCGGCAGCCCAGCAGAGACCGACGCCGAGAGCGACGTGTCCGGTGACGCGTTGGACGACAACGTAGCGAACGACGGCTCGATGTCGGACGCGACCGACGACGTCACCGACGACGCGCGGCCGGTCGACGACGAAGACGGCGGCGCCTCGGACGATCCCGAAGACGCGAGCGCGGCTCAGCCAACAGACAGCGGCGTCGCGCCGGCGGTGGTGATCGACCCGAGCGCTGCGGGCTCGGGCGTCGAAGAGTTCGCCCGACTGCAGCCGTGCAGCGCCATGGACTCGGTCTGGATGGGCGAGCTCGCGCTCGGAGGAACCGACGAGATCGTGCTCACGTGCAGCGACGGCCTGCGCGTGTTCTACCTGCAAAATGACGGCATCGTAGAGCGCGCGATGTTCTCGCCGAGCGCGCCGTCCGGGCAGCAGTTGTTCGTGCAGCGCGCGCTCGTGGCCGACCTCGACGGCGACGGGCGACGCGACCTCGGGATCTGCGCGTACTTCACGTCCGAACGCGGAGGATCGCGCGGAGGCAACGTGTGGTGGGCGCGCGGACGGGCGAACGGTCAGTTCGAAGCGCCGCGCGTGCTCGTCGCGGGCGGCGTAGACTGCGCTGGGATGGAGTTCGGTGACGTCAACGGAGACAACCGACCGGACCTCGTGGTGGTGAAGCACAACAATGGGTATGCCGCGACCAACCGCGACAGCGAGCTGCTCTGGTACACCGGTCAGGGCACGCAGTGGACGCAGCGCGGACGAGTCAGGCTCACGCGCGGCGGCTGGGGGGTGTACCTCGAGGACGTCACGCGTGACGGAATCCTCGACGCGATCGTCCACACCGGGTGGGACGGCGAGCGCCGCAACTGGGTGATCGCCGGCGCGCGACGCGGCCCCTCGGGCGTGGTCACCGTCGAGGACGTGGGCAACGAGCGTCGAACGTTTGTTCAAGCGCAGGGACGGCTCGACGGAGACACAACGACGGACGTCGCGCGGATCGAGCGCGGATCGCTGGTGCTCTGGCGCTCGACGGACGACGGACGCCCGGTGCGCACCAGCGTGACGCGCGCGTTGGATTTCGAAGAGTATCGGTTCTAGCAGCGCGGAGGGTGATCTACGTAGACGCTACGCGTCGCGCGCTCGACTGTGACTCGCGAGCAGGGCTTCTGTTTGCGCGCGGGCTCCGCCGACGATCGGGCGACCGTGGCCCGCGAGCAGGTGCTCGAAGGGCAGACCCGTTCTGCAAAACGCGCGGAGCGAGCCCACTGCTTGCTCGAGCGAGACGGCGTAGTCCGGGTGCGGGAGGCACATCTTCTGGACGATGGTCAGCGGCGGAACGGCCGCCAACAGCGCGTCGCCCGAGAGCAGGCTGCGCGTGCCCGCGTGTCGAAAGAGCAGCGACCCACGAGTGTGTCCTGGAGCGTGGTGGACCTCGAGGCTGCCGACCGTTTCACCTCCGACGAGCGCGCGATCCACGATCACGCGGGTCGCTGTGCGATTCTCGATCGCTACGAACAAGCGCGCGAAGGGATCCCCCGTGCGGCTGACCATGGCGGGCGCTGCGGTCTTGCCCTCCAACACCGCGGCGTCTGCTTCGTGGGCGAAGACCGGAATCCCGAACTCGCTCCGAAGAAACCCTGCGTTGCCAGCGTGGTCCGAGTGATGGTGCGTGAGGAGGACACCGGTGAGATCGCGGGGAGAAAAACCGAGATTTCGCAGCCCCGCGAGGAGGGTGCGCCGCTCGAGCCGGTGTCCACAGTCGATCACGAAGCGATCGCCAGGTCCGCCGTCGAGGACGAAGACGTTCGATACCAGCATTCCGCGGACGCGATGGAAGGGACCGAGGACGGGTGAGGGCCGCACTCGGCGCTGGTAGCACAGGATGCGCGAAACGGACCTCGGTGGACATCGGTCAGACCCCGGCGCCGTACACTTGAAGGCTCTTGTTCTTTCGCTTTGCCGCGAGCGCCTCGATGGACGCGACGCGCTCTGCGACGAACGCTGGGTCGAGCGCGGGGCGGGGCGTTGCTCCTTCGCGCACAGGGACCTTGCTCATCGCGTACTCTGTGAGCGCGGTGATCGTGAGGCTCGGGTTCACGCCGAGGTTCGCCGGGACCATCGAGCCGTCGCACACATACAGCCCCGGGTGGCCGAACACCTGCGCGTCTTCGCCGATCACGCCGTCTTCTCGGGACGGCGCGATCGCCGCACCGCCGAGGATGTGCGCCGTCGTGGGAACATCGAAGAGCACCTCCATGATCGACGAGTACGCGTTGCCGCGGACCTTCTTGGCGAAGACCCGAGCGACCTCGTTTCCCAGCGGGATGTACGTGGGGTTGGGCGCGCCATCGCCGCGGTCGGTGTCGAACGAACGCGTGAACAGTCGGGTCCACTTGCGGCGAAATCGAAGCGAGATCGAGTTGTCGAGCGTCTGCATCACCAGCAAGAACACGCCCCGCTTCGCGCGGCCAAAGGGCCACAAGCTCTTCAGCCACGTCAAAGGTCGCCTCGCGATGTTACCGATCCAACGCAGCACGCGCGGGACCTTTCCCCCGCCGTCGGTGAGCAGCGTGGTCAGCGGGACGAGCGCGTCCGAGCCCTCGGAGTAGCGCACCACTTCGACGTGCGTGTGCTCGTCGGGATGAAACGACGACGTGATCGCGATGCCCTTCGAGTAGCTCTCTTTCGGCGCGGCAGCGTCTACCCCGAGGATCGCCTCGGAGTTCGTGCGCACCTTCGCGCCGAGGGCGTCGGACACGTTCGGCAGGTCGCCGCGCTCCCTCGCTTCGAGCAGGAGCTTCACCGACCCCAGCACGCCCGCGGATAGAACCACCTTTCGAGCGCGCACCACCTGTCGATCCCGCGCGAACCACGCGCCGCTGCGCACGTGCTCGACCTCGTAGGTCCCATCGGACAGGGCGCGCACGCGCGTGACCGTGCGCTCGGGCTGCACCTTCGCGCCGAGCTTCTCCGCGAAGTAGAGGTAGTTCTTGTCGAGCGTGTTCTTCGCGTCGTGTCGGCATCCCACCATGCAGCCGCCGCAGAGGGTGCAGCCCGCGCGGTCCGGGCCCTGTCCGCCGAAGTAGGGGTCGGGGACGCGTTTGCCCGGCGTTCCGAAGTACACGGCCACGGGCGTGCGGACGTACGTGTGCCCCTTGCCTTGCTCGTCCGCGATCGCCTTCAACACGTGATCGGGCTCGCCCTCGAACGTGTTCTGCGTCACGCCCAACAGAAACTGCGCCACGCGGTAGTGCGGCGCGAGCTCGGCCTCCCAGTCCTTCATCTTCGCCCACGGACCGTTGCGAAAGAAAGCAGTCGGCGGGACATACAACGTGTTCGCGTACACCAGAGAGCCGCCGCCCACGCCCGCGCCCGAGAGCACGAACACATCCGAGAACAGCGAGAGCCGCAGGATCCCGAAGCACTTCGCGAGCGGCAGCCAGATCGAGCGCCGCACCTCCCAGTTGGTCTTGGCAAAATCCGTGGGTGCGAAGCGCTTGCCGCGCTCGAGCACCGTGACCGAGTAGCCCTTCTCGGACATGCGCAACGCGGAGACGCTGCCCCCGAACCCCGAGCCGATCACCAGGACGTCGAGCACCCCGCCCTCGCTGTCCTGCGTGCCTGCTGACCTCACTGCGTCCGTTGCCATCGCGAGCGATGGTACGCTCTCGCGCTCGCCCGCGACGAGGGCGACCGCGGGTTACGAAGCGCGCTCGGCGCGGCCGTCGCTGTCGTTTTCTTTGCGGCGGGACCGGTCCGTTGTTTTCTTCCGCGCGATGGTCGCTGCGAGTTCACGCGAGCTCTCGCTGCCGGGGATCTCCAAGGAGCCCGAGGCGCGCGCACCTTCGCACGACGATGCGAAGCTCGAAGCGTCTGCGGCGCGCTACATCGTGGTCGAGGGCCCCATCGGCGTCGGAAAGACGACCCTCACCCGCTCGTTCGCCTCGCTGCTCGGCGCGCGCGAGGTGTTCGAGGTCTTCGAAGAGAACCCGTTTCTCGCGAATTTCTATCAAGACCGGCGAAGGTGGGCGTTTCAGACGCAGTCGTTCTTCTTGCTGTCGCGCTTTCGGCAGCAGCTCGAGCTCGCGCAAGAAGAGCTGTTTCGACGGCGCACGGTGTCGGACTACCTGTTCGCGAAGGACCGGATTTTTGCTGCGCTCACGCTCGATGACGCCGAGCTCTCGCTGTACGACAAGATGTTCGAGGCGCTCGCGCCCAGGCTCGCGAAGCCCGACGTGGTGGTGTATCTGCGCGCGGACATCGACGTGTTGCTCGAGAGAATCGCTCGGCGCGCGCGGGACTACGAGGCCAACTTCGACCGCGGATACCTGACGGACCTCGCGCACGCGTACGATCACTTCTTCGCGAGATACACGGACACGGCGCTGGTCGTCGCGGACACGACCGAGCTGGATCTCGTGAGCTTTCCGTCCGAGGTGAACGCGCTGCTTCGCGCGGTGTTGTCGCACGGCGCAGGGGCGCTGCACTACGCCCCCGCCGCTCGCTAGAGCTTGTCACCCGCGCGACGAAACGCGCGATCGAGGTAGAGCAGCGGCGAGCGCTCTTCTCGTGCCACGCGGATGTGCGAGACGTCGAGCAGCAAGAGCACGTGGTCGCCCGCGTCGATCAGGGACCGAACGCTGCCCGAAAACGCGCCGAGCGAGCCAGCGATGACCGCGGCGCCTCGAGGGTCGAGCTCGTGCTCGATCGTAGCGAACGCGTCGCCGCGCGACTCGAGCGGCATCGCGAAGCGCTCGGCGATCGAACGCTGCCCGTCGCTGAGCAGGTTGACCGTGAAGTGGTCGCACTCGCGGACGAGGGCTCCGGCGCTCGACTGTTGAGTGGCGCTCACAAGGACGATGGGAGGGTCGATCGAGACCGTGAGAAACGCGGTCGCGGTGAAACCGTCGAGCGCTGCGGCGCCAGCGTCGTCGCGCCTTCGGCCGGTGAGCACGGTGACGGTCGCGGCCCAGCGGCGAGCGAGCGCCTTGAACGCGTCGGTCTCGTGGGGGCTGTGCTCGCTGAAGGGCGCCTCGGCGCCGTCTCGGCTGCGGTCGGACATGGGCGTACGCGGCGATCACCTCGCGCGACAACGGTGCGCTGTCAAGCGAGGCCGCCGAATCCTGCCAAAAATCCACGGCAAAGGTTCGCGCCGATGTTGCTCGAGTGCGATACACTGGATTTGGATTGGCGCGGTGCGCCGACGGAAGAGCCCCTGAAGAGACCGATGGCGAAATCGCGAGACACCCAGGACACACGAGCGGTCGAACACGATGATCGTCCGAGGCTTTCGAGGCGAGAGGCCCTCTCGCTGCTCGGGCTCGCGGGCGCTGCGGCGTTGCCTGCGTGGGCGTGCAGCCCGACGAACAACGTGATTCCTCTTCGGATCTCTGGATCCAATACGGTCTATACGTACGCGCTCGAGCTGGCGAAGAAGTTTCGCGAGCGCAGGTCCGGAGCAGCGTTTCGGCTCACGGGCGACGGGACGTCGCGCGGGATCAAGTTCGCAGGCGAGGGAGAGATCCAGGGGCTTCCCGCGAATTTTACCAACCGCAACAAGGCCAACTTGCCCGAGCCACCTGGGGGCGCTCCCAACTCGAGCAACGGCGAGAGGATGGACATCGGCATCGCGTCGCGTGGACTTTTGCAGGCCGAACGCGAGGCGTACTCGAGCATGGTCGAGACGCCCTTCGCGTACGACGGGATCGCGGTCGTGACCAACCGCAACGTCTCGGTGCCGAACCTCACGGTGGACGAGCTTCGCCGGATCTACGCCGGGACGATCCGCAACTGGAACGAAGTGCGAGGTCCGAACGCGCCGATCGTCGTGATTGCCCGCGACACGATGGCCGGAACGGCTGAAGCCTGGAGCGAGCTGGTGATGAACGGGCTTCCCGTCATGGCGACGACCATGATTTCAATGGCCGAGGACGTCCCTGCGGCGGTCACGTCGATGCCCAACTCGATCGCCTACCTCGCCCTCGCGCAAATCGACGCGATGACGATGAACTCCGTGTCCATCGAGACCATCGCGCCGACGATCGAAAACGTGGCGAGCGGACGGTATCCGATCAAGCGACCGTTCATCTTCGTGACCGCTGGTCGCCCGACCCAGCCCCAAGCAGAGTTCATCGACTTCGCGTTCAGCGCCGAGGGCCAGGCGGTGATTCGAACGGTCGGCGCAGTGCCAGCGACGCGGGGTGGGACGTGACCCCGCGCTCAGGATTGGCGCTGCGTTCGCTCGGGATCGTCGCCGTCGCGCTGGCAGCCGCGGGCGTCGGCGTCGCGTGCAACTTTCTCATCAAGGTCGATGACGGTTGCAGCCGCGACGATCAGTGCCCCTCGGGACAGGTGTGCAACGTGCGCCGGAGGTTCTGCGCAGCGCCGGTCGTCGAGCAGTGCAACGGCGTCGATGACGACGCGGACGGCCTCTCGGATGACCGCGAGTCATGGGGAAATTGCCAGCCCACCGTCGGCAATCGCATGTGCGGAGGGCAGCGCAGGTGCCAACAGCAAGGCGGCCGCTGGGCGCTCTCGTGTGAGATCAACGCCGCCGAGCAAGAGGACATCTGCCGCAATGGAATCGACGACAACTGCAACGGCGTCGTGGACGACGGCGCTGACTGCGTCGCGAACTTCGGTCCGACCCGCGGAGTCCAGATCGGCAGCAACAACCCCGCGGACGGAGAGGGCGACGACGCTCCGGCGCACCAGGTGTGCCTCACGAGCTTCGCGCTCGACCGCTACGAAGTGACGCAGCGGCAGTACGCTGTGTTCTTGTCAGCGCTGGCACAGGAGCGCTTGCGCATCGCGCGACCCACGACGGTGATGAACCCGACCGTGACCTACGGGCGGTACGTGATCTATCGCAACGACGCTGGCCAGGACGTCAACCTGTTGTTCTTGGCGAACCGGCCCGGCCCGCTCGTTCTGCAGCAGGGGATCGGATACTGGAGGGCGCCCGGAGACGACAGCGAAGAGCTGCCCGTCGTGGGCGTGACGTGGTTTGGTGCTGCGATGTACTGCTCGTGGGCGGGCAAGCAGCTGCCCACCGAGGCAGAGTACTTTCGAGCGGCGCGGGGAGAGACGGGCACGAGGCCGTTTCCGTGGGGTGACGCTGCGCCGTCGTGCGAGCGCGCCAACATCGGAGTCAACGGCCCCGACGGAGGCGCGTGCGTAGGAGCGCCGTTGCCGGTCAACGCGCTCGACATGGGCCGCAGCCCCGAAGGGGTGTTTCATCTCTACGGCAACGCCAACGAGTGGATGTACGACTGGCTCGACACCAACCCCACGCACACGGCGAACAACTATTACATGTCGCTTCCTGCGGACCCGCTTCGGGCTGACGACGCGGGAGTGCGGACCAACAGCTGGTGCAACGCGCACCCCCAGGGGCCCCTCGGCCCCACGATGGGCTCGCCCATCACGCAGCCAGAAAACGCCGGTCTGTACTGCCAGCAGTGCCGCTTCGCGCGGGGTCGACATTATCGAACGGTCGACACGCGCATCGGGATCCGCCGCTGGCTCGATCCCGATCGCAGCGACGAGACCGTGGGATTTCGCTGCTCGAATGGCGGCGCGCCGCGAATGCGAGTCACTCCGTGAACGGGCCTGAAGGCTCGACGCGAGGGCGCGTCGCGGGGTTGTTTACCTCGGGTGGAGGCGTTCCGAAGCGCGCGGTCGCGGGTGACAGCGCGCGGGTGAGCGCCGAAGGCCTCGAGGGCGACTGGCAGACGGACCGAAAGCACCACGGCGGACCGGACCGAGCCGTGTGCTTGTTTTCAAAAGAGCGCATCGACGCCTTGAGAGACGAAGGGCACGCGATCGAGCCTGGCGCGCTCGGCGAGAACGTCGTGATCGAAGGCGTCGATTGGACGCTCATGGCGCAAGGCGCGACGCTCGCCCTCGGAGACAGCGTGGTGATCGAGATCACGCGCGACGCAGCGCCGTGCAAGACCATCGCGCACTGCTTCGCGGACGGCGAGTTCAAGCGATCGAGCGAGAAGGTGCACCCGGGCTGGAGCCGCATGTACGCGAAGGTCACGCGCGAAGGCGTCGTGTCCGTCGGCGACGCGGTGAGCGTCGAGCTCGCGCCGAAGTGATCGGGCCGCTCAACGAGCGCCGCACGCGCGCGCCGTGCGCTCGACCCATTGATCCACGAAGCGCGCGTAGCGATCGGCGCACTCCGCGCCTGCGAGCGTCTCGATCACGCTCTTGGGAACGAGCCACCCCACGCGATCCGCCCGCGCCGGTCGAGCGAGCCACGCCGCGCGCTGCGCCGTCGCGCCGAGCTCCCACCACACGCGGTCGAAGGCCGGTGAGGAAGAGAACTCTCCGGCCGCCAACCGCGCAGCGACCCGCGACGACTCTGCGTCTCGCCCGGTCTCGCGCAGGCCCAACAGCGCGCGTCCCAGCGCGAAGATCGCCCGCCCGGCGCGCTGCTCGAGCGGCGCGCCACCAAACAGCGCGTCGATCCAACGCGAAGACGCGCTAGACAAGTCCTTCGACGCCCACCGCAGCGCGTCCACCGTCGCCGAGGGCCATCGAGGGCCCTGCGCGCGAAGCGCTCCGTCGAGCACGAGCTCGAGCGTCGAGCTCGGAAGCCTCGCGTACGCCGAAGGATCCTCCCACCAGGCGATCGTTCGTTGCGCGCACGTGCGCTCGACGAACGACCGCGCGGCGTCGCTATTCTCTCTGGCGAAATCCAGCATCACCCTCGCGTTCATGTCCGAGAGCGAAGAGCCTCGGACGTGCCGCGCGAGCGCTTCGACGTAGCGCTCGACGAGCGCTGGCGAGAAGCACCTGGCGCCGAGCGCGACGTCGGCGAAGACCTCGGCGCGCTCGATCGGCTCGAGTCGATCGACGCGCGAGAGATGCAGCGCGAGCAATTCAGCGACGCGCGTCTCGAGGGCGGCCGAGCGGTAGGTCACGGTCTCGAGCGCGACCCTCCACAGCCGCACCGAGCACTCCCTCGGAACGAGCGCGAGCAACGACATTTCGCGGGCCTTGCGCTCTTCTGCCGTGCCCGCGGCGAGCACGGGGCGGCTGGCCCAGAACAAGAGCTCGAGCTCGTCGAGGTTGTCTGCCGCAAGCGAGGACTCGAGCCGCTGCAACACCGCGTCCGCCCGCGCGAGTTCACCCAACGTGACGAGAGCTCGCACGAGATCCGCCAACGCGCCGAGGACCTCTGCGCCGCGGTCGTCGGGCGCGCGTTCGTCGAGGATCAACTCGATCCTGCGCACGATCGCGCGCAGCGAAGCGTCGCGGTCCGGCGAAGGCTCGACGTAGCTGAGCATCGTCGAGAGCTCGGAGAGGCCAAAGAGGGACTGCTCTTCGGTCGAGTAGCGTCGCGCGTAGCATTCGCTCGCGTACTCAGCGAGCGCTTCGTCGGACAAGAGCACCTGCGCCGTGCTCCAACCGATCGAGAGCAACGACTCGACCGGGGCGCGCCCCGCCGGCGTTCGTCCAGCGAAGAGCAACGCCGTCCGTAGGGCGCTGCGCGCGGGCGCGTCGGACGCGAGCGAGAGGCTCGCGTCGAGGACAGACGTCTGTTCGTCATCGAGCGACGCGATCAGCGCAGCGACGCCTTCGGACCAGCGCGGGTCTTCGTCGAGGCACTCGCGCAATGGCTCGAGCGAGAGGCGCCCGCTTCGGACCATCGCGCCGAGGACTCCCGGCGCGAGCGCGCTCGCCGAGAGGGTTCGAACCCACGCGTCGTCGAGCAAGAGGCGCAGCTCGGCGAGGATCGCGTCGCTGACGCCGTCGCGATCCCCCGCAGCAATCGAGCGAGAAAATCGCTCTCGCTGCGTCGAGATCGCCGCGAGCCTCGCCTCGCGCGAAGACGCGGTCATCGCCCGGTCGCGGCGGCGATCAAGTTCGCGAGCAACGGAGCCAGCGCGCGCTCGACGCGCTCGACGTCCTCGAGGATCGAGCGCAGCTCGGGGTCCTCGGCGTCGGCGTCGCGAGCGATCGAGAGCGCGGCGTTGGTGACGGCGATCGCGTGGCGCAGCGCGCCCGAGTCGCGGCCCTTCGAGGTGGACGCGACCGAGGGCGGGTGTGTTCCGTCGCGGGTGAACGTGGCGACGAAGGCGTTGAGCTCGAGCGAGCGCACTCCGCCCCAGCGACGGGCAAACGCGAGCGGGTCTTCGGTCTTGGGCGCGCGCACGGGGCGAAGAAAGACCACGTCGCGCTCGAGGTCCGCGCGCGTCGCTGCGAGGGCCGCCTCGACGCGGGGCGACCATTTCTTCTCGGTCCACTCGCCGCCCCCGTCGAGCGCGCGCACCAGCGCGACGACCTCTCGCAACACCGTGTCCGTGTGCGAGCCGGCCCCGAGGATCACCCCGCGAACCTGCGCGCCCATGCGACGCACGACGCCTGGATCTTCAGTAAAATCCCTCAACAACACAGAGTCGTCCCGAGGGTCCTCGCCGCCGTCGGCGGGCTCGGGCGCCACGTCCGCGAGGGCGTCGAGATACGCGCGGATCGCGGGCGCGTCCTTGGCGCGCAGCGCCGAGCGCGAGAGCGCGTGGAGGTTTGCGAGCGCGATGCGCTGATCCTCGGTGCTCAAGGGTTCAGCCCTTCTTCGCGCCGCGAACGAGCTCTTCGATGTTGACGCCGTTGATGACGAGGCCCGTGATGACCGCGTCCTCGATCACGACGTCGACCAGCGAAACATCGGTGAATTTCGCTCCATCGAGCTTCGCGTCGGTGACCGACACCCCCGAGAGGTCCGCGTTGCGCACGGTGGCTTCGCGCAGCGCGACGTCTTCGAGCGTAGCCTTCTCGAAGGTCGCGTTGCGAATCGTGCTGTGCCCGAAGGTCACGTCATCGAGCGTGGCCTTCTCGAAGTTGGCGTTGTGCACCTTGGCGTCGGCGAAGGACACGTCGTCGATCGCGCTGTGCTTGAGGGACACGTCCCGTAGCGTGGCCTTCTCTAGCGAGCAATCGACGAAGACCGCCTCACGGAGGTCGCAGTCCTCGTAGCGCGACGAGCGAAGGTCAGCGCCTGTGTGCTCAGGGGGTTGCTTGCGATCACCCATTTGATGCAAACGACGGTAGCACGAGGCCGATGAGCGCAGGATCGACGGACGACTCGCCGACCGCGCGGCGCGAGGGTCGAGCGGGTCACACAAATAAATCGCGCGCAGGAGGCGCGAAGAAGCGCCCCACGCGCTATCGGCTCGACGTGGCGCTGAGCGAGCGGGCGCGCGCTGGGCTGTCCGCGCAAAAGAAGGGGCGCTTCGCCGAAGCCGCCGTGCTCTTGCGCGAGGCGCTCGCAGAGTCCCCGGACAGCGTGGACGTCGCGGTGAACCTCGGCGCGGTCGAGCTGCAGCTCGGGCGCACGATCGCGGCGCGAGCGGCGTTCGAGCGCGGGATCGAGCTGGCTCCCACCGACGCGCGGGCGCTTCGTGACGTCGCGATCGGGCTCTTCGCGATGGGGCATTTTGCAGAGGCCGCCGCGCGCTTCGAGCAGAGCGCGACGATCGACGGCGCGATGATCGGCGCCTGGCTGGGTCTCGCGCGGGCGAAGGCAGAGCTCGGCGAGAGAACGGCAGCGATCGGCGCTGCCAGGGAGGCGGTCGCGCGGGCAGGCGACGAGGCGTCGGCGTGGATCGAGCTTCACCTCGCGAGCTTCGACGACGGCGCGCGCGATCATGAATTCGTGGGCGCCGCCGAGCGGGGCTACGCCCTGGCCCCGAGCAGCGAGCACGCGGCGATTCTCTACGCTGGCGCGCTGGGGATCGTCGGCGAGCGCGCGGCGAGCGACCGGGTGCTGCGCGACTCGGGACTCGCTGGGCGCGGCGTGGCCGAGGCGCTCGCGTTCGTTCTCGATGCGCGAGAGCGCTCGGGGGCCAGGGTGTTTGCGAGCAAGCGCGAGGGCTTCGAGCTGGCGTTGGATCGAGCTCCGTCCGTCGGGGTGATCGCGGAGTTCGGCGTGCGATTCGGGACGAGCACGCGAGCGCTCTCGGCGCGGGGCGACGTCGTGCACGGGTTCGACTCGTTCGAGGGCCTTCCCGAAGCGTGGAACGGCTTGGCTCGCGGCGCGTTTTCGACGAGCGGATCGATCCCTGCGTTGCCCGACACGGTGCGATTGCACGTCGGGTGGTTCGAGCAGACCGCGCCAGCGTTCGCAGCGACGCTCGAAGAGCGATTGAAGATGGTTCACATCGACAGCGACCTGTACGCGAGCGCGCGGTGTGCGCTCGACGCGCTGGGCCCGAGGCTCGAAGCAGGAACCGTGCTCGTGTTCGACGAGCTCGTCGGCAACGAGCGTTGGCGCGAGGACGAGCACCGCGCGCTCACCGAGGCGATCGATCGCTGGGCGTGGAAGATCGAGTGGCTCGCGCTCAGCTGGATCACCGGCCAGGGCGTGCTGAGGCTCAGCCGCTGAGGAACTCCATCGGTTCTTCACGGTTCTTCACGCATGCCGCGCCGCGTCGCACTACACCTCTGGACCTCATGAGCTCACTCGAAGGCAAGATCTGTATCGTTACGGGCAGCAACACTGGCATCGGCAAGGAGACCGCGCGGGGCCTCGCCCAACGCGGCGCGACGGTCGTGATGGCCTGTCGCGACACGACCAAGGGCGAGGCGGCGCGGGCGGACATCGTGCAGACGACGGGCCGAAGCGACGTCGCGCTCATGAAGCTCGACCTCGGTGACCTCTCGCAGGTGCGCTCGTTCGCCAGGGAATTTTCAGAGCGATTCGCTCGTCTCGACGTGCTCGTGAACAACGCGGGCGTCTGGACCACTTCGCGCTCGACGACGAAGGACGGCTTCGAGACGACCTTCGGGACCAACCAGCTCGGGACGTTCGTGCTCACCAACGAGCTGCTTCCGGTGTTGAAGAAGAGCGCTCCATCGCGCGTGGTCGTGCTCTCGTCGGCGCTGCACTACCGGGGAAAGATGGAGTGGGACGACCTGCAGTACGAGAAGCGGTCGTTCAGCGGTCCGGCGGCGTACAACCAGTCGAAGCTCGCCAACGTGCTGTTCGCCAACGCGCTCGCGCGTCGCGTCGAGAAGGATGGGATCACGGTCAACTCCGTGCACCCGGGCGTCGTGGCGACGGAGCTGGCGCGGGACTACCCGAAGTTTCTCGTGAAGATCTTTCACTTGTTCTTGCTCACGCCCGAGCAGGGCGCGGCGTGCTCGCTTCACGTCGCGACCTCGGACGAGGGCGCGAAGGTCACGGGCAAGTACTTCGAGAAATCGAAGCAGAAGACCGCCGCGAAAGAGGCCCTCGATGAAGCCGCGCAAGAGCGCCTCTGGACCCTGAGCGAGAAGCTCACGGGCTGAGCGCCCACCGCTCGATCAATCCCCCCGTTGATCGACTACTTGAAGAGCCAGCCGAAGAGCGCGCGCTTGAGGGTCTCGCGGCCCATGACGGCGATGGACTCGGTGAGCGGGATCGCCTTGGGGCAGACCTTGACGCAGTTTTGCGCCTTGCCGCAGTCGGCGATGCCGCCCTCGGACATGATCGAGTCGAGGCGCTCGCCCGCGTGCATCTTGCCGGACGGGTGCATGTTGTACATGCGCACGAGCGAGATCGCGAAGGGGCCGATGAACGGCGAGTGGTCGTTGTAGTTGGGGCAGCTCTCGACGCAGCAGCCGCAGGTCATGCAGCGCGAGAGCGGATACATGATCTCTTGATCCTTCGGCGAGACGCGGGGGCCCACGCCGAGCTCGTGCGATCCGTCGATCTGGATCCAGGCCTTCACGCGCTTGAGGGCGTCGAACATCTTGCTTCGATCGACGACGAGGTCGCGCACGCGAGGGAACTTCGTCATCGGCTCGATGGTGATGGTCTCGCCGTTCTTCGCGATGCCGTGCGGGCCGTTGATCATGGTGCTGCACGCTTGTCGCGCGCGGCCGTTGACGACCATCGTGCACGCGCCGCAGACCTCTTCGAGGCAGCAGCTATCCCAGGCCACCGGGGTGGTCTTCTGACCGCCCGTGGTGACCGGGTTCTTTCGGATCTCCATCAGACACGAGATCACGTTGGAGTTGGGGCTGAGCGGAACGCTGAACTCTTCCCAGCTGCTCTCGCCGGTTCCTGAGCCGCGCTTGACCTTGAGGATAACCGTCTCCTGAGCCATCTGTGTTGGTCCTTTATTCTCTGCGAAATCACTGAAAATGGACTGACCGAACGCGCGTTGCGCTCAGGTCTGCGCGGCGGGCTTCGCCTCGGGTTTGCTCTCGTCTTTCGATGCTCCGAGCGAGCCCTTCGCCGCGTCCATGCTGCTCTGTTCGTACACGCGAGCCCTCGGCTTCACGAGGGACACGTCGACCGCTTCGTAGCTGATCTTCGGCGCGCTCTTCGGACCGACGAAGAAGGCCTTGGTGGTCTTCTGCCAGTTCTCGTCGTCGCGGCCCTTGCCAGCGCCTTCGCCGCCCGCGTCTCCGTACTCCTTGGCCTCTTTGCGCTTGGGGTCGAAGATGGGCTTGTAGTGCGCGCCGCGGTTCTCTTCGCGGGCGCGGGCGCCGAGGACGATGACCTCAGCGAGGTCGAGCATGCCGCGCAAGTGTCGCAGAAAGACCGCGGGTTGGTTCATCTTGCCGGTGGGGGTCGTGTCGAGGACCTCGCACTTTTCGAAGCGCTCGTTGAGCTCGCCGATCTTGGCGATCACGCCGTCGAGCTCGTTGTTCTTTCGCTCGACGGTGACCTTCACGAGCATCTCTTCGGCGAGCTCGTCGTGGATCTTGAACGCGTTCTCGGTGAACTCCGAGCCGGTGCGCTTGTAGTAGCCCTCGAACTCTTCGCGCGCGCGCTTGGCGGCCTTGTCGAAGACGCTGTCGTCCATGTCGTACGCAGAGCCCTTCACGCTCTCGCGCCAGGACGCCATCGCGGGGCCGGTGACCATTCCGCCGTAGATACAGGACAGCAGCGAGTTGGCGCCGAGTCGATTGGCGCCGTGGTACTCGTAGTCCGCTTCACCCGTGGCGAAGAGCCCCGGGAGGTTGGTCTGCGCGTTGGCGGGCGAGCCCATCTTGAGCGATCCGCGCGCGTCCTTCTCGAAGCCGCACCACAGGCCGCCCATGGAGTAGTGGACCGCGGGGAAGATCTCCATCGGGTTTTCGTAAGGGTCTTCGCCAGCGAACTTCTCGTAGATCTCGAGCACGCCCTCGAGCTTGTTGCGCAGCGCTTGCTTGGCCGAAGGCGTCTTGGCGAGGTGCGTGACGTCGAGGTACGAAGCGCGAACGCCGGGGCGGGTGTGATAGCCCTCGTGCACGACGGTCTTGAAGATCTCGCGCGAGGCGATGTCCCTCGGGACGAGGTTCTTGTACGCGGGGTAGCGCTCTTCGAGAAAGTAGTACCGCTCTTTCTCGGGGATATCCTTGCCCTTGCGCTTGTCGTTTTGATCGCGCGGGACCCACACGCGACCGCCCTCGCCGCGCACGCTCTCGGAGATGAGCCGGAGCTTGTCGGCGCCCGGGATGGCCGTCGGGTGCACTTGAATGAACTCGCCGTTGGCGTAGCAAGCGCCGCGACGAAACGCGACGGCCGCGGCGCTGCCGGTGTTGATCACGGAGTTGGTGCTGCGGCCGTAGACCATGCCGACGCCGCCGGTGGCGAGGCACACCGCGTCGCCGACGAACGAGCGAATTTCGCTGGTCTTGAGGTCCTGCGCGACGACGCCGCGGACGATGCCGTCGTCGTCGATCACGAGGTCGCACACGTCCCAGAACTCGAACTTGCGGACCATCTTCTCGCCGGGGATGGTCACGCCCTTGTCGTCGGTGACGTCCACGGTCTCGTAGCGGCGTACCTGCTCGTCGAGCGCGTAGAGCAGCTGCTGTCCCGTGGTCGCGCCGGAGAACGCCGTGCGGTGAAACAGCGTGCCGCCGAAGCGACGGAAGTCCAGGTTGCCCTCGGGCGTACGATTGAACGGAACGCCCATGCGATCGAGCATGAACACGATCCCTGGAGCCGCTTCGGCCATTCCCTTCACGGGCGGCTGGTTGGCGAGGAAGTCGCCGCCGAGGCAGGTCTCTTCCATGTGGATCTGCGGCGAATCGCCCTCGCCCTTGAGGTTGACCGACGCGTTGATCCCGCCCTGGGCGCACACCGAGTGCGAGCGCTTGACCGGCACGAGCGAGATGATGTCCACGGGAATGCCCGCTTCACAGAGCTTGATGACGGTCATCAACCCGGCGAGACCGCCGCCGACGACGATCGCACGGCGGACCTTACCGTTCTTGGACTTCACAGAAACTTTGGCGGCCATCGATCACTCTCTCGCTTTGTCGAAGACACCCGACGAACATGCGGGCGATAGGGCCCGCGCGCGTTCGCGGTCAACAGGGACGACCGCGTGAATATCGCACACTGCTCGTCGCTTCAATCACTGGCGAAACACGCACGAACGGTTCTGCGCGGAAGGATCGACGCGGCTCGTGAGTTTGGGCCCGTTGCGACGGCACAACCCGTACGATGCGCGGGCCCCCAAAAGATCGTCGAAAGATCGTTGTCCGATCGCGGCGAGCCGTCGAGTTTCGTGGTGACGCCACGCCTCCCGCCAAGTTTGCGCCTGCCCGAGAGTTGAACGTTCGCCCGCTCCGAGGCACCCTCCCGTTCGAACCGTTCGCGTTCTGCCTCCTCCCCCTCAACCCCCGACCGCTTGCCCACGAATGACCAGGACCGCCCGACGCCTGCCGAACTACGTGCTCGGCTCCATCATCGCCCACAGCGTTGTCGCTGGCGGAGCGCTCTATGTGGCGTCCAAGCAGGCTCCGATGTCGTTGGCGATGCGCGCGCAGGCGCCGATGGAGATCGAGTTCATCGAGCCGCCGAGGCAGGAGCAGAGCCCTCGACCCGAGCCGCAGCCCGAGCCCCCGGCGGTGCAGCCCGAGCCGCAACGACAGGACACGCCGAGACCGCAGGTGTCGGCGCGCACGATCCGCGACCCGCAGCCGAGCAACCCGAACAACGTTCAGCCCGAGACCAACCCGCAGCCGAACACCGGCAACACCGGCACCACACAGGACACTCCGCCCCAGACAAACCCCAATCCGCAGGGCAATCCCGGGCAAAACACGGGGCTCAGCGCTGGTGCGCGCGGGATTCTCACCGCGATGGGGACCAGTGGGCTCTTCAATCCCAGCGCCGAGAGCATGATGGTGGCCGCCGCGCGCGGCGGGGTCGCGATGGTCGCGGGACCAACGGCAGCGCAGCGCTCAGCGAACCGCAACGATTCGATCTTCGGTCCGTCGCGGCGCTGCACGGGGACGGCCGAAGAGTGCGCTCGCGCGGTCGCGTCAGCGCCCATCAACGAAGCGATCGCGTCGCAGCAGCGCCCCAACCCCGCGGGAACCGGCGCGCACAGCCGCCAGGTGAGCAGCAGGTTGGTCGAAGCGTTTTCGCCGGTTCGCCAGATCCCCAACCTCGACTCGATCGTCGCGCGAGGGCAGCTCGTGACGCCGACGAGCACGCGCGAGTCGACCGCAGGAGAGCGCTCGCACAACAGCGAATTCGCGAGCCGAACGGGCATCGATCATGGCATCGGCGGAGGACTCACGATCCCGCAGGCGCCGTACCGGATGGTCCGCACCGAGATCGAAGTCGACCAGGACGCGGCGGGCGCGATCACCGCCACCCGCGTCGCGAGCTCGTCGCGCAGCGAGGCGCTCGATCGCGCGGCAGAGCGCGCGATTCGCGAGGCCATCGGCGAGGCAGAGACGTTTCGCACGGCGTCGCGCCGGCGTTCGCGCTGGGCGATCGAAGTGAGCGAGGCCGTCGCCTCTGGACGCATCGACACGATCCTCCGCGGAGGCGGCGCAGACCCCAACCTCGGCTGGCGCGTCGCGCCCGAAAACGCCAACGGGATGCGCATTCGCTACCGCGTTCGAATGGTGAGCATGCGGTTGATCACCGAGCCGACCGAAGGCACCACGACGACGACGCCGGGCAACGGCCGCTCGGGCTGAGTCACCCTGCCGAGCCGCGAAGGCGCAAGGGCGCGCATCGAGCGAAGCAGCCCGGGTCAGGCGCTGAGTTTCGTGCGACCTTCGTCGGCGAGATGAGGCAACGCAACAGCGAGCGGGCCGCGCTCGTCGACGAGATCTCTCGCGCTCCGGGGGCAGACGCGCCGCGGCTGCGCGCGGCAGCGTGGTTCGAGAAGCAAGGCGACGACGCGAGCGTGGCGCGAGCCGAGTTCATCCGCGCGCAGCTCGCGATGAGCAACACACGAATTCATAACGAGGCCCGCGCGACGCTCGGCGCGAGCGCGCTCAGGCTGCTCAAGCGCTGGGCGAAAACCTGGGCGGGCGCGCACCCGCTGCTCGCGAAGGTGATCTATCGCCGGGGCTTCGCGGAGTACGCCCACGTCCACGTGCGCAAGTTTCTTCCGCATCGACGCGAGCTGTTCGCGCTCGAGCCCGTGCGAGACGTGAGGATCACCGGCTACTACCGCCCCCGCGAGGATCTCTCGCGCGCGATCGCGCGGTGCAGCGAGTGGTCGCAGGTCGAGACGCTGCGGTTTCATCACCAGGGGCCGCACCACGAGCCGCGCGCCGCGCTGCTCGAGCTGCTCGAGTCGCCGCACCTGACGAAGCTGCGCGCACTTCACTGCACACGTTTTCAATTCGACGCCAACGACAGGCGGCGATTCGAGAACCTCCCGCTGCTGAAGCGCGTCGAGGCGCTCACGATGCCGACGCTCGATTGGTTTCCGAGCGACCCTGGGCCGTTTTTCTCCGAGGGATGGGACGCGCCTGCGCGATGGACCAACCTGCGCTCGCTCGCGCTCATGGACGCGCGCGCAGAGATCATGCGTCAGTGGACCGAGCTTCCGTGGTGGCGCGCGCTGCGCGAGCTCGAGCTCTGGGGCGCCAACGACGCGCTCGAGATCGTCGCGAACGCAGGGCTCCCAGCGCTCACGAGCCTCACGCTCTCTGCGGGCTACTACCGCGTGGACGACGAGGACACTGACGAAGGCGCGAGCGTGCTCGACGCCGCGCGCGCGAGCCCGCTGACGCGGCTCGATCTGACCCGCGCTGACGCTGCCGTTCAAGCGCTGCCGCGGCTGCTCGCGGTCAGCCGATGGACGCTCGAATCGCTGCGAGTCGCCCGCACCAACGGCGAGCTCGCCGAGCAAATCGCGGGCTCGAACGCGACGAGGCACCTGCGCGAGCTCGACGCGAGTCGGCTCGACAACGACGCCCTCGCGACGCTGGCGAGCGCGAAGGGGCCGTCGCTGCAAGCGTTGTCGTTTGTAAGCAACGGTCGAGGCAGAGAGGAAGGAGCAGAGCCCGAGCTCGTCGCGAGGCTCCTTCGATCGCCGCTGTGCGCGTCGCTCAACGAGCTCGCGATCTCTGTCCGGTCTCTCGATCGATCGATCGCCGGTGCGATCGCTGCTCTCCCGCACCTCGCGCACCTGTCGATCGACGCCGCTTCGATCGACGCCGAGGCGGCGCAGACGGTCGAGACTCACCTGCGAGACGGCTGGTACGAGCCCCCAGAGCGCGACGAGTCTCCCGAGTCCGAAGAAGAAGAACGCGCGTATGTCCAGCGCTGGATCGCGAAGAGACGGCCCGAGCGGATCGCTCCGCTCGATCGCTACGTGCCGCGCCTATAGGGAGTCAACGAGCAGGCAGCGCCCCACGCGAGCGAGCAGCGATCGGTCTTCGAATCGCAGCCCAAAACATAGGGGCTCTCTGCGAGAGTCATCGCGTCGGACACTCCGCACACGGATTCAATCTTGATGGAGGGCCACGATCGTCCCGTTTCGGACGGTCGCGCGCAGTCCGACGAGCCCCCGGCAGCCCGTGCGGCAATGCCACGCTGCGCCGTCTGGGTAGCGCGTCGCCGGGCCGACGAGCCGTTCAATCGTCACGAGGGCCATGCCGTCGCGGAGCGTTCCGAAGGCTCGCAAAATCGTCCAAGCCACTGGTCGCATCGCGCAGTAGCAATCAGTGCGACCCGCGGGGATGCGCGCGTTTCGCGTCGCCCATGCCATCAACTGAGCGCGAAGCGACGCGTCACCCGTGAGCGTCGCGACGCGCAAGGCGAAGGTGAGGTCGCCTTCGGTTGGCGGTCGCGCGACTGCGCGAAGACACGCGAGGACGAGCGCGCGAACGAACGTCCCGCGGTGCCCAGCATCGAGCCTGCGCCCGAGGAGAAAGCGCAGGTTGTCGCGATTGAGACCAGGTGGCTCTACGGCAAAACGTTGGACAACTTGCAGCGCGAGCGCCTCGTTGGTCGCGACCACCATCGCTTCGGAGAGCCGCTGCGTCGCGGCATTGTAGGGATCTGAGCCGACGCTGAGGATCGGCGAGAGGATGGTCCGCAGATCGGCGTCGTGCGTTGCGATGGGCACCAGCGTCGCGGCATCGGATGGCGGCGAGGCGTCTCTTGCTCCGGCGTCCTGCGCGCCCGCGCTCGGTCCCCAGGAGACGACGATCGCAAACGCGTAGACGATACGAGTTCGCATCACGAGAGAGGGTAGCACTCGCGCCGGACGCCACGCGGGTCCCAGCGCGCTACCCCTTGCTGGGCGCGCTCTCTTCGAGTGTGGCGGACACGGTCACGAGCTCGATCGCTTCGGGCAACACCAGGCGCGGCGCGTAACCCGAGAGCCACAGCGCGACGCGAGGCTCGTACGGATTCGGCAGCGCGGAGAAGCGCGCTCCGAGCGAACTCCGCGGGCCGGGAAACGGGATCACGTGATCCCTCGTCGCCGCTCCGATCGCCGCCAGCGCGTCCCAGGTCCAGGCCAGCCGCAGATCCACCATCGCCCCTTCGAGCATGCCGAACGATCGCGACCTGGCCTGCGCGCACAGCTCGTCCCACGACTCAGGGCGCTTCGGTGACGGAGGTCGCAGCCGCAAACGGCTCAACACCGCGTCGACGGTCGCTCGCCATCCAGAGACAGACGCCTGCTCGGTGACGACCGGTGATCCCAGCTCCTCTGCGTGCGCGAGCGCGGTGATGTGAACCCATGAATTCAAGTCCGAGAGCGTCCCTCGGCCGCCGGCCCAGCTCGTGCGCTTGCGACGCGAGGGCTTGACGAAGCGCCACAGGATCGGCCGATCGCTCAGGGCCACGCCCGAGTCCGGCGTCAGCATGAAAGACGCTGCTCGCTCTGCGCTCGACCGGACCAGGCGCTCTGCGGCGAGCGCTTGCTGGGGGGCTGCAGCGAGCCTCGCGACCGCGCCAAACTCCGACGGCGCTTGGCGGCCGCGCCCGGCGAGGGCGAAGATGCGTCGCTCGTCTTGTGCCCAATCGAGCGGGAGAATTCCACGCGATATCAGCGCCTCCCACGATTCACGCGGCGAACGGTACGCTCGGATGACCGCCCTCACCCGCGCGAGGTCCGGCTCGTCTGGAGCGAGCACGCGCGCCGCGAGCGCCTCGGTGCTCACAGAGAAGCCCTGATAGACGAAGGACCGATCTTGCATCGACGGCGCGGTTCGGCGCGAAGTCTACATGGGGTTGCGGTGAATCGAATCCCGCAGCGGCAAGCGGAGGCGCCGCTGGGACTGCGCCGCAGTTCGCGCGACGAGAAGTCGCACAGGCCCCGCAACGCAGTCGGCTCGAGGATCGCGCGCGGTCGCTCGACGCAGCCGCGTCGATCGACGGAACCGGTGCCCACCATAGGCGCCGAAAACTCCGTGGCTCGAGTAGAGAGTTTGCGCTGTGAATCGAGCGACAGAACGACGTTTGACATCGAGCCGCGAAGCGCGGC
>LNEO01000208.1 GCA_001465015.1 Deltaproteobacteria bacterium Ga0077539 | reverse complement strand
CGGCCGTGTGCAGAGCGCGTTCGTCGACGCCCTGCTCTTCCCGCTTTGCTTTGCGATTCCAATACCTTCCGTCGGGGCGTTGCGCATCTCGTGGGCGGCAGCGCGGGTGGGGGCTGCGTAGCAGCTCTGTGCCGATCGCGTTCTCCCTGGATTCTCCCACGCACAACTTGGGTAACGATGAGAGGCGAGCGCCCGGCCGTGCACTTTCGCCACAGAGTTTTCGGCGCCTATGGGCGACTGCGGCCCGGGACGGTTGGTCAGCGTGGAGTACCGCAGCGCGATCGAGGCCCGCCTCGTTGCCCCCTCGGACGCGCGCGTCACTCCGCGCGAAGCCGGGCGTTCGCCTCTATTTTCACAGGATAAGCTGAGCTGAGCTGGCCTGGCGCGAGGAATACAATGGCCCAACTCGATGACCGAGAGCCTTCGACAACACCCGTGGCTTCTCGCGCTCGTCGCGCTGTCGTCGTGCGCGCCGGGCTGGCAGAGGCCGTGGACGCATTCGATTACGCGGACGGAGGTGCGCCAGTGTTCGTACTCCGTGGGGCCGATGCAAACGACGCCGATCGTCGGGGCTCTCTCCGAAGCCACCGCGCGCGAATGGCTCGCGGTGAGCGCGCGGGACGTCTCGCAGCGATGCCCGGTGCAGCTCGCGCGCGTACAGCCCGACTGGTCGCAGCAGGGCACGATTCCCTCGCTCGACGCGCTTCGCACGTTCGTGCGCGCGCGGACTACGACGCGCGTGGGTGCCGCTGATGACGAGCCCCTTTCGAGCGACACGCTGTTCGACTGGCAACAGCTGTTCGCGACGCTCGATGGCGCACAGCTGCGCGCGCACCTCGTGGCTCGCGCGCTCGCGCGCAACGGAATCAACGTTCACAAGTTGTTTGCCATGGGACCGCTCGTGCTTCGCCAGGGAGAGCACAGGTACTATCCGGCTCCCTTTCCGTCGTGGTCGGACGCCCAGCGATTCAGTCTTCCATTCCGGTGGACGAGCGAGCGGCCTTCTCTCGCCGAGCCCCTGCCGGGCCTGCCCATGCCGCGCATGGTGCTCTATCGACCGGCACCTGTCGTCGTCGTGCGCGTTACGGAAGCGAGCACTAACAGCTTCGCGTGCCCCGACGCGAGCGATCGACGCTGCGAACTGCGCGTGATCGATCCTGCGCTACGACCGACGATCCTCGATCGCCGCACGGACGAAGCGCTCGGCCTGCTCACCGTCGCGCAGTGGCTCTTTCGGATGCGACCGACCGACGAAGGTCCAGAGATGGGAGTGTCGCTCGAGCTCGCGCGTCGCACGCAGGTGCTTCCTGCCACGCTCCACGGGCGTGGTGGACCGTTCATCGTCGAGCTCGGCGACGATCATCCGTGCCCGATTTCTGCCAACGTGCTGCGCCATCACCTCTGGATCGAAGGGGTTCGACGGCCAGGCCTCATGGATTTTCTGCAACGACGCGTGTTCTCCGTGCACAGAGTTCGATTTCGTCAGGACCCGAGCGACCCCGAAAAAGAGTGGGGACTCGTCGTGGTCGAAGGCGTCGACGAGCCGATCGTCGTTCGGGCGCGGGACCTCGAGCCCTTCGAACGCGCCGCGCGCGACGGGACCCGGGTCGATGTACAGAACCGAGAGAGCGGGATGCGTGCCCTCCCTCCGCACGATCCGAGTCGGGCACAGTTGGCCTGTGATCTCTCGTCGGTCGCAGCCATCTGGATGAGAGGCTGGGAGGGACCATGGACCCACCAGCGCGCGGTCCTCACAGCGTTAGGGTATTGACCACCGTCGCGTCGAACACGTGAACGCCGTCTTCGCTCGCGTTGGACCCGACGAGGCATCCTCTCGACTCATGATCGCCCCTGAAAATACAGGTCGATCGCGATACTCGCTCGTACGAACGAGCCCGACGCCTGTCCACTTCGCGCTCATCGCCCTGCTGCTCCCGCGGCTCTCGTGGACCCCTGGATTTCTCTGGCTCGGATTGGTTGTGACCGTCGACGCGTAGCGAACGCGATAGGTCACGAGACGGGGACTCACGCGGATACACTCGCCACCGTGAACACCATGAATGGGATTTTCGGAACCCATGGAACCCTGTGGATGCAAGGGGCCGATCGCTGTGTCCGCGATCTCGGCGGGTCTCGACGATAGTGTGTCGTTCAATCATGCAGAAATCGGCGGCGACGACCCGGGGGTGGGCGGACTGGTCGAGATTGCGTTTGCGCCGCGGATGAGGTCGAGGTGCGCGTGTTGCCGTCGGCCCGCCGCCCGCATAGATAGTCTGTAGGCTCGTGCTCTCCTTCGTCGTCACGCTCGCGCTGTTGGTGTTGGTTCCGTGTGTGTGGATTCTAGTGCATAGCACTTGTCCCGAGCTTCGCCCGAAGCTCTCGCGGTACTCAGCGAGCGTTGGCGGCGCTTCGACCGGCGCGGCTGCGGGACTGTGCTTTTGGCGTTTTGATGTTGTGGGTTTCGTCGCGCTGTTGCTGCTGGCGATCGTCGCGTCTGTCTTGGGGCGACTGATTCGCGGTCCGTTGCGTGTGTACTTTCGAATCGCGGGCCCGACCTGGCTGGCCGGGGCCGCGGTGTACGGGCTGTGGCTGCTGTGGCGGCTGCGCTTCGAGTGATCGGCGCTGTCGTTGGCTCGAGGCAGCCTCGTCCAACCGACCGCGCGGGTGAACCTTCGAGAGTGGGGAGTCCCGCTCATCGTGCGCACAGTACGCCCGACGCCCCGCGACGCGTACGCGCAGAACACGGGCCGCGGGGTGATCGCTGACCGCGCTACGCCGAGAGCTCGGGCGGAGGCAGCGGTCCCATCACGCGCATCGGAAGGTCCGAGCACGACCAGGTCGCGCTTCCCGCGGCGCCGGCCACGCACTCGCACATGCTCTCGGTGCCAGGCCGCGAGGCGACCGCTCTGCTCGTGGCTCCCACCGTCGCGCACGCGTTGCCTTGCGCGACTGGCGCGACTGGCGCGTCCACGGGGCGCTCGACGCTGGCCGACGGACCCGCGTCTGCTGCTGTTGTCTCTGCGGGAGGCGGGGTCTCGTTGCCCGACGAGGCCGTGGTGGTCGTGGTCGCGGCGCCGTTGCCAGTGTCCGTGCTCGCGGTCGAGCCCGAGCACGCTGCGATGGCGACGCCACCCGCGGTGACGCCGAGCGCGAGGGAGCGGGCGAACTTCGCAAAATGAGGGAGTCCGTTCATCGTGCGAATGATACGCGATCAGTCAGCGGGAGCCTGGCAGAAGAGGTTCGGAGCCCGGCACGGGTCGGGGTGGTCTTCCCAAGGTAGACCTCGAGCGCTTGTTCGACGCGTTGACGCTCGGGGACCTCGAGTTGTTCGAGCAAGTCGTCGATCGTCGCTGCGCCACCGGGCGCGATCCCGACCCGTTCGCGGTGAGTCTGCGCGCGATCGCGCTCACGATGCGCGGCTTCACAGCGAAGGCCAGGGCGCTCCTCGCGACCGTTGAAATCTCCCCCGGCTGGACCATGCTCGCGCACGCAATCATCGCCCGCGCCGGCTGCCCGAGGGCTGCAGCCCCGTGTCGATCACGACGCCGTCGAGCACAATGTCCGCGCTCCCCGGGTCGACCATGACGTGCGCGATCTGTCCTCCCCGCACACGAATTCGACGCGACGGCGCGACCATCGGCCCTGGCAAGTGCCCGCCGTACAAAAGATCGACCACCACGCCTCGGCCGAGCTGGATGTCACAGTCCGTGCTGTTGCCGAGCTCGAGCGTCCCGATGCGCCCTGCGCGATCAGGAACCGTCACCGCGGTGCCTGCGACGAGGCACGCCATCGCGAGCGGCTGTCGCGCCGCGGCCCCGTCTCCGTGATCGTCTTCAGCGACGCGGCGACAGATCGTCGCGAGCAGCTACGGCACGGACGCCCTCTCGCGTCTGTGCTGCGCGCTCATCGGAGCACGCTGCCTGCGAGGATCGCCGCGACGCCGAGCACGAGCGCGATCGCTGCGACGAGCGGACCCGGACCCGTGCGCAGCGCGTCAGCTCCGATGATCTCTTGCTTCGGCCCGACGATGTACACGCGCACGCCCGACTCGCACTCGATCTCCCACAGGCGAACGCGCTCGACGCGGGCGCTCTGCGCGAGGACGCGCTCGTTGGGCCCCGCTCGGTGCGCGGCCGCGACCGCCGCGATCGCGCCCGTCATTTGCGCGTGCTGCGCGCTCGCTCGAAAGTGATCCATGGATCCGCCTGCGATCGGCCGCGGGACATCGCCGTCGAACTCCACGTCGAGCTCGCGCTCTGCAGCGACCCCGTCGATCTCGACGCTCGCGGGTTGGCGATCGAGGATCGAGCGCACTTCGCGGTCGCTCCACGCGATGCGGGCTCGCTGAACCGTGAACGTCGAGCCCCGTTGCTCGCAGCTGTTGCACGGGTGCGCTCCGCCCAAGCAGTGCGTGCACGGAACCCGTCCGTCACCCCCGCAACGCGCGCAGGACTGCGCGTTGCGTCCCATCCCGCTTTTTCCTCGGCCGCCGCACGACAGGCAGTTGAGCGCAGCGAGGCCGCCGCACTGGCGACACGGCTGCGCGCCGCGGCCCGCGCAATCGGGGCAACGACGGACCGCGCCCGTCCGCGGATCCTCCACGCACACCACGTTGGAACCATCCGCTGGCGGCCCCGCCTCGAGCGACCACAGCTCTGCCGCGAGGTCTCGCTCGGCTGTCGTCGCGCTCGTCGTCGCGGGCTGCGTCGCGATCGTCTCGATCACCCGCGTCTCGAGGCGCTGTCGCAGCACGATCGCGCGCGCAGACACGTCGCGCACGCCGCGTACGATGATGGTCTTCCCTAGCGTTGTGCGCAGCAGAGACGCTGCGTCCTCCGGTGACAACAGTCGATTCGACACGCGGATCGTAGCTTACAACGCAGGGCGGATTCGAAAACGGGTGTCGTCTCGACGATCGTGCGTCGCGGTTTGCACGAGCTGACCGCCCATCGGAGGATCGTGCAGCCAGGCCTCGCAGCGCCGCGCGCGATCGTGCGCAGGGCTCGGCAGAAACCCAACGTGTCAGGGGGGGGGGTGAACGGCATAGGCGCCGAAAACTCCACGGCATAACAAGCGAGTTGGAGTTGCAAATCGAGCGACGAAACGACGTTTGTCACCAAGCCGCGCGGCGGCCCCCA
>LNEO01000207.1 GCA_001465015.1 Deltaproteobacteria bacterium Ga0077539 | reverse complement strand
ATGCCAAACGTCGCTTCGTCAATCGATTTGCAACTCCCAATCGCCGTCTCAGCGGTGCAGTGTTCGGCGCCTCTGGGAGATCCGGGCATCTTCTGCGCTCGTGAGTAGGATGGGAATCACACCCGCTCGCTGCCGCGCCGCCGCTGTCGTCCCTCGCTGCCGCGCCGAGGCTGTCGTCGTATGGGAGTAGATGCACCCAACCCCGATCGAATGAAGGACCTCGCAGACGTACAAGAGCTCGTCCGTCATGCGCAGCTCACCGAGTCGTTTGCCGATGCGCTCGCCGCTTCGGTTCGGGCAGCGTGCTTGCGCAGCTAAAGCGTCACGCGACGGAGCGATGAAGACGAGTAGCTCCGAGAGACTCCCACGCATCGGCGGACAGCCGTCGGTGGCGCGCTCGCAGCCAGCGATGTCCCTCGTACCCGTGGGGCGCTTCGCACGACCTCGAAGCCGTCACTGCATGCGGCACACGAACGTCTGGTCGGTGCGCGCGCAGGGAATGTCGTTCCACTGGTAGCCGCGCTCGCGCCACACGTGCGCGCAGTCCGCAGGGCCGCCGGAGTCGTCGTTGGGCTCTCCCGAAAGCCACCGCGTGTACGCCGTCGGCGCGCCGCTCGCCCACTGCCAATTGCCCTCGGAGCTCTGCTCGTGCAGGTCGATCCACGCTCCGTTCGCGCTCGCGCCCGCTTGCTGGAGCACGGCCTCGACGCAGCGCTGCTCGTCGGCGCTCGCGATCGACGCGAGCTGTCCGTTGTTGCGCTCGCAGTGCGCTCGCGCTTCGCTCCACGTGCGACCGGTGGTCGCGTCGGTGAACCAGCGCGACCCGGCGCACTCGATCATCGTGCCTTCGGTGCGCGCAGGGCTCACCGGCACCATGGGCATCGGCGACGAATGCCGCTGCGCCCACCGCGCAGCGCGGTCCCCACGCGGGTGCGCGGGGCTCGTCACGATCACCGGATGCACGTGCACTTGAATCGTGCACCCCGCGCCCGCCATCGCCAGCGCGACGATCACCGATCGAACACTGCTCTTCACCAGAGCCTCCCGCTCGACGCGCGCAGCTCGCTCACGCGGCTCGCCGTCGGCGCCTCGTGGTAGTGCGCACACAAATCCAAGTTCATCGCGCGCCCTCCGAGCGACGCGCTCCCGCGCCCCAGCGACGCCGTGAAGCGCGCCTCGTTGATCACGCCGGCCAGCACGAGCTCGCTTCCCGAAGCGCGCAGCGTCAACGACACGCGATAGTCGCTCGCCGCCGTGGGCGGACCCTGCTCCCAGCGCGCGGGATGCTCGTCGCCTCGCGAAAACACCTGGATCGCGCCGTTGGAGCGCACCAGGATCGCCGCAGGGTGCTCGTCGTTGGTGGGCCACCCCGCGCCGTCCGGCCTGGGAGTAAACACGAACGCGATCCACCCCAGGCTCGCCGTGTCCCCGGCCACCGGGTCGATCGTAGCGCTCACGCGCAGCGCGCCGTCGTTGTCCGGCCGCAGCGCGCGATCGAAGCCGACGCCCGCGGGCTGACGAAAGGTAAACGAGTCGGCGTTGGCGTCGAAGGACACCGCCGAACGAGCGGCCGGGGGAGCGTCCGTCCACGAGCCCGAGAGCATGCGCGCTCCGCTCGGCATCGGCGTGCGATCGACGCGCAGCCGCGGCATGGCGAAAACAGCAGTCGGGTCGTTGGGGTCCGTCTCTTCGTAGGGCGCTTCGGTAAGAGACTCCGGCGGCTGCGGCTGCGCTGGCAGCGCAGCGACAGGAGCGCTCGTCGGCCCCGCCGCGATTACGGTGTTGTGCACATGCACCGACACAGGAACGGTCACCGCGACCGCGCTCGTCGCCCGCACCGACGGCGCCGAATGGGCGCAGTTCGCGAGAGAGCACGCGAGCACAGAACATCGGGCAGCGAATCGAAGCGTGGAGAAGGGCATGGAAGCCTCCGAGGGTCACAACGCCAGTCACGAGGGAGAACTTTCACCGACGCGCGGCGATGGAAGAGCAACACCGCGAGGCGAGGATCTCTTGGGACGACAAGCGCGTCGCCGCGAGGGCGCAAGCCGCAGCGCGCGGCCGCGGAGGCGAGGAAGGGAGCGCTCGCGCCGGGCGCGCTGGTTTTTGGCGCAACCCTGTATAGTCCCGCCCTTCGACCGCGATGTCCGACGCCCAGGGCCAGCGAGAAAGCGATCCGCACACAAATTCGAGTTCTCTTCGCGACGCGCCTTCGCTGCGCGCGCTCGCGTCGATGGCGTCCGTCGCGGGCTCGGGGATCCTGCTGCAGCTCTCGCTCACGAGGCTCTTTTCGCTGGTCGTCTGGTACCACTTCGCGTTTCTCGCGATCGCCGTCGCGATGCTCGGGCTGAGCGTCGGCGGATGGCTCGCGGCCCGTCGAAGCGCGGCGAACGCCGATGACCCCGCGCGAGACGCCGCCGTCGGCGCGGCGGGCGCCGGCGCGTCCATCCTCGTGCTCCTCCTGGCCCTGCCGAGGATGCCCTTCTACCAGTCCATCTTCGCGAGCGTCGGGCAGTTTGCGCTCTACGTGCTGCTCGTCACGATGGTCCTCGCGCCCTTTACAGGGATCGGCTTCGCGATCTCGCGCATCCTCGGCGCGGCGAAGAAAGAGCACACCGGCGCGCTCTACGGCGCGGACCTCGCGGGCTCTGGCCTCTCGGGCGCGCTCGCCGTCGTCGCGATGGATCACCTCGGCGGCGGCGCGGGAGGCTGCGCGGTCGCGGGGCTCTTGGCGAGCCTCGCGGCCGTAGGCTTCGGACGCGAGGCGCTTTCGCGGCAAGACGCCAGGCCCGTCGACGCGCTGCCGCGATGGAAGCGCCCTAGCGCGGCGGTCGCGCTGGCCATTTTGTGTGCGTCTTATTCGCTGCTCGCGCGCGACCCGATGAACCCTGTCGTGTACGCGCGCAACGCGAAGCTCTTTCCACGAGTCGAAAGACAGGACACGATCGAGCGGCGCTGCACGTCCATCGCGTGCGTAGACTTCTTTCGCAACCCGCTGCACCTCGGGATGTGGGGCCGCGAAGGGGTCGACTCGAACCTGCCAGAGCAGGTCGGCATCGTGATCGACGGCTGGGCCATCACCTCCATCCTCCGCGGAACGCGCGGAGAAGACGGCCGCACCCGCGCCGAGCACCCGATGTTCGACCGGCTGCCCACCGCGTTTGCGCAGCAGCTTCGTCGCGTCGCGAGGACGCCCACCGCCAACACGCTGGTCATCGGCGCCGGGGGCGGGCTCGATGTGCGAGCCGCGCTTCACTACGGCGTCGAAGAGGTGGACGCGGTCGAGATCAACCCTGTTATCGTGGGCGGGGTTCGCGGGCGATTCGCGGAGTTTTCGGGAGATCTCTTTCGCGATCCGCGGGTGCGCCTGGTGCTCGGCGAAGGCCGCTCGGTGCTCGAGCGGCTCACCACGCGGTACGACCTCGTGCAGCTCTCGGGCGTCGACACGTACGCCGCGTCTCAAGCGGGCGCCTTCGCGCTGACCGAGAACTACCTCTACACGGTCGAGGCCCTGCGTGCGTACCTCGACCGCCTCACGCCCGGCGGAACGCTCACCCTCACCCGCTGGCTCTATCACCCCGATCGTCAGACGATTCGCCTCGTCGCGACGATCGACGAGGCGACGCATCAAGCCGGGCTCGGCGACGCTGGGCCGAGGACGTTCATCGCGGCCACGCCCGCGCCCGGCTCGGACATGGACTTCTCGATGGTCGTGGTGATGCGACGGCCGTTTACCGCGGACGAGCTGCGACGGGCGAGGCTCTTGTCGACCACGCTGGGCTATCGCGTGGCGTGGTCGCCGGACGCGCAGGGCGGAGAGAGCCCGTTTCGCGAGTATTTCGCCGCGGGAGACCTCGCGGCGCGGCGGCGTTGGCTGAGCGCGTACTCGTTTCGCGTCGAGCCGACGACCGACGACGCGCCGTTCTTCTTCGAGCACACCCGGCTCGCCAAGCTGTTCTCGAGCCGCGATCAGATCCTCGGCTCCGCGAGCGGACAGCTCGTGCTCATCGTGTCGGCGCTGCTCGTATCGCTGCTGGGGGCTTTGATTCTATGGGCCGCTCGCCGGGACCTCGGCGAAGACCGATTGGGCCCGCGGCGCTCTGTGTACTTCGTGGCGCTCGGCGTGGGCTACCTGGCCGTCGAGACCGCGATGATCCCGCGGGTGACGCAGTTTCTGGGCTATCCCACGTACGCGCTCACCGTGGTGCTCTCGTCGCTGCTCGTGGGATCAGGGATCGGCAGCGCGCTCTCGCCGCGATGGAAGCTCACGCCTCGCAGCGCCACCGCGATGAGCGCCGCGGTCGTCGCGACCGTCGCCCTGGGGCTCCCGTCGCTTTTGCGCGCGTGCGCGCAGTGGTCACTCGAAGGCCGCATCGCCATCGCCTCGCTCACCGTCGGGCTCGTCGGCATGGCGCTGGGAACACCCTTTCCCATCGGCCTGACCGCCATGGCCCAAGGTCGCTCCTCGCGCGCCCTAGAGGCATGGGTCATCAACGGCGTGGCCTCGAGCGTCGCCGGCGTGCTCGCGCTCGTCGTCGCGATCGAGCGCGGCTTCACAGCCATTCTCTGGGCGAGCGCCGCGGCCTACGCGATCGCCGCGATCGCCGCGAACCGCACGAGCAGCCTCCAAGACAACCCGCAAACACCGCACACGAATTCATGACCGATCCAGCGCTCGAGGCAGACAACACTGAGCAGCCCGCGGAAACACGCGCGGGCGAGCGTGCACCGCGCGCGGCGCTCTTGGCGACGGCCCTGGCGTCGCTCGGGCTGCTCTCGCTCGAAGTCTTGCAGGTGCGGGTGTTTTCGTACGCGATCGACCCGTTGAGAGTCCACGCGGCCATCTCTGTAGCGCTGCTCGGCCTCGGCGCGGGCGCGGTGCTCGCGAGCGCGCGACCGAAGGTCGCAGAGCGCGTCTCGCCATTGTTTGCGCTGGCGGCGCTGTCGATTCCGTTGACGCACATGCTCTTCGCGGTGGCTTCGCCGCGCGTGGCCTCGGGCGACGCGGGCGCGGCGCTGCTCTTCGCGCTGATGTCGCTGCCCTACCTGTTGGCCGGCGCAGCAAAGGGAGCCCTCGTCGCGAAGCACTCGCGCGACGCAGGGAGGCTCTTCGCGGCGGACCTCGTGGGAAGCGCGCTCGGGTGCGTTCTGCCTGTTCCGCTGTTGCGCCCGTTGGGCGCGGAGCCTGCGCTCGCGATCAGCGCCGCGCTCGTCGCGTGTGCAGCGGTGGCCATCGCGCCCAGGCACAAGCTCGCGCTGGCGTCCCTCGCGCTGTCTGCGCTGTTCGCGCCCATCGCGACGCGCGCGCTGCCCTTCGCGCCGGACCCGACGGACCTCTACGGGATCGCCCGTCAGGCGCTGGCCCGCGCCTACCCTGGGCGCAGCGCGGAGGCGTACACGCCCGTGCGCGAGTTCGCTCGGTGGGACCCGATCTCGCGCGCGGAGGTCTACGCGTTTCCCGGTGAATTCGGCCGCGTGAATCGCACGATGCCGATGCGGCTCTTCGCGCAGGACGGCGGCGCAGGATCGATCCTGCTCGGAATCGCAGAGCACCCCGACGTGGCGCGCTCGGTGTTCGAAGCGACGATCTTCGGCGGCGCGTACCTGCCCCGCGAGCACAAGCCCCGCAACGTGTTGGTGATCGGCCTCGGCGGCGGGCCCGACATCCTCGCGGCGCGCTACCACGGCGCGCAGCGAATCACCGGCGTCGAGGTCAATCGAACGACCATCGACCTGGTGCGCGGCCCCTACGCGGGGCTCATGGCCGACCCCTACGGAGACCCTCGCGCGACCATCGTTCACGCGGACGGACGGGGCTTCGTCGAGCGAACGCACGAGCGCTTCGACGCGCTGGTGATGACCGGCGCGGACACGTACGCCGCTGCGCAGTCGGGCGCCTTTCTCTTCAGCGAGAGCTACCTCTACACGCGCGAGGCGTTCGCTCGGTACTTCATGGTGCTCGAGCCTGGGGGAGTGCTCTGCATCACGCGCGCGGGCGCCGAGGGGCTGCGCACGCTCACGACCACGATCGAGGCGCTTCGAGCGCGCGGGATCACGCGACCCGATCGGCACATCATGGTGCTTCAGCAGGGAATCGCCGTGCAGATCATCGCGAGCCCCTCGCCGTTCGCCCGGCAAGACGCGATTCGCTTGCTGCGCTCGCTCGTGCAGTCACGGTCGCTTCCGCCGGTGAACATCCCCGTGTACGAGGCGATGGGCTTCGGGATCTCGACGCCGTTTCGCTTGATCTACGCCCCCGACGTCGTGCTCGAGCCGAACGATCCGCACGCGCTCGTAGCGCTCGCGTCCGGACACCAGCGAGACAACGTCTTCGTCGAGCGCTATCCGCTGGACATCTCTCCGGTCAGCGACGACCGCCCGTTCTTCTTTCAGTTTCTCGACCTTCGCCGATGGAACACCACCGGCGGCGACACCATCTACGCGCGCGGTCTTCGCACCTACAGCACCGACTCGATCGCGATCGCCGTCGTCGCGCTGTTCATGGTCCTCGCTCCTCTGCGCAAGCGCTCGGACCAGACCAAGGACACCGCGGACTCGAGCGCGCCTCGCTTCGACGGGCGCGCCGCGCTCTGGGCGACCGCGCTCGGAAGCGCGTACCTCGGCGTCGAGCTCGTGCTCATCCAACGTGCGACGCTCTACCTCGGGCACCCGACGTGGGCCGTCGCCGCGACGCTGCTCGCGCTCTTGCTCGCGTCGAGCGCAGGAGCCTTCTGGGTGGGCCGCTCTGCGACGCCCGCGAAGAGCGCGCGCACCGGCGCCATCGTGGCAGGCGCGCTGGCATCGATCATGGCGCTCGCGTTGCCGACCGCGTTGCGAGCGCTCGCGACGGACTCGCTCGTGCTGCGCGTGATCGCGTTCGTGTTGTGCGTGGCGCCGTTGGGGGCGGCGATGGGCGTTCCGTTTGCCGGCGGGCTGCGCGTGACGGAGGGAGCGCCGAAGGTGGCGTGGACGCTCGCGGTCAACGCGCTCGCGGGCGTCGTGGCGGCGCTCGCGGTGCCCGTGGCAGCGATGGCGTTCGGCTTTCGCGCAGTGGGCGTCGTCGCAGCGCTGTTGTATTGGGTCGCCGCCATGGCGTCGCCCAAGGAGTGACGGGGCGAGGCTGCGACGGCGCGCGGGCAGGCGTGTGCGCACTGCCCCATCGAGCGCTGAGCAACGACGTGCTATTCTGCACGCAGATGAAGCGGCCGACCCTGCCAGGTTGGGTGATCGACGACGCCGAGAGCGTTCGCGAAGAGTGCGCGCCGTATGTGGCGATGCCGCCCGCAGAGCGCATGCGTATCCTGGCCGGGTTGCTGCGAGACGCAGAGCGAATCCTCCTTTCGACCGAAAGACATCGCAGACCTGCAGCGATTGATCGGCGTGCGCGGAGCAGCCCTCGACGTTCGGTACGTTCGCGCGCACATCGCCGCGATGATGGGCGAGGACGACGAGCGCATCGCGCGTTGGGATGCGCTCGTCGCGTCGAAGTAGCAATCGAGCAGCACAATGACTCACCGTTGAGGCGTCGCTGGCGTTGCGGGCCCGCAACGACTCAACGCGCGCGGCGAATCTTCACGAGCTTCTCTTTGGGCAGCGCGTGGTCTTCGTCCGCTGCGCCCAACGGCTCTTCGACGAGCTCGAAGCGCCCGTTGTCGAAGGGCTCGCCCGGCGCGCGCTCGACCGGGACCAGCCGCTCTCTCAGGCCCCGCGCGGCCATCGCCCGCGCGCGATAGTGACAGTACGGGTTGTTGCCGGGGCGTCCCATCAGCGCGTGCGCGGTGAACGTGCAGCCCCCGAGGCACTCGCTCGCAAACGGGCACTGCTTACAAAAGCCCCACAATTCATCGACCGTGCGAGCGCGGGTGAAGGTGATGGGGCCGGTGTCGGAGTTCCATAGCTGCGAGAGCGAGACGCGGCGAGCGTTGCCTTGGACGTAGTGCGAGGTCTGCAGCGACGGGCAGCCCTTGATCGCGCCGTCGCTCTCGACGCCCATCACGAAGCGCCCAGCGGGACAGCCGCGCCAGCGGTCCCTTTGCGTGGGTGACAACGACCGAAGCACCGCCTCCTCGGGGCCGTAGTATCCGAGGTTGTTTCCCGGCTGAATCAGCACTCCCTCCTCGAACGCTCGCTCTTTGAGCGCCGCGATCCGAGGAACGAGCTCGAGCAGATCCCAGGGCTGCAGGATCATCCCCGCGCGATCGGCCGCGCGCCCGAGAGGCGTCGTGAGCTGCACCTGCCACGACGACACCCCCGCGTCGCGCAAGCGCTCGTAGAGCGGCTCGATTTCTCCCTGGTTGAGGCGGTTCAAATTGCTGTTGGCCGACAGCTGCTTGATGCCAGCGCGACGCAGGTGCCCCATCGCAGCGAACGCCTGCGCAAAGCTCCCCCGCGACGCGCGCATCAGGTCGTGCGTCGCTTCGAGGCCGTCGACGCTGACGCTCACGCCCTGCAGCCCGGCTTCGACCATTTGCGTCGCGAGCGCGGCGTCGATGGACCTTCCGCCCGTGGTCATCACGGCGCGAATGTCGTGGTCCCTCAACGCGCGAATGATCCGAAGAAATCCAGGGTGCAGATAGGCTTCGCCGCCGATGAGCACCACCTCGCGCGCTCCCATCGCCGCGAGGTCGGACACGAATGCCAGAGCTTCGTCCGTAGACCACTCGTCCACGCGGGCGTCGCCCGCGCGCGAGCCGCAGTGGGTGCAGGGCTGATCGCAGCGCAGCGTGAGCTCCCATACGACGTATACGGGGCGAAATGCGCTGTGAACGACGTCGAGTCTTCGCTCCGTGGACACGGTCATGGAGTGTTGCCGACCAGCACGCGCGGTGCCAGAGCGCTCGGTGACAAAGGCTCGGACGCATCCATTTGTTCGTTGGTACGCTGCGAGCAAGTAACCTCGAGCCCGAGGCGCCCGAGCTTCGGCGCACTGATTTCTGTCCTTCATTGGGAGACGACCATGCAAAAGAGTGAGTGCTGCGGTGAGTGTGGTGGATTCGTGATCGAGGGCGCGTGCCCCAACTGCGCAGCCGGCGCAAAGCCAGCGCGGACGCAGTCACGTTGGCTTCGCATCGCCACCGCCGTCGTCGCAGCAGGCACCGCGGTCACGCTCGCCGCGTGTTACGGCCTTCCACCGCCGGCGCCCGACGCGGGACCGGACGCTGGCGGAGACGCTGGCAACGACGCGGCCTCGCCCGCAGACGCGGCCGTCGCGGACTGAACGCGTGGCGATCGCGCGCACACCTCGGTGGCTCATCGTGCTGTGCAGCGCGGGGCTCGTGCTGTTCGGGCTGTTGGTGGGCGCGGCGATCGTCGAGTACCCAGGCGGAACGTGGTTCGACCCGCTGAGCCGCGGCTACTCGTTCTGGAAGAATTTTCACTGCGATCTCTTCCACCATCGCGCGCTCAACGGCCGCGACAACGCGCGCGCTGCGACGCTCGCCATCGCGGGGACCACGGCGATGTTCGCGGCGATCGCGGCGTTCTTTCCGCTGGTCGCGAGGCTCGACCGACGCGAGCCCGAGTCGCGCGCGTCCAAGGTCACGCGCTTCGCGGGCGTGACGAGCTGCGTGCTGGGAATGGCGGTTCCGATCACGCCGTCGGACGTCAACCGCGTCGCGCACTTGATGGCGGTGACGGCGGCGTTTGCTCCCGCGCTCGTCGCGACGATCGCCGCGGCGTGGGTGAGCGTGCGCTCAGCGACGCCCCTGGCGCTCAAGACGCTCGCCGTGGCCACGCTCGCCTTCGGCGCGGCCGACGGGATCATGTACGCGATCGCGTTCTCGATCGACACACGAAATCATCTACTGGACGCCTCGCTGCCGTTCTTTCAACGGCTCGCGATGCTTTCGCTCATCGGGTGGATGATCACTGTGATCGTCGCGCACGCCAGGCGTACTTGAGTCGAAGCCCCGCCACGGCGCCCGCATAGCCCGCCATCGCCCCGATGGGAACCATCAGCGCCGCGGACAACAGTCCCCCGGCGCCCATGCGCGCTCCGCTCGAGAGCGCGAGGAGCATCATCGCGCCGGCACCCGCGAGCAACCCGTGTCGCTGGTTGACCTTTTCGTTTCCGAGCGTCCCCACCGCCATGCCGCCGAGGAGCGTCCCGAGCACGCCGACGACAGCGCCAGAGAGCGCGAGCTTCGATTGGAGCGCGACGAGCACCTCGCGCGAGGGGTTGCTGCCAACCGCAGCGAGCTGCGCGCTCGCGTAAGGGACCCAGAGCATCTTGGCGAGCACCGCCGACACCAAGACCGTCGCGAACATGCCGAGAGGAATCCAGTGCCACGCGGGCGCGTCGTCGCCCTCGGGCTCCGCGGGCTCGGGAGCGGGCTTCGTGTTGAGCACAGGCAAGTGACGACGAGCGGTCATCGCGACGAGCGAGCATAGCGCACGGGCGCGAGGGCGCGAGGGAGGCAAGCGGGCGCGGCAGCGAGCTGCCGCGACCCCGCTGCCCCCGCTGCCATCCACTTCACTGCCGACCCTCCGCAAACACAGGTACCCTCGCTGCGCAGTGAACGCATTGACCGAAGACCTCGCGCGGATCGTTGGGCGCGATGCCGTGTCGACCGACGAGCCCGAGCGACGCGCGTACGCGCACGATTTGTGGCCCAAACAACTGATCGCTCGCAGAGCGGGGCGCGCGCTCGCGACGGGGCCGCGGGCGGTCGTGTGGCCCTCGAGCGACGCGCACGTGAGCGCCCTCTTTCGCTTCGCCAAGAGCGCGGGCGTCAAGATCGCACCCTTCGGCGCAGGCTCGGGCGTCTGCGGAATGACCGAAGCCAATGACGACACCATCGTGCTCGACACCAAGCGGATGCGGCGCGTCCGAGCGCTCGATGTCCCGAAGGGACGCGCGCTCATCGACGCGGGCATGCTCGGGCAACACCTCGAGGACGAGCTGCTCTGGCGCGGCGCGACGCTAGGGCACTACCCGAGCTCGATCGCGTGCTCGACGCTCGGCGGATGGATCGTCACCCGCGGCGCGGGCCAGTGCTCGGGCCGCTACGGAAAGATCGAAGACATGGTCCTCGGCCTCGAGGGGGTCATGCCCGACGGAGAGCCCTTCTCCGTGGGCGCTCCTCGCGAGGGTGAGCCCGACGCGCGCGCGCTCTTCGTCGGCAGCGAGGGGCTGTTCGGCGTCGTCACCCGCGCGCACATGCGCGTGTGGCCCGCGCCAGTGGAGCGGCGGTTTCTCGCGTACACATTCGCGACCTTGCGCGAGGCCTGGGATGCTGTTCGCGCGCTGTATCAATCGGGCGTTCGCCCCGCGGTGTGTCGCGTGTACGACCCCTTCGATACGTACGTGTTTCGCACGGGGCAACGGAAGTCCGCGAGCAAGCACGTCGTCGATCGCAGTCCTGCCGCGAGGCACCCGGTCGAAGAGTGGCTGTTGCGCAGGACGATGCCCGCGTCCAAGGCCATCAACGCGCTCAACTTCGCCTTCGGAGAGCGCGTGTTCGGCCGCTCGCTGTTGATCCTGCTGTTCGAGTGTGCGCCCGGCGAGCCGGTGGACGAGAGCGTCGCGCGCACGCGGCGAACGTGCCTCTCGTGCGGCGGGCGCGACGAGGGCGAGGCTCCCGCGCGACGATGGCTCGAGCGAAGGCACTCGGTGAGCTATCGCCAGCCAGGGACGTACGCCAAGGGGCTGTGGGTCGACACGATGGAGGTCGCCGCTCCGTGGGCTTGTTTTCAAGCGCTGTACGAGGGCGTGCGCGCCGCGCTCGCGGAGGGAGGCTTCGTCATGGCGCACATGAGCCACGCGTACGCCGACGGATGCTCGATCTACTTCACCTTCGTGGGCGCGAGCCCCGACGACGAGCGAGCGCTCGAGCTGTACACGCGCACGTGGTCCGGCGCCCTCCAAGCCGCCCACGACGCCGGAGGAACGATCGCCCATCACCACGGCGTCGGCCGCTCGAAGCGCCGCGCGATGCGCCTCGAACACGGCGCTGGCGTCGATGTGATCGCCTCGCTCGCTCGCGCCGCCGATCGCGACGGAGTGCTCGCAGGAGGTCCGCTCTTGCCGGCGCCGAACGAAGGCCCTCCGGCGCCGAGCATCGCGCCCGCGTCGCGCCCGGTCTCCATCGACGCGATGTCGCGACTCGTGACCGTGCAGCCCGACGTCGAGCTCACCCAGGTGCATCGCGCGCTCGAGGAGCGAGGGCTCGTTTTGCGCGACGCTCCCCACGAGGGACGCGTCGGCGAGTGGCTCGCCAAGACCGCAGCAGCGCAGGTGCTGCGAGACCCCGTCGATCACCGCGTCGCGGGCTTCGTGGCTCGGACCAGGACCGGCGAGCGCGCGCATCTTCTGCCAGCGCCACGCAGAGCCGCAGGGCCCGAGCTGTTCACCCTCTTTGCGACCAGACCCGAGGGCTTTGGCTCGCTCGAGTCCGTCACGCTCGTCGCCCACGGGAAGGATCGTCAACCCGAGTACACAGCACCGTTCGAAACGCCCGACCTCGTGACCACGGATAACGTGCACGCTTGGATCGACCGCGCCGCGCGCTGAGCACGACCCGCGATCGGTCGGCACGATCGCTGCTTCAGGCATCGATGGTTCGATGCCACGCGAACAACAGCGACGCCCCGCCCGCGAGCCGCCACACGACGGTCTGGCCAGCGATCGTCCACGCTTCGCGCGTCGGCGAGGCGCGCTGACCGATCGTGCCAGCGCGGTTGCTGTGGCGGCCTTCGCGGTGGCTCTGTCGTCGCCGCGCGGCGCGTTGGCACAGTCTGCCCATCGCTCCTGGCATCTCGAGTGGAACGCCCCCTCGCAATGCCCCGCCGCCGACACCGTCCGCAGCGAAGTGGCCCGGCTGCTCACGGAACAACAAGACCCAGCGCAGCCCCCCTCGACGATCGTCGTCCGCGCGACGGTCACCCGGCGGGCTGGTCGATGGACGGTGGTCCTCCGCACGGGGCCGTCACGCGCCGGACAGCGGTCATCGAGCCGATCGCTCGACGATCGCGACTGCGCTCCGCTCGCCGAGGCCACCGCGCTCATCGTGGCGCTCGCCGCCAACCCCGCGCTCGGCTCGAGGCTGCTCGAAGCGCGACACACACAATCGAGTGGTCCCCCAACGCCCGAGCGCGAGCCCGTGGTCGAGATCATCGCCAGCGCGTCGGATTCGTCGCGCCCCGCTGCGAACGCAGCGCCCAACAGCAACGCGACCGACACCTCGGCCGTCGCGGCCACCGCGGGGGGAGCCCGCGAGCGCGCGACGCTCGCAGCCGCGACAGAGAGCGCAACAACCACCACGCTGCCGCCGATCGCGATCCAGCACAGCGCGCGGCCTTCGACGCCCGCTGCGATGAGCGAACGCATCGCCCGCGCACAGCGTCGCGCGGCGCCTCCCCCCTCGCGCACGCCCCTCGAGTGGTCGATCGGCGCGGCGTTCGCGACAGACTCCGGGCTGCTTCCGGGGTGGGCGCTCGGCGCCAGCGCGTGGGGAGCGCTTCGGCGCGGCGCGCTTCGCGTCGAGTGGTCGCTCGGCTACTCGCCCGAGCGCTCGGCGCTCGTCCCCGAACACCCCACCGCAGGGGGGCTCGTGACCGCGTACTCGACGCGCGTCGCCGGCTGCTACGTCGCTCGCTGGAACCTCTTCGACCTCGGCGGATGCGCCACCCTCGAAGGCGCCGTCGTGCACGGCCGCGGCCGCGGCGTCTCCAACCCCAGCGAAGCCCTCGCCCCCCGCATCGCGACCGGTCTCGCCGTCCACGGGGCCGTCGCGCCAGTTCCGTCGTTTGCGCTGTTCGCCGAGGTGGGCGGCGCCCTCTCTCTCTCTCGCCCCGCCTTCTATCTCGAAGCGATCGGGACGTTCTTTCAGACCCCCGCGCTCAGCGTTCAGAGCCGAATCGGCGTCGAGGTTCGCTTTTGATCACGGATCGCCAGGGCCGTCTGCACTCACCGCAAAGGATGCAGCTCGCGCTCACCGCCATCGACGACGACCCCGCCGTCGCGCCCGCAGGGGCCGCGCGAGCGCCTTCGTCGTTCGACGAGGTGTACGGCGAGCACTTTGATTTCGTGTGGCGTAGCGCCAGGCGCCTCGGCGTTCCAGAGAGCGCCCTCGACGACTGCGTGCAGGACGTCTTCATCGTCGTTCATCGCCGCCTCGGTGACTTCGAAGGGCGCTCATCAGTGAGAACCTGGCTCTTCGGCATCCTGCGCCGCGTCGTGCGCGACCACCGCGCGACGGCCCGCGACCGCGCGACCAGCCACGACGACGCTGCGCTCTCGCGGCTCGTAGACACCCACACAGAAGCCCCGGACGAGAGCGCAGCCCGCGCCGAAGCAGCCCGCGTCCTCAACGCACTGCTCGAGACCCTCGACGACGACAAGCGAGAAGCGTTCGTCCTGTCGGAGCTCGAGCAGTTCTCGGCGCCCGAGATCGCCGAAGCCACCGGAGTCAACGTCAACACCGTGTACGCCCGCGTCCGCGCGGCCAAACACGAGCTCGAGCAAGCCCTGGCGCGGCTGCGCCACAACCGAGCGTGGAGCCAACGATGCGCGAAGTAGAGCACCCCTCTCTCGATGCGCTCGTCGACGCAGCGCGCGTCGGCGACGCCCCCTCCGCCGAAGACCGCGAGCGCAACAAGCGCGCGGTCCTCGCCAGGATCGCAGGCGTCGCCGCCGGTGGTTCTGTCCTCGCGGCGACCTCCACGACCGCAGCCGCAGCAGCCCCCGCTCTCGCGACCACCGCCTCCGTCGCGACCACGGGCGCCCTCCTCGGCAAGCTCGCCGGCGGAGCGCTCGTCCTCGCGCTCGCCTCCGTGAGCGCCACCGTCGCCTACTCGCGACGCCATGCGACCGAGCGCGCGGGCGCGACGAGCGGGAGCCAGAGACACACACATTCGAGTTCGCAGCCGATCGCGCGCCCAACGCCGCGCGCGCCACAGACGCAAGCGCCGCTCGTCGCCCCGTCCGTCACGACGCACCTGACCCCTGCGCCAGCCGCGACCGTCGCGATCGCGCCGCGAGCCAGCGCTCCTTCGCGCGCTCCTTCGCTCGCGGCCCGCCCCTCGCGATCGTCGCTCGCAGAGGAGATCGCGCTGCTACGCGCGGCCCGCGAAGCGCTCTCGCGAAACGACGGCGCGCTCGCGCTCGGCGCGCTCGACCGGCATTCGCAGCGTTTTTCACAGGGAATGCTCCGCCCCGAATCGCTCGCCCTGCGCGTCGACGCCCTTTGCGCGACCGGTCAACGCGAGCGCGCCCACGCCGCAGCCGCGCAGCTCGCCCGCGAAGCGCCCGGCTCGCCGCTCGTCGCCCGCGCCCTTCGAGCGTGCCGCTGACGATTTCGTCACGGGTTCGCAGCGCGCCACGCACTCATCCAAAGAGACACATTCATCGGCCCGCTCGCTCGGCGAGCGACCGAAGACACCATCGCTTCACGTTATCGAGGAGACTCACCATGCAACGCCCCCTTCGCTCTGTCCTCTTCGCCGTCGCATCGCTCGCGCTCGCATCGACGCAAGGGTGCCTCTACCCCAAGCCCGTCGGCAGCGACCAGGACGCCAGCAGCGACTCGAGCACGCCCCCCGACGCGACCTCGCCCGACGCCGCTGGCGAGTGCGTGACGGACAACGGACGACGGTTTCGTCCAGGCCAGAACTTCTCGTCCGACGACGGATGCAACGAGTGCGCGTGCACCGACTCGCTACAAATCGTCTGCACTCGTCGGGCCTGCGTCGACGGAGGCCCCGCAGACACCGGCCGCGAGCCGCGAACGTGCACCACGAGCAGCGAGTGCGGCAGCGGTGAGATGTGCACGGGCCCGATGGGCTGCGGAGTCCCGTGGCGCTGCCAGGCCTCGATCGGATGCACCGCAGACTTCGGGCCCTTCTGCAGCTGCCGCGGAGTCACGGTGTTCGGCAGCAGCTCGTGCCCGCCCGAGCCGTACACCCGCCGCGGCGCTTGTGAAGGCGCGTCCGATGCGGGCCCTGCCCCGGACTCGGGCGTCGCGGCGTGCCAACGCACGGGCTGCTCAGACCAGCTCTGCGCCGATCACCCCCTCGGCAGCACCTGCGAGTTTCTCCCTGAATACGGCTGCTATCGCGACGCGCGCTGCGAGCGACAGACCAACGGTGCCTGCGGCTGGACCCCATCCGAGAGCCTCACGATGTGCATCGCCCGCGCGCGCGACGGCGGAGTGTGAATCTCGTTCACACCAACACTACAGCCCGTTGAGCGCGCGCGTCGTCGAGAGCACCGAGCCGATGTCGTAGTAGTCCACGGTGACGAAGTTCGGCAGCGCTCCGGTCTCGCGCTGACAGCGCCGCGCCCGATCGATCAAGAACGGGTCGTTGTTCACCATCGCCGAGAGCTCGGGGGACGCGAGCGGGTTGGTGAGAAAGTGATTGAAGATGAACAGCGGATTCGCACGCGAGCCGCGGTTCATCCTGCACGTGTCGAGCTCCATCGGCGTCCTCGCCGAGAAGGGCGTCTCCCACGCGTGCGACCACACGTTGAGGTACCAGGGCCTCGCGCCTCCATCTCGATCGGTGAGCACCACCACGCGGCGATCGCGCTCGATCATCGAGCGCAGCGTCGGCCACGGCTCGCCGGCCCGATGCTCGTGGACGCGCTCGATGAGCCCGGATTCGACGAACGAGCGCTCGACCTCGGCGGCGCTCGCGTAGCTCTCGAAGATGATCGTGACGACTTCGCCCGGTCGCTCGTCGAGAAAGCGCGTGATGTCGCAGAGCCCGTCGGTGAGCCGCCTTCGCCCGAGCGCGCAAGGGCCGTGGCAAAGCTGCGCGCGGCCGAAGTCGAGATACACATCGAGCATCAGTCCGCGGACGCCGTCCTCGAGCTGTTGGCGCATCGAGCGGCGCTGATTGGGCGCGCCGAACCGCTCGGCCTCGACGGCGAACGCGTTGTGCGTCGTCGCGTACGCGACCTGATCGAACCGCCGATCGCAGAGCGCCGCCGCGCCGTTGCACGCGAGCGCGCCGCCGTCACTGACGCCCGCGTCCGAGCGCCCGCTTCGCACGCACAACGCGACCGGCGGAGCGTCCGGCGGCGCGACGCTCGTGTCTTCGTGAACGTCGGCGCTGCTCGCCGCGTCGGCGGCAACGTCGTCGATCGCGACGTCCGGCGACCGTTCGCTCGTCGCGTCGATCACTGCAGAGTCGCTGGCGCCCGGAGCGCTATTGCAACCAGCGGCGAGCAGCGCAGCGAACGTGGCGAGCGCTACACCCGACTTGGATCGGAAGACAGCCATGCGAGCTCGAGCATAGGCGGTCGAGCAGGGTCGCCGACAGTCCCCTTCGTCCGCTATCGCATCGAGCGCGCTTCGATCACTTGCTGTCGGCCATCGTGTTGGCGATGAGCGCGTGCCACTGCTCTTTGCTGAGCTCGGGGTAGATGTAGTCGCCCTCGAAATTCGTGTGATGCAGCATCAAGCGCGCGGCGAAATAGATCGCCTGCGCGATGCCCTTGGCGTCCTGCGCGTTCTCGAGGTTGGTCGCCTCTTGCCTGAGCGCGGCGTGATGCTTCTTCGCGACGTCGACCTCTGGCCCGAGGCCGTGCTCTTCGAGCGCCGGAAACAAGTGCTCTTCTTCGTAGCGAAAGTGCTTCTCGATCGGGCCGCGGATGAAGGCGAGCACGCTGTCTTTCTCTCGCGCGGCCGCGTGGGGGTCATTCTGCGCGACGTGCATCAGCCGCCTCGCCATGTCCCTCGCGCGATCCTCGTCCGCGAAGAGCTCCTTCATCTTTGCTTCGAAATCCATGGTCCGAGTCCCTCTCAGTTCTTCACGCGTCCGCCGCAGTGCTGGCACTGCACCTCGTACGCAGGGGTGGGCTTTGTACAGTACGGACACGGGATCATGTGCGAAGAAGACGGCGCGAAAGCCTGGCTCTGCTGCGCCGCGGACGCCGGTGACGGGATCGCGTCGGGCGACCCGCAGGTCGGACAACGACCGAGCTCTCTCGCGTAGACGGTCTTGCAGGCGCGGCACGACACGCGGCCGATCGGCTCGGCGCCCTGCAGCGCCACGAGCTCGGGGTAGAGCACGGCCATCTCCGCGCTCGAGAGCCGATCCTGATCGACGGACGGAGACCACACCACTTCGAGCGCCGCCAGCGCGTCCGGCGTCGCAGGAACGAGCGTCGAGAGCGCGTGTCTCACAGCGTCGACCGAGGGCCAGTCCGGCAACGGCGCGAGGGCGCCGTTGATCCCCAAGACCATCGAGACCACGACGAAGCCTTGCCCCTCTTCGCGGCGCGCGCGAACGTCCGGGGGCTCGTTGCGGCGTTGATTCGAGATCGTCGCCTCGTCGTAGCGACGGTTGATGTCGTCGCACACCCGGCCGAAGAGCTGCTCGGCCGCCGAAGCGCTGCCCTTGAGCGACACGAAGCAGGCCGCGCTCGCGCTCGAGAGCCACTGGAGCAACAGCTGCCTCGCGCGATCAGCGCCCATCCACAGCCCGTGCGGCGAAGACATATCGACGCTCGCGGCGATCTGGTCGAGCGCCTGCTGAAGCTGCGCGCGCGCCCTCCAATCGAAGGCGATCGTCACGCGGCGGACCTCGCACTCTCCGTAGCCCTGCGTGCGCGCGAGGACCGGGGCCATCGGCGTCGAGGGCTGCTGCGCGTACGGCGTGTAGGGCGCGCTCGGCGCCTGGCGCGTGACGAGCGCGCTCAACGCCGCGAGCGGAACGAAGGCCACGAGCCCGCCGAGCGCCGCCGGTCCGAAGCGAAAGGAACCGTATCGCGTCACGCCGTGATCGTCGCGCTGCGCCAGGACCGCGGACTCGGCGGGCGATGCGTGAATCACCGCACCCGCCATCACCAGCGTCGTCACCATCGCCGAGGCAGGCCGGCGATATTGCACCGCGGTCAGCCACGGCGGCGGCGGCGGCGGAACATACACGTTTCGAGTCGAGCTCGAGCTCGACGACCGATAGCTCGAGCTCGAGCTCGACGACCGAAAGCTCGAGCTCGATGGCCGGTAACTCGAGCTCGAGCTCGATGACCGATAGCTCGAGCTCGAGCTCGACGACCGAAAGCCGCTTGAGCCGCCGAAACGCCCGCCAGAGCGCTGCGCATGCACGAATTGCGCTGCGAGCAGGGCGCCTACGAACGCCAGCGCGCCCGTCATCTTCGCCCTTGCGTGATTGCATCGACCCGTAGACATCGCCGATGATTGTACTCGTGTCCGCACGAATTGGCTGTCTCGGGATCTCTGCGATCGTTGCTTTGGGAGTGGCTGTGTTGGTGGGCGTCGCGAGGCGAGACGCGTTCAGGGAGCCATCGCCGCTTCGCGCGATCGACGCCGCGACGGGGCAGGCCACGCACGACGCAGCGCTCGCCCGCGCACAGGCGAGCGGCCTGCGTCCAGACTCGTCGGGCTCGGCCCCCGTGACGCCGCTCAACGCTCTCTGGACGAGCTTTTCGAAGCGACTCGAGGTCGGCGCAAACGAGTGCGTCGCGCTCATCGTGACGACGAGCGAGGGGTACGCGGCCCCCAAGCACGCCGCGCTGTTCGACGCGGCGAGCGCGGGAGGCGCGGACTTCGAGAGATCCGTCACGGCAGAGGGCGTCTCGGGCGCTCGATACCGCCCGGATTGCTTTCAGTTCGAGAGCCGCGACGCGCTCTCTACGACCGTCGGCTGGTGCGCGCGACGCGCGACCTCGCTCGACGCGCGCGTCTTGCTCTCGACGATCGACGGCTTTCGCCCGGCGAGGCGCGCGGACGCGACGGTGCGCTGGCAGACGCTTCGGGCTCCGTGGTCCGTCGTCGGCGGGCCGGCGCGCATGCCCGCGCAGGGATACACCACGCACGCGCTCACCGCGCTCGCAGCGACGTTCGAAGAACCACTCGCAGCGGCGACGCGTGAGCCACCCGAAGCAGGGCTGGTCCCGGTCGAGCCGAGTCGAGACGTTCCGATGGGGGCGGCGGCGTTGATTCCCGTGATGCGACCGACGGTCGCGCTGCTCTGGGACATGTCCGCCCGCAACTCGGGCGCTGTGGGCTCGGGGATCAGCGTTCACCCCAGGATCGCTGGGCCGCTGTCGACCGAAGAGCAAAGGGTGATCAACGCGACGTTCACCGAGCTCGCTGTGGGCCGTGCGATCCCAGCGGAGCACGACCCCGTCGTGGACCTGGGCCGCAACGACTTCTACCGCGTGCTCGCCGTGCTCGACACGGGGTCGATCCGCCGCGAGTGCCAGCTCGTCACGCTGACCCGCGACGAGGGGCTCTTTCCTCCGCGGATCGTTCGATATGGGCGGAGCTCGGGGCTGCGCACAACGATCGCGCGCACGAGAGACAACGTCGCGATCGACCGCGTTTGTCCAGGAGAAGTCCTCACGTACCTGACCGGCGACACCGACCAAAAGACCTATCGCATCACGATCTGGCAGCCCGCGGACGCCGCGCGCCCCGCCCCGGTCGGCCGCGCGCCGAGGCGAACGCGCTGAGCAGCGTCGCGCACGCGAACACGAGCGACTGTCGCCAACCGAAGGCGGAGCCGCGATACATCCCCGTCTATGCTAGTAACGATCGATGGCGTGGATCGAGACGAGGCTCCCCAACGCGAACAACCCCGACGTGGCCGAGGCGCTGCGGGAGGTGCGCGCTGCGCTGCCGGCAGAGTATTCGCCGGCGCAACAAGCAAAGATGCAGGTGCCCGAAGCGGTCGCCAAAGAGAGCATCGTGTTGGCGCACTCGCTCATCCCCTCGGCGATGAAGCACGCGGTCGCGCTGATGACCTCGTGCTTCGACCCATCGTTGCCGCTCAGCCGCAGAGAGCACGAGCTCGTGGCCGCGGTCGTCTCGTCGGTCAACGGGTGCTTCTACTGACGCGAGAGTCACGCGGAGTTTCTTCGCATGGTGACCCTGGACGGGTCGCTCAAAGAGTCGGTCCTCAACAATTGGCGCGAGGCTGCGTTGAGCCCGAGAGAGCGCGCGATGCTCGAGTACGCCGAGAAGCTCACGCTCGAGCCTCGCGCGATGCGACGCGCCGACATCGAAGCGCTTCGCGCAGCGGGGCTCGATGACCGTGCAATCTTGCAGGTCAATCTCATCGCGAGCTACTTCAACTACATCAACCGAGTGGCCGACGGCCTGGGCGTCGGCAAGAGCCAGAGCGAGTGACCGCGGCGCGCTCAACGACCTTCGCTCGCGACTCGGTCGGGTGTGATTGCAGATCGCGCGCAGCGACCGCGAAGCGCGGCGCCAAGTCGAAGCGCAACGCGACCGCGACCACCGCGAGCGCAGGCGCTCGCGTCGACAAGCACGACCCACAGGATAACAATCGCCTCGCGATGACCGTCCATTCTCGCGCGGGCCTGTCCGCGACCGACGACGCACCGGCTGCTGCGCAGTCGCAGACCGTCCACGCGCGGGAGCCATGGCGGGCTTTGATCGCGCTGTTTCTCTGTGTTCTCTCGGGCATCTCGAATAGCTGTGTGTCCCCAGCGCACGCCGAGCGCCTGGCCCCGCGGCCCGCGCAGCAGCCGGACGCCGGCGCACCGTCGTTGCCCTCCCCCACACCGTCCCCCTGCGTTCGCGACAGCGAGTGCGGTTGGGACAACGCGTGCTTGCCCTCGATGTGCGTCGCAGGAGGCGCGCCGCGGGCCGGGCGGGTGTGCGACGAGAGCGGGCCGGAGCCGGGGAGCTGTCGCTGTTCGAACGGGGTGTGCACCCTCGAGCGACCGCAGCTCGTGCAAGCGACCTCCCCAGAGACGGGCTGCAATCGAGCGAACTGCGGCCTCTCGCCGCAGGATGGGCGTTGCCATGTCACCGCCGCCGAGCGGATGGTGCCCGTGCGCGACGGCGACCGGTATTGCAGCTGTGACGCGCGCAGCGATCGTTGCGTGGCCGCGGTGCAAGAGCCCGTTCCGTGCCAGAGCTGGCGCGACTGCTCCTGGGCCGATCGTCCCTTTCGTGTCGTGCACTCGCGGGTCCGTCGGCGCCCCGTTCCGCGGCCAGTCCGTCCGTGCCGCGACGGCGAATTTGATACTCGGTGCGTCAATCGACGCTGCGTGGTCGTCCGATGGGGCTGCTGAAAGCGGCAGAACCAACGATCGCGCGACGATGACGATGACGGCGAGGACGCACTGGAGCGAGCTCCTCGGAGTTCGCAGCCCAATCCCCCTCCGCGTGCTCGAGGCTCGGTCGCGATCGCTTCGGCGCGGTCTTCTGCGCGCGATCATGGCGACGGCGAGCGTGAGCAGGACCAACGCAGGCCCGAGCGCGAAGCGCGCGAAGAACGCAACGCGCCCCCCGATGCCGGGCGCAAACGACGCGTCAGCCCGCAGCGCCTCTGCGCCTCTGTCCCCGTCCCGCGCTCGCAGCGCGCAGTCACGCTCTGCCCAACAGCGGGTGTCCGTGGCCCGAGTGCGGTACAATGGCCGCGTGCCTCGCTTGTGCTTCGTCACACTCTGCGGTGCGGCGATCAGCGTCGCATCGATAGGAAGCGCACAACCCCTCGGATCGCCCCCGTCGCAACCCGCACCGTTGGCTCCGACCGAGCGACCGACACCCTCTGCGCAGGCTCTGCCCGCGATCGATGGAACCCTGCGATTCTCCTGGGTTCGCGCAGGTGGAGCCGAACAGTGCCCCGGCCCGAGCGCCATCACGGACGCTGTCGAGTCGCGCCTCGCGCGCGCGGTGTTCTCGTCGAGCGCGGCGCAGTCGATCGAAGCCATCGTCGCCCGCCGAGACAACCAGTGGACCGTCGAGCTCTACCTCCGCAACTTCGACGGAGCGCTCCTCGGCAGCCGAACCCTCACGAGCGCGCGCCCCGAGTGCGAGGCCGCCGTCGACGCCGCGGTGTTCGCGATCACGCTCGTGATCGACCCAGACGCCGCGCCGACAGCGTCCAGCCTCGACGCACAGAACGCGATGGTCGCCCGGGCCGCGACGCGCGCAGCGCTCGGCATCGCGCGAGCCGTGACCGAGACGCCAGAACGCCCCCGTTCGACGCCCCCCGCCCAGCCTGCGCCGCCGCCGAGAGTCGATGTAGGCGCAGTCTCACTCAGCGCGTGGGCGCTCTTCGGAGCGCTCCCCGCCCTGTCGACCGGCGCCGCGCTGCACGGGTATGCGCGCGTCTATCGCCGATTCGGACTGCGATCCTGGCTGCGATTTTTGCCAGAACAGCGCGCGGACAGCGCGGCGATCGGCGCGGTTTCCTTTGGCCTCTCGACGGTCACGCTCAGCGCCGACGTCGAGCTCGTCGACCTGTCGCGCTTCGCCCTGTCCGTCGCGATCGGCCCGACGATCGGCGCCATCCACGCGGTGCTGCTCGAGCGTCCGTCAGCCGAGAGCGGACAGCGCGCGTTCTTCTCGGTGTCGACCGCGGCGATCGGCGCCGTTCGCCTCGTCGGACCCCTCGCCCTCGACCTGGGCATCGAGGGCACCATCCCCGTCACTCGCTACCGCTTCGGCCTCGAATCGAGCACCACCCAGGGCATGACCGTATACTCACCGGTCTTCGAGCAACCCTGGCTCGTCGCTGGCGCGTGGATCGCGCTCAGCGCACGCTTTCGCTGAAGGCCGATCGTCCATGGGACACTTACGCTCCGACGTGACCGCCACACTCTCGACAGTCGCTGCGGTTCGCGCGGTGCCGACCTCGGCGCCGGCGACGGCAACGGAGACCAAGACCGTCGCGGAGGTCTATCAGGCGCACGGCGATTTCGTGTGGGTCACGCTGCAGCGAATGGGCGTTCGCGACGCAGATCTGCAGGACCAGCTGCAAGAGGTCTTCGTCGTCGTGCATCGCAGGCTCGGCGATTTCGAGGGCCGATCGACGCTCACAACCTGGCTCTTCGGCATCTGCCTGCGAGTCGTCGCCGGCTATCGCCGCAAGCTCGCGCGGCGCAAAGAGCAGGGCTACGAAGAAGTTCCCGAGGTGGTCGACGAGTCGATCGAGCGGGACCCCGAGCAGTCCGCGAGCCGCCAACAAGCCAGGCACATCCTCGCCTCGCTGCTCGACGCGATGGACATCGAGAAGCGCGCCGTCTTGGTGATGTTCGAGGTCGAGTCGATGTCCTGCGACGAGATCTCCAAGGTGCTCAGCATCCCGGTCGGCACGGTGTATTCGCGGCTGCACGCCGCGCGCGCGCAATTCGAGAGACTCCGCAAAGAGCTCGAGAAGAGCCCCAAAGGAGGTGCTCGATGAGCGCGGATCCCAAGCTTCCGAGCCCTCTTTCGGACGAGGCGCGCGAGCTCCTCTCCGCGGCGATCAGGCCGCGTCCCATGACGGTCGTCGAGCGCAAGGTCGCCGCGCACGCCGTCGCCAAGATCGCGGCCGCGCCGGTCGGGTTCGTCGCAAGCGGCATCACCGCGACGAAGCTCGCAGCGGGGGTCGCTTTCGTGGGCGCGAGCGTCGCCATCGTCGCCGCGCAACAGCAGCCAAGCCGCCCCTCGGAGCCTCGAGCGTCCGTCGCTCGCGCGACGCACACCACAACGCCGCGCGCGACGAGCCGCGCGCCGATCGTCACCAACGTCGTCACGACAAGCATCGCGCCCGCGACGCCCGTCGCGCCGAGCGCCCCCGTCGTGCTCGCCGCCCCTGCGCCGAGACCGATCGCTTCGAGCGTTCGTATCGCGGTCAATCGCGCCATCGCGCGTCCCGTGAGCACCGCGAGCCCGTTGTCCTCGTCGAGCCGCGGGCTGCCCTTGCCCAACGAGACCTTCGCGCAACCGCCAGAGCAAAGGGAGAACAACGCCCTGCAACAAGCGCTGGCCGCGATCGCGCGAGACCCTGCCGCGGCGCTCTCGATGCTCGACGCGTACGATCGTGAGTTTCCTCGGGGCAGACTCCGAGACGAGCGCGAGTTCTTGGGCGTGCTCGCCCTCGATCGCGCGGGCGACTACGAGCAGGCTCGGTCGCGCGCACGAGCGCTGTTGGCGAGGGACCCGGCGAGCATGTACGCCGTACGGTTGCGTCGGATCGCGAATCGTTCACAGTAGCGTCTTCCATGGTTTTCGTTCGGCGAGCGACGCAGGCTCACCGCCCGAGCGCGTCGCTCGGAGCGGCGATCGTCCTTTCGCTTTGCGCCGCGCGCTGCACGATCGACGTCGCGCTCGTCCGAGAGCGCGGCGACAGCACGACCGCGCACGACGTCGCCCCGCCTCGCGACGAGGACGCCGCCCCGCCTCGCGACGAGGACGCCGCCGTCGACGCGTACGACGCACACGAATTCGACTCGCCCGAAGAAGACGCGAGCGCGCCCGCGGACAGCGGCGACGCGAGCGCCGATGGACCAACGTCGGACGCCGCGGTCGGCGCGTGGCAGCGCGTCCTCGCGCCGACGCTCTCGGATCTGCGCTCGGTGTGGGGCTTCGGATCGCGAGACGTTTGGATCGTCGGCGATCGATCGACCATCCTGCGCTGGACCGGCACGGTCTGGGCTCCGGTCGCCAATCCCGCGTCGAACACCAGCTTTCGCTCGGTGTGGGGCATCGCCCCAAACGACGTGTGGGCTGCGGGATACGACACCTTCGGGACCTTGGTGATCGTGCACTACGACGGCCGGTCGTGGGCCCGCGTCCCGGCGCCGCCCGTTCGATATCTGCCGAGGGCGGTGTTCGGCACGTCGAGCGCCGACGTGTGGATCGTCGGCGGCCGCGTCGAGTACTCCGACGACATCCTGTTTCGATGGAACGGCACCCGGTGGAACAGCGTTCGCACCGGCGGCACCCGCACGCGCTACCTCGACATCGGCGGCACCTCCCCCAACGACCTCTGGATCGTCTCGCTCGACGACACGATGCTTCGTTGGAACGGGCTGTCCTTCATCGCCCCAGCGGCGACGCTGCCTGTCGCCGTCGTGACGTTCGAGATCGGGCTGTGGGCCTCGGGCGTCGACGAGTTCTGGGTGACCGGCGACGCAGGGACGATTCACCGCTACGAGCGCGGGAGCTGGTCGTCCATGAATGCAGGCACACGTAATCTCTTGCGCTCGATCTGGGGGCTCGACCGCAGCAACCTCTGGGCCGTCGGAACGCGCGGCACCATCGCGCGCTCGAACGGCACGAGCTGGACGGCGGTCGAGGACGTCACGCCGCGGACGCTCTACGGCGTGTGGGCTGCGAGCCCCGACGACGCGTGGGTCGTCGGCGAGGGCGGGACCATCCTGCACTCGATCCCTTGAGCGCACACGAATTCGAGATGCTCAGTAGCTCGCCGACAGGCCGATCGATGGAAGGATCGGCAGTCCGAGCACCGGCTGCGACGCCCTTCGATCGAAGCTGTAGAGCCGGCTCTCGACGTTCTCGTAGTTGGTGGCGTTGAGCACCTCGAGCACGAGCTGACCGCGGATGGGACCGGCGCGAAAGCGCCACGCCCCGCGCACGTCGAGCGAAACAAAGGGAGGCAGCCGCCCCACCTGCGACGGGTCGACCAGCGTGAGCGACGTGTCTCGCGCGGCGTCGTAGATCGCGCCCGTCACGCGAGGCTCGACCAGCCCCGAGCTCACGCGAAGGCGCGCCCCCAGCTCGAACCCGCGCGGCAGCAGCGCGCCGACCGACGCGCTGAGGTTGTGCGGCTGATCCCAGGTGTACGTGGTGAAGGCGCACCCGGCGCACGCCGCGCGCTCGGCGCTCTGAAGGGTGTACGAGAGCAGCACGAAGAGCGGCAAGCGACCCGGCCGCATCCGCGCCGAGAGCTCAGCGCCTACGACGCGACCGACCCCGTCGTTGGAGAACCGCTCGGGCGCGCGCGCCCCGTCTCGCTCGACGATTCGATCGCTGGCAACGACCACCGATGCGCCCCCCTTTGCAAACGCGCCGACGTCGAGGTCGAGCGCTCCGGCGATCGCCTCCCACTCGACGCCGACGCCTGCGTGCACCCAGCGCTCGGGCGCGAGCGAGGTGTTTCCGAAGCCGGGCAACGTGGCGTACCCGCGCGGAGCGCTCGAGTAGCCGCCGAGCCCCGCGCGCACAGCGACCCGACGCGAGACCGCCCAGCGCATGGACGCGCGCGGGTCGACCGTCGCGCGCTGCGCGTACGACAGGTAGTCCGCCCGAACGCCCGCCAGCAGCTTGACCGTGGGCGCCGGCGCGAGCTCGAGCTCCGCGTAGAGCCCAGGGTTGACCGCGGTGCGGACCGCTCGATACGTGACCAGCGTCGCAGGCGAGATCGGGTCGCTCACGCCCGAGGTCGCGACGGGCGGAGCGCGCACCTGGTCGTCGGACAGAAGCCCCTGCACGTCGAGCCCCACCAGCACGCGCGCCGCCGCGCTCACGCGAAGGTCGAGCTCGTCGCGCAACGAGAGGTTCAACGCCTCGAAGCGATAGCGCACCGCGGGCCCGAGCCGCACGTCTTGGAGTTGGTAGGCGCCGGCGATCGAAAACGTGTGCGTCGCCGACGGGCCGAGGCGATGGCGCCACCGGGCCTGCACTCCGTGAAATGACGTCCGCGTGCTCACCTCGCCGCGCAACATCGGGTCGTTCGGGTCCGGCTCGCGGAGGTCGGAGACGAACGCGTCGTCCGTTCCCGAGCCGACGACGCGGATCGAGTCGCGCTCGCTGGGGTCCCAGTCGAGCGCGACCTGCCAGTCCCAGTACCGCGGCCACTGACGAAACGAGGCGCTGTCGGGCGCTATGAATAGTGGTGCCAGTAATGAAATGAAGCTCCCCCGCGCGCCCAGCGCGAGCGACGCCCGCTCTCCGAGGGGAACGGACACGAACGCCCCAGCGTCGATCACGTCGACATCGACGGAGGCTCTCACGCGATCTCGCGGAGGCGCGCGGAGCGTCACGTTGACCACGCCGCCAGCGACGCGGCCGAAGCGCGCGCTGAAGTTTCCCGGGACGACCTCGATGCGCTCGATGAGGTCCGTGGCGATCGCGCTCGCGAGCCCGTACAAGTGAAACGGCAACGCGATCGGGTGCCCTTCGAGCAACACCAGCGAGTCTTCGGGCGGCGCCGAGCGAACGACGAACTGCCCGAGGCCGAACTGCGATCGCGCGACGCCCGGCAGGTTCTGCACCGCCAGCAGCGCGTCTCCGCGCGCGCCAGGCAAGCGCCGCACCTCGTCGGCGCTCACCTCGCGGCGAAAGATCTCTCTCGACGCCAGGCGACCGTAGACGGTCGCGCCTTGCTCGCGCTCGGCCACGCGCGCCGCGCTCGCGCCAACGGACGATGACACGGGCGCGCTGCTCGGCCTCGGCGCGGCGAGCTGCGGCGTCGGGCGCGGCGCGTCTTCGTCCGACGCTCGCCTCGCCGGCGTCGCGCACACGTATCGATAGCGAACGGTCGCCGCGATCGCTCGTCCTGCGCGCCGCGCAGGCTCGAACTCGAAATCGCGCGCCGCGGCCAGGACACGCTCGTCGACCGACGGCGCGCCGCTCGAGGTCAGCAAGCGCACCGCGCTCACGCGCCCCCACTCGTCGATCGCGAGCTCCATCAGCACCGCGAGCGGCGCCGCGCTGTCGGTCGCCGACGACGGAAGCACGACCTCGCCGATCCGCAGCGCGCGCGGAGCTTGGACGGCTTCGTCCGACGCTCGGACTCGCGTCGCCGCGCGGGGCGGTCGTTGTTGCGCGCGCCCCGGTGCGCTCCCGAGCAACACGAGCGCGAAGATCGCTTGCCGAGGAGTCCTCACGCTCAGCGGATGCTGTCCCGTCTGCCCGAACCGCCGTCCTCGAACGAAGAGCCTCCGTCTTCGAGCGATCCGTCGAGCCCGCCGTCCATCGGCGGATCGATGCACGCGCCCATCCCGTTACAAAGGCCCGAGAGCCCGCCGGGCAGCACGCACATCGCCCCCACTGGCCTCGGGGTCGACTCGACGCAAGACGGGCTGCCGTCTCCTGCGCACATCACCACGCCGAACATGCACTCGTTGCGTGGATCGCAGGACGAACCAGCGTCGGGGCATCCGCCATCCACCCCCCCGTCGCCTCCCGAGGAAACGCACGTCCCAGTCATGCACTGCCCGCCCGCGCCCGTCCCCGGCACCAGACAGAACAGCCCATCCGTCCAGTTCGACCCGTTGGGACGGCAGTCTCCGACGTTGGGGGCAGTACACTGCGTCGAATAGATCCGGCACGGATCCGTCGGCGGGGACGTGCAGAGATTGCCGCGATCCGGACAGGTCAACGCCTCGCAGCCGTTTCCTGGGTTCATGTCGAGGTCTTCGTAGCCCGAGTTGCAGATGATCTCGCACGCGCCCGAGACGCAGGAAGAGACGCCGTTCGCGACCATCTCCGGACACAGACGCCCACACATCCCGCAGTGCGAATTCGAGGACCCGAGGTCAGCCTCGCAGCCGTCCGCTGCGAGTCGATTGCAGTCTTCGAACCCGCCGAAGCACGCGAAGCTGCAAGCGCCGCGAGCGCAAGACGCGGTCGCGTTTGCCCGCGACGGACACGAGTTGGCGCAGCGACCGCAGTGCATCAAGTCCGACATGAGGTCCGCCTCGCAGCCGTCGGCGTTGGTCATGTTGCAGTTACCGTAGCCCGCGAAGCACGCCAATCCACAGGCGCCGACCATGCACGTCGGCGTCGCGTTGGGCGCCGCGGGGCAGTTGTTTCCGCAGGCCCCGCAGCTCATCGTGCTCGTCATCGTGTCGACGCACATGCCCATCCCGCAGTTGCTCTGCCCGGCCGCGCAGCCGCTCGAGCACGTTCCCGCGCTGCAGCTCGGCGTCGCGCCGCTGCACAGCACGCCGCAGGCGCCGCAGCTCGTGGAGGCGCTCGACGAGGCCTCGCAGCCGTTCGCCGCGGCCATGTCGCAGTCGAGATAGCCCGGCAGACACGAGCGCGAGCACACGCCTGCCGAACAGGACGCGCTCTGATTGGCGCTGGGAGCGCACGCCATCCCGCAGCCACCACAATTGCCGAGGCTGCTGTTGGTGTTGGTCTCGCACCCGTTCATCGCGTTGCCGTCGCAGTCACCAAAGCCCGGCAAGCACGCGTACGCGCAGGTCGATCCAGCGCAGCTCACGGCGGTGTTGGGCCGAGAAGCGCACGCCATCCCGCAGCCCCCGCAGTGAATCACACTCGAGCTCGTGTCGACCTCGCACCCGTTGGCGCTGGACATATCGCAGTCAGCGAAGCCCGCAGAGCACGTGCCTCCGCAGACGCCAGCCGCGCAAACCCGCGTGAAATTCGGCCGATCCGGACACATGTTGTTGCACGCGCCGCAGTGCTGAAGCGACGACTGCATGTCGACGCACGTATCCCCGCAGCGCGTCACACCCGCGGCGCACCCCGACGCGCATTGCGCACGCATCATGGTCGCGTCGCAGACGGGGGTCGCTGCTCTGCACGTGGTGCGGCACGCGCCGCAGTTGGTCGCCGTCGTGAGGGACGTCTCGCAGCCGTTGACCACTTCACCGTCGCAGTCGCCGAGCCCGCGCTCGCACTGGTCGATCCGACACACGCCCAAAGAGCAGCTCGCCGTCGCGACCCCTGCCATGCCCGTGCACGCCTGTCCGCAGCCGCCGCAGTGGCTCGGGTTCGAGCGAGGGTCGACGCAGTTTCCGCCACACACAATCAAGCCGGGAGGGCAGCGCGACGCCTCGGGGGTGGCGTCCATCCCGACCGACGCGTCGAGCGCCGAGACGATCGACACCTCCGGGGGCCCGGCGTCCTCGCGGGTCGGGCGAAGCTCGCCCCGCGTCTCGGGTTCGCACCCCGACCGACCGCAGGTGAAGCCCTGGGGACAGTTACGATTCTCTGCGATCAAGCAGCGATTCGCGAGAAAGACCCACAGCGTGACGGCGTCGTTCTTCGGAAACGTCGCGACCGCTCGGACCGTAAACAAATCGCGAAATCCATCGTCGCGATCCGCCGCGTCCCGCTGCTGTGCGGTCACTCGCAGGTCGAGGATCGGGTCGCGCCCGCCCCAATTGATCGCGAAATCACCGGGCAACCTGCGCGCGCCGATCACGACCTGGCTGCGATGAAAGTTGATCCCCGATCGCGGGCTCATCAGCTCGATCTGGATCGCCTCGAGCACCTGCCCTGCGCCCTGAGGGATGTCCGTCTCGATACGCAGCATGATCTGCGGCGGCGGCGGCTTGCACGAGCCGAGCAGCGCCGCGATCAACACGCACGCAAAGAGCGCCAATCTGTCGAGGTGCTTCGTCATCACGTCAGTTCCTCCAGCACCAGCTCTTTGGGTACGCGCTACGGCGCCGTCGCGTCGCCGAGCGACCCGCGCAGCGGCGGCGGCGCAGGCCACAACACGATCGCGGTCGTCACGCCCGCTGCGACGACGACTCCAGTGACAACCCAAAACCACGGGCTGTCGAAGACGGTCCTGCGGTCGGCGAGGCTCGCGCGAATCACCTGTCGCTGACCCACAAACGACTGAATGTCGCGGGTAAACGGGCGGTGATGCGGGCCGAGCACGTCCACCGTGTGTCGGCCGGCGCGAACGATTTCGTCCACCGTTCCGTGGCCGACTTCGCGGCCGTCGACGCGAATGGTCGACTCGGGAACGTTGCTCTCGACGCGCAAATACGAGAGCTCGTTGGTCCGAACCAACACGAGCGACGCGACCGAGCTGCTCCCGCGCGCCAGTCGAACCCTTCGCTCTCCGTTGGCGAACCCGTCAGCGCTCGCCGACACCGTGTGCTCACCAGGGTCGAGCTCGATCGGTCCCGCGCCGAGCTCGACCGGCTCGCCGTCGACCCGAACCCGAGCGACGATCGGCTCGACCGACACTTCGAGACGACAGACCGCCGACGAAGAGTCTTGCAAGAGCTGCTCGGCCTGCGAGACCAACGCCGGGTCTGCGGTCGACGCCACCGTGCGCAAAAAAGCGCGAAGCGACGTGACCGACGACCGATAGCGCCCCAACGCGCGCTGCGCGAGCGCGAGGTTGAAGTACACCGGCGGCGTCGCGCGCAGGTCGCGCGCTGCTTCGAGCTCGGTGAGCGCTTCGGACCACACGCCAGATCGAATCAGCTCGACTCCACGCAAGAAGCGTTGCCGCGCCGCCGCTCGACGCTCGTCGTCCGGGCCCCCCGTCGCAGGCGCTGCGCTGGTCGCGTTCGCCGTCGGTTGTTGCGCGGGGGCTGCGCTCTGGGCATGCCCTTCGCGCGCCAGGAGCGCGCACGCCCCGCCGATCACACTCGCTGCTCTGAAGTTCATCACTCGTACTCGCCGAGAACGGGCGGCGCGGCCCCTGTGTTGTTTGCGCGGGTTGTCGCGCTCGTCGCGGATCCCGTCCCAGCGTTGCCGCTGCCCGACGAACCCGTGGGCCTCGAGCCGGTCGGCGTCGCCGCGGGGGTGTTGGTGTTCGGTGTGGGCGGAGTCGCGGCGGATCCCGTTGCGGCGTTGCTGTTGCCGTTGCCTTGATTGGCAGCCGCGACCGTCGCGCCAGCGGTTGGATCACGACCAACGTTGTTGCCGCGCGGCGAGGAGCCCGCGTTGGAATTCGAACCGCCGTTGCGTCGGGCGACCGTCGATGGCTCCGCGCTCGCGTCGGCCTCTGCGCTGTTGTCCTGCGCAACAACACCGCTGTCAGCCTCGACGTTCTGCGCGAGCGTCGCGCTCGAGCCCGAGTCCGCGACGACGGGCAAGACCGTCGATCTGCCGTCCGTCTGCGAAGCGTCCGAGCCTCCGCCTTTGAGCGCGACCGCGCCGCCCGCGCCGACCGCGAGCAGCGCCAGCGCTGCGCCGACCCACGCGAGAGGGGTCAGTCGCTTTTCAGTCCCGCGCGTGTTTGCTGCGACCGGCTCACCCGTCGCGGGCGCGATGGGACCGAGCTGGTACGCGTTGGACTGGTGAAACTGAACGAGCGACGGCGACGAGGCCTTCAGCGCTGGGTCGCGCAAGCCCATCTGCGTCTTGCGACGGACCTGGGTGCCCGAGGGAGGCCGGATCTCGCCGCTCTTTCGGACGATTCCGCAGGCGTGCGCCATCGCCGACGCGAACGCCGCCATGTCCTGAAATCGCTCGCTCGCGTTCACCTTGAGCGCCTTGGACACGACGTCGGTGACCGACTTCGGCAGCCATGGAGCTCGGTCGCTGAGCGGCGTGATCCTGCCCGTCGCGGTCGCCACGAGAATCGCGGTGCCTTCGAGATCACCGGTCGGAAGCGCCCCCGACAGGCACTCGTAGAACACGACGCCCATCGAATAGATGTCCGCGCCGACACCGATGGTGGTGCCGTGCGCTTGCTCGGGGGACATGTACTCGGGCGTCCCGAGCACGAACCCGGTCTGCGTGAGCGCCGTCGAGTCCTTGTCGAGCGTCTTGGCGATGCCGAAGTCGAGGAGCTTCGGGGCAACTGTTCCCTCTGCTGGCCGCGTGATGAAGATGTTGTCCGGCTTGAGGTCGCGGTGAACGATGCCGCTCGAGTGCGCGAAAGACAGCGCGTCCATCACGGGCAAGAGGATGTCCGCAGCCTCGATCACGCCGAGCACGCCGAGCTCGACCAGCCTGTCGCCCAGCGACTGCCCGTCGAGATACTCGAGTGCGAGGTACACCGTCCCGTCTTGATCTTGCCCACATCCGAGCACACCAACGATGTTCGGGTGGGCCAGGGCGCTCATGGTGTTGGCCTCGCGGATGAAGCGCGAGACGACCTCGGGACGCTCGGCATACTCGTAATTGAGCAGCTTGATCGCGACGGTTTGCCCTGTCCTCGTGTCTTCGCCCTTGAAGACGACGCCCATACCGCCGCGGCCCAGGATCGAATCGAGGCGAAAGCGCCCGGCGAGCAGGGTTCAAAAGCTAAAAATTCAACGATGCACGCTACGGGCAGGGGTCCGAATCGGTCAAGTTGAGCGCGATTGGTCGAGCCGCTGAATGGTACGCGCCGGGGGGGCCTGGTGGTTCTCACTGTCCCCCCCGAATTCGTCAGCTGCTCGAAAAAAAATTCGAACCCGTGGAACCAATCCCCACGGCGCCTGTCGATACCCCCGAACCGAGCGCGACCGATGAGCGCGAACGGCGGAGCGAGAAGCTCCGCACGAACACGCGCCTCGAACGAGCGATCGGGCCCCTCACCACCAATCGGCCGGCGTGCATCCGCACAAACACCGGCCGGGGAGTATGCGTCATGAGCAAGCACAGCGCCGACGTTGCCAACAAGTCCTCGATGTCTTCTTCGATCGATCGCGAGGAGCTCTTTCAACTCGTGAAGCGCTCGGACATGAACGTCACCGAGGTCGAGCGCGAGGACAGCGCGGTGGTCGAGCTCTCGGTGCTCTGGCAGACGAGCATTCTCCGCGTGGTTCACCTCGACGGCGCGCGGACCTTCAGCGTCGCGACGACCGGCACCGACAGCGACGACCGCATGGTGCTCGACGAGTCGATGCTCTCCTCGGACCTCTCGATCGTGTCGCGCTCCAACGGCGCGAGCTTCTGCGTCGCCAACAACGCGACGGGCGAGCTCGAGATCAACGGCCGCAAGCTGTCGATGGCCGACGCGGCCGCCGAGGGACTCGCGACCCAGCGCTCGGACGGCGGGTTCGACGTGGCGCTCCGCGAGGGAGTTCGCTGCAAGATGGTGCTCGGCGGGCTGACCTTCTCGGCGCGCTCGGTGGCCGCGGGTCGCAAGGTCGCCGGCCGCACGCGCCGCGATCCGGCGCTGATCGCCTCGGCGATGGGCGCCTTCGCGCTGATCGGCTCGCTCGTCGGCGCGGGCTACCTCTCGAGCTCGCAGTCGAGCCTGCTCTCGGCGGAGAACGGCGAGGATCGCCTCGCGGACATCGCGGCGATGATGAACCGCGCTCGTGAGCGCTCGCCCGAGCAGGTGCAGCAGCCCACGGACTCGTCGGTCAACGCCGAGTCGGCGCAGGGCGCGGCAGCTCGCGGCGAGCAAGGCCTCTCGGGTCGTCGCGACAGCGCGGCGCGCAACGGTCGCATCGCGGTGCAGAATCGCGGTCAGCTTCCGCAGCTCGCTCGCCCGATGAACGCTCGCGAGCAGGTCTCGCAGCGCGGGATCTTCGCGGCCCTCGGCGCGACCCCGATGCAGTCAGCGAGCTCGGGACCGGTCTCTCCCTTCGGCGGAATGATCTCTTCGGGCAGCGACGCCCGCGACGCCTGGGGCAACCTCAGCGGCGACAGCATCGGCGACGCGTTCGGGTTCAACGGTCTCGGCAACACGGGAACCGGGTTCGGCGCCGGCGGCAACGGCGACGGAACGGTCTGCACCGGTGACTGCGGGTTCAGCACCGTGGGCATCGGCGGCCGCCCCGACGGCGATCGCTTCGGATCGACGCAGGCGCAGCGCCTCGGACCCCGCGGACCGCGCGGCCCGCTCGCTCGTCCGATGCCCCCCGAAGTGGGCGGCGAGTACAACCGCGACATCGTCCGCCGCGTCGTGCAGCGCAACATCGGCCAGGTCACGCGCTGCCACGAGCAGGGCCTCTCACAGAACCAGGGCCTCGCCGGCCGCGTCGTGGTGACCTTCATCATCGGCGCGACGGGAAACGTCCTCGGCTCGAGCGTCCGCGAGTCGAACCTCGCGGTCCCCTCGGTGGCGCAGTGCATCGCCAACGCGGCGCGCACCTGGCAGTTCACCGCGACGCAAGGCAACACGGTGACGGTGCACTACCCCTTCTTGCTCCAGCCCGCCGAGTGATCGACGGAGAGGCTCGAGCGACGGAGGGGTGACTCGAGCGAATCAATCGCAGATGGGCCTTCGACCACGCCGCGGGCGTCACACGGAGCGCGATTCACCGTCACGAGAGCGGCCACGCAATGGTGCGAGGCCGCGATCGTTTGCGCTCTGCGTGACGCTCGCGGCGTGGCCGAAGACTCGTCAGATCGAAGGCGACGAGCGCATCGCGCATCGCGCGGCGAGGGATCAGCCGAAGACGGACAGGTTGTTCTTGAGCATCAACGCCTGGACGTACGGCTGCAGATGCGCGTCGGGGATCTGGTAGTACTGCGAGATCTGGATCAGCATCTGCTGCTCTTGCGGCGCGAGAAACCCGTCGCCCATCGCCATGTCCGCGACGTTCAAGATCAGGCAGAGCTTCTGCTGTGGGGACAGAAGCCCGGCGCTCTGCTGCAAAAACGTCTGAAACGGCGTGCGGCGCACGTAGTTGAGCCCCTGCTCGAGCACGTGATCGTCGGGGATCACCTTGAAGATGTCGCCCTTCTCGTTGGCATCGAGGTGACCGTCCGCAGCGCTCACGTAGATCATCGCGGCCGCGAGCGCGACCTTGGGTGTGAGGTTGATCTGCGTGCCCATGAAACCGTCGAACAAACCCATCGTGACTGACTCCTCCAGCGGCGACTGAATTCGAGAGCGCGGAGTCTCTTCGCGCTCGCGCCTCGCCGTCAAGCAACCCACTCACGAAGGGACAGAGAGCGGAGACATTCTCTGTCTCGATCGCGCGAAGAGAAGCGATTCCAGCGGCGAGCGTGACGACGGGCGCGGGGGCGATGGTACCGTCCGAGCGCCATGACGACCGAGAGCACAACCGCGACCGAAAACTCCTCGCACGAGCACTCAACCCGCTCGATGATCCGCGCTCGCACCGGGCAGATCGTCTTGATTCAGGACTCCAAGGGCCTCGGGACGGGGCTCGTCGTCGGAGACGACGGTTGGATTCTGACGAACAAACACGTAGCGCCGAGCGTGGGTCCCTTTCGAGTCATCCTCGCGAATGGACAAAACGTGCACGGCGTCGGCGTTCACCAGAGCGCGCATCACGATCTGGCGATCGTGAAGGTCGCGGTGAAGACGCCCGATTGGTTCGACACGGACAAGGACATGGCCCAGGAGTACACCGTGGGCGAAGAGGTCTTCGCCCTGGGGCACCCGCGCGGGTGTCGCTTCTCGGTCTCGCGCGGGATCATCTCGAACCCGCACCGCGAGTTCGAGAAGGAGTACTTCGTGCAGACGGACGTCGCGATCAACCCTGGTAACTCTGGCGGACCGCTGGTCAACGCGCAGGGGCAGTTGATCGGGATCGTCACGATGACGCTGTCGTGGTCGCAGGGGTTGGGGTTTTGTGTTCCAGGCGACACGGCGGAGGACTACGTGCGGTACGCGCGCAGGCTCGTGCGACAGAACGTCGTGAAGATCCCTGATGTTTTGCTGGCCAACGCGCAAGAAGCCGAGCGCCCGGCGCACGAGGTCGTCCGCGGCGCGATCGACGTCCTCGCCGAGGCCGGTAAGGTCGCGATCGAAGAAGAGAAGCCCGAAGAGGGATGGGCCAAGCTCAAGCGCAAGAACAGCGAGATCGAGGTCAAAGTCGAAAACGACACGATCCGCGTGTGGGGCCGCGTCGCCAAGCTCGGGCCCTCTGAGCGCGGCAACGCGAAGCTCTTGTTTCAGCTCTTGCAGAAGAACAACAGCGAGCTCGGCGGCCCGTGCTTCTACATCGACGGCGAAGACGACCTGCGCATCGGCCTCGTGCGTCCCACGACGGGGCTCGACGCGCTGCAGGCGTTTTGGGTGCTCGATCAGGTTTCGCACCTGGTCGACGACTGGAGCGCGAAGGTCACGACGATGGCGTTCGGCGCGGCGGCCACGGTCTCTGCCCCGGGCGCAGAGAACCCGGGCTACCCGATCATCCAGCTGCCCAACGTCATCAACGAGATCGCCAACGCCATCAAGACCGACAAGAAGTGACGCACGAACGGGCTGCGCCCCGTCTCACACGGAGCGAAGCTCGCGCGTCACGGGTGCGTGGCTCGTTGCTCGTCTTGCGCCTGCGCCTCGGGCGGATGCGGTGGCAGGGCCTGTTGATCGCCTGGCGTTTGCGCAGTAGGGCCGCGCTGTGATGGCGCTCGTCCGCTGCTCGCGGGCCCGTGATTGTCGTGCGCGTTGCGCGCTTCTGCGTCGTTCGCTTGCCCCTCGCGCGTGTGCCCCCCGCCGTGATCGCCATGATCGCCGTGATCGTCGTGATCGTCGTACGCGGGCCCTCGCCCGATGCGGGGAAAGAACACGCCGACCTCGAAGACCAGCGCCTGTTCGTTGATGTGAAAAAACTGGTCCTGGGTGGGGATCTTCCAGCCGAGGACGAGCAAGAGCGCCGGGTGCAAATGCCACGTCGCGCCGACGATGAGGTTGGACAGGTCGTGTGAGCCCGAGAACCACTCAGCCACGAGCGAAAACCCACGAGTGCCAGGGATCGGGATCGGCTGCTCGAGCGACGCGGCGAAGGAGAACTCGTTGCGCCCCGCGCCGTAGAGCTGCTCGGTCGCGAAGCTCACGCCTGCGCTCAATCGCGTGCGAAGCACTGGGAGCCGAATCGTGGGGATCGCGTACATCCATCCGCCAAACGAGCCGTTACGCAGCGACGCGAGGCCCATCCCACCGGTGATCAACCCAAACTCGAGCGACGGGGCGCTGTCGCGTAGAAACGGGATCACGGACTTGAAGCCCGCGGCCAGCGCCGCGTTGCCGTAGAGCGCGCCGTTGCGATCGACGCCGATGTCGAAGAGCGTGACGGCCAGCTCGGTGTTCGAGCCCACACCGTAGGTGAGAAAGTACGTGCCGGCCCAGGCCGGAGCGGGGCCCCAGAGGCGGAGCTGACTCTCGTGCATCAAGAAGAATGACCGCTCGGGCGTCGTGTCCGCAGCAGGCATCGTGATGATCGCTTGCTGAGCATCGGCGCGAGACGAAGTGGAGAGAGCGACGGCGACGATCGCGGCCGCAAACCGACAGGAGGTCTTCAACGGGGCGGTAGATGCCGCAGAAGCGTTTCGATCGCAAGGACTAACCATCGAAAAAACCGATCCATGTCTAGACAAATTCGTAATAACAGAACAGACGAGCGTGCATCAAAGTTGAAAGCGACGACCCCCTTGCCCCCCCCCTGTCGCGACGATCGGAGGCCGCCGTGCAAATCAACATTCTCATCGACGACCCATCCTCGAGCGATCGGCTCGTTCAGTATGTTCGCACCATGACTCAGCATGTTCTGCGAGGCTTCGAGCAGGACATCACGTCCGTGAACGTCCGCGTGCAGAGACAGCAAAGCGAGAACGGCGCGCGGCGGTTCTTCAGCGAGCTGCGCGTGCAACGAGGACAGGGAGGCGAGCTCGTGCTCGACGGAAGCGGCTCGTACGCGCACGTCGCGGTCGAGCAAACGCTCGAGTCGCTGTGGCAGCTGCTGCGCGCGACGCGACGCAGCGACGCGGCGTGATCGCGGTGAACGGCTCTGCGGCAGCGCGCGACCCAAGCGCTGCCGAGCGCGCTCGGCCACGAGGTGAACCGCTCGCGAAGCGTTGCTACCCCTGAGTCTCGGCGCTGAGCGCTCGATCGAGGTCCGTTCGATCGCCGGAGCAAGTCGCGCAGCTCGAGGCGGCGCAGGACGCGCTGTGCTTCGTGCGCACGGTGACGACCGGAACCTCTGCGCGCCGCAGCACTTCTTCAGCGATGCTCCCGAGGGCGACGCGGACGAGCCCGCGACGGCCGTGCGTTCCCATGATGATCATGGAGGCCTTGCTCTCTTCGGCGACGGCGAGCACGCGCTCGGCGATCGGGCCGAGCTCGACCCGCGTCTCGACCGTGATGCCCGCGCGGCGAGCGACGTCCGCGAGGGGCCCGAGGTGCTCGCGCGCTTCGCTCTCGAGCGCCTCACCCACGGTGCGCGGGCGCTGCCCGCTCTCTCCCTGGATCACGGTCGAAGTCGACAGCCCCCTCGGCGCTGCGCCGACGTGCAACAGCAGCAGCGGAGCGCCGAACGCGCGGGCGAAGCGCAAGGCCTCGTCGAGCAACACCGGCGAGCATTCCGAGAAGTCCAGCGGTACGAGCAGCGGAGCGTTCATGGATCCTTCTTTCGTCGGAAGGGGACAAGTGAACTCAGGGATCGGGGCCTACGCAGACGTAGGAGCCGGCGGCGGCGTAACCCGATCGCGCACGAGGCGAATCACCGCCGCGATCACGAGCGGCGTGACCATCGCGGCGAAGAGCTGCGGCCCGTGGGTCGCGACCGAGACGCGCATTCCGAAGAGCTTGGGCACCTCCTGGCCGAGCACGAAGATCGACATCACCACGATGAACCAGCCGAACCCCTTGCGCAGCGAGTCGGGATGCACGCGCGAGACGAGCGATCCTCCGAGCACCGAGCCGAGGACGGCCGCGACCGTGACCATCGCCGCGAGCGAGTAGTTCACGTGGACGGCGCCAGCGTAGCCAGCGAAGCCCGCGAAGGACTTCATCGCGATCACCATCAGCGAGGTGGCGACGGCCTGCCCCATCGGGAGCTTGCCGAGCAGCACGAGCGCGGGGACGACGAGAAAGCCTCCGCCCGCGCCGACCAGACCCGTGACCGCGCCGACCACGAGGCCCTCTGCGAGGATCAGCGGGATCGGCAACGACGTCGGCGTCTCTGGAGCGTCGGCGTCCGCGGGCGCGGCGTCCGGACGACGCTTGCGCATCATGGCGATGGCCGTCGCGACCATCATGCCTCCGAAGCCGAGCAAGAGGATCGACTCGGGGATCCTCGATGCGAAGCGACCCGCGACGAACGCGCCGAGCATGCTCGCCACGCCGAAGACCGCGCCTGTCTTCCACTGCACGCGACCCGCGCGCGCGTGGGGAACGAGCGCCGCGAGGCTCGTCGTTCCGACCACGAGCAACGACGTCGCGATCGCTTCGCGCGCGGGCAAGTGAAAGACGTACAGGAGCGTTGGGACCGTGAGGATCGATCCGCCTCCGCCGAGCAACCCGAGCGAGACGCCGATCAACGTCGCGAGAATGAGCCCGATCACCAACATTCGAACACCTCTGTCACGAGACGCTCAGCGAGCGTCGTGCCAAGGTCGCTCGCGTCGGGCACATCGAGCACCCCGACGTCGATCGCCGAGATCCCCGGACATTTCGCGCGCTACCCGAGCGTCGACCGCCGGCGCGCACCCCGGCGCGAAACAGCGATGAACGGCGCACGAAACAGCGTTTCATCGAGCTTGAAACATCTTCGCAGCCCGCAGAGCACGCCCCGCGCGCTCAGTATGCGTGCGCAGCACGCAACGACCGCGTCTCACGCCCGAGCGCGTGCGCGGCACGGCCTGTGCTGTCTCGTCCATCCGAACCCCTGCGTCCCACGCGGACGCGGAGGGCAAAGGAAAGGACTGGAGACGCACATGACTGCTTTGATCGAATGGGGACGCGCGCTGGGCGGTGGCGTCGTAATCGGCGCCAGCACGAGCTTGCTGCTCGTGGCCAACGGGCGCGTCGCCGGCATCTCTGGGATCACGGGCGGCCTCGTCGTTCCAGTGCGCGGAGACGTCGCGTGGCGGGCGACGTTCGTCGCTGGGCTGCTCGCGGGAGCCGTGTTGGTCGCCCTCGTCGCGCCCTCGGCGTTCGGCGCCAGCGTCGCCCCGCTCGCGCTCGTCGCGCTGGCGGGCTTGCTCGTCGGCGTCGGGACCCGCCTCGGAAACGGCTGCACTTCGGGCCACGGAGTGTGCGGAATCTCACGCCTGTCTCCGCGCTCGATCGCCGCCACGCTGACCTTCCTCGCGACGGGCGTCCTCTCGGTGCTCATCACGCGCGCCGTGCGGGGAGGTGCGTGATGAGCGCTTCGACGAAAGACCCTTCGAAGAGCAGACAGCTCGTCGCCTCGTTTGTGTCGGGCCTGCTCTTCGCCGTCGGCCTCGCGCTCGCGGGCATGACCCAACCGCAGAAGGTCATCGGCTTCCTCGATGTCTTCGGCCGCTGGGACCCGAGCTTGATGTTCGTCATGGTCGGCGGCATCGCGGTCAACGGCGTGGTGTGGGCCCTCGTGAAGGGTCGCGCGACGCCCATGTTCAGCGCGAAGTGGCTCGTGCCCACGCGACGCGACCTCGACGCAAAGCTCATCGTC